>NZ_WOEJ01000011.1:0-196765 GCF_019400845.1 Pseudomonas sp. MAG002Y | reverse complement strand
CCGAGGAGGGTCGCCGCGTACTGGGCCAGACCCTGACGGCGATGGAAACCCTGTCCGCCAACATCAGCGCCTCCTGCGGCCGTATTGATGAGCTGAACCAGAAGACCACCCGCATCGGACATATCCTGGAAGTGATCCAGGGCATTTCCGAGCAGACCAACCTGCTGGCGCTCAATGCTGCGATCGAAGCTGCACGGGCAGGCGATGCCGGGCGTGGTTTTGCGGTGGTAGCGGACGAGGTGCGTGGTCTGGCACATCGTACCCAGAGTTCGGCCCGAGAGATCCAGAGCATGATTCAGGAGCTGCAAACCGGGGCGGGCGAAGCGGTTTCCACCATGACCGAAAGTCAACGCTTCAGCGAGGACAGCATGACCATCGCGCAAAAGGCCAACGAGCGGTTGGGCTCGGTAGCCGAGCGCATTACCGATATCGATGGCATGACCCAGTCGGTGGCGGCCGCTACGGAAGAGCAGAGCGCGGTGGTGGAGTCGCTTAATGTCGACATTACCGAGATCAACTCGCTCAACCAGCAGGGCGTGGAAAACCTGAACGCAACCCTGGGCGCTTGCCATGCCCTGGAACAACAGGCCAATCGCCTCGATCAGCTCGTTTCAAGTTTCAGAATCTAACGATAGAGAGGCGGGCAGGTTTCCTTGCCTGTCTCTCGTTATTGCGATGCCTCGATTATCGGGGCGCTGCTATTTATATGTGCCGATTCAAACCGTTCATGGTCTTAGCTTTCAAGACGCTCTATGCCGCTACATTCATCTATTCGAGAGGCTGACCATGTACCTGATCCAATTGCTGCTGCCCCTTTATGACAACGATGGCCGCGACCTCCCTAAAACGCTATTTAGTGAGGTGCGCAATGAGCTTGTTGAAAAGTTTGGCGGGTTGACGGCATTCAGCCAGGCTCCGGCGAAAGGACTATGGCAGGAAGACGAAAGCCATACGGTACGGGATGAATTGATCATTTATGAGGTGATGGCCGACGCGCTGGAGCAGGTGTGGTGGCAGCAGTACCGGGCCTCGCTCGAGACCCGGTTTCGTCAGGAGACGGTGGTAGTCAGGGCCCACACTATCAGCCTATTGTAAGGTTTATTTATCCAGCTTTTTCTCGACCTCGTCCAGCTTACGGTTCAACTCACCGACCTGACTGTCCAGCTCCTTATTCGATACCGGGGTGATGACCTTGTCGATGGTATGCGTGCCAGGCTCAGGACTTTCCAGATCGCTTACCGCCTCTTCGGGTAGCTTGCGCTGTGCATGAGCTTCGTCGCGTTTAGCGACCTGATCATGGTCATGGGACTTGTCGAGTTTATCCGTACGATCAGTCATGGCGGCTCCTGGTTATCGTAATGTTCTAGAATTCCGAGTGTCGCGAGGCCGCTAAAGTTTCGGAGAACCGCTGGGTGGGTAAGGGCGTATAGCGCATAATACAGGCGCAGCGGTGTTAGCGAGCCTGTCGAGCATGAGGGTATGACGCAGAGAAAAATCATCCATATCGATTGCGACTGTTTTTATGCCGCCGTCGAGATGCGTGACGACCCTCGCCTGGTAGGCCGGCCAATCGCCGTCGGTGGTACTCCCGATCGGCGTGGTGTGGTCGCAACCTGCAATTATGAGGCGCGTGCATACGGGGTGCGTTCGGCAATGGCCTCCCATCAAGCCCAGCGGCTGTGCCCCGACATCATCTTTGTGCGCCCGCGCTTTGATGTCTACAAGGCGGTATCGCGTCAGATCCATACGATATTTCGTGATTTTACCGATTTGATCGAACCGCTTTCCCTGGATGAGGCCTATCTCGACGTTTCGGACAGTCCGCATTTTTCCGGCAGTGCAACCCGAATTGCGCAGGAGATTCGCCGACGTGTGTGGGAAGAACTTCATATCACTGTTTCAGCTGGTGTGGCGCCAAACAAGTTTCTGGCCAAGATTGCGAGCGACTGGCGCAAGCCGAACGGGCTGTTTGTTATTACCCCACCGGAAGTGGCCGCGTTTGTGGCTACGTTGCCTGTTGCCCGGTTGCATGGCGTAGGCAAGGTGACGGCTGAAAAGCTGACTCGCCTGGGGATCGAGCGGTGCGAGCAGTTGCTGGAGTGGGGACGCCTTGCATTGATCAAGGAGTTTGGTCTGTTTGGCGAGCGGCTGTGGAATCTGGCTCAGGGAATTGACGAACGATCAGTCCAGGTGGATAGTCGACGTCAGTCGGTCAGTGTTGAAAATACTTTCGAGCATGACCTGCCTGATCTGGCCGCCTGTACGGCCCAGCTGCCTGCTTTGCTTGAAGAGCTGGCCGGGCGGCTTGGCCGACTGGATACCCATTACCGGCCGGAAAAACCTTTCGTCAAGGTCAAGTTTCACGACTTTACCCAAACCACCCTTGAGCAGGCCGGGGCTGGGCGGGATATCGATAGTTATCGACGGCTTCTGACCCAGGCCTTCATGCGGGGAGGCAAGCCGGTTCGCCTGTTGGGCGTAGGGGTAAGACTGATCGATTTGCGGGAGGGCGCCCGCCAATTGTCACTCTTTGAAGAGTAACCCGGGCGCCAGATACCGCTCGGTCAACGTGGACGCATCGACCGGACGGGAGAACAGGTAACCCTGGTAGAGATCGCATCCCAGGCTATCCAGGAGCGCCAGTTGTTCATTGGTTTCCACCCCTTCGGCAACGACTTTCAGATCCATCAGGCGCGCCAGGGCGATCAAGGTCTTGATCAGCGTTTCCTGGCGCTCGCTGCCAGGAACGTCAGCCAGGAAGGAGCGGTCAATCTTCAAGCTCGAAATAGGCAAGTGGGTCAGGCGGCTGAGTGACGAATAGCCAGTGCCAAAGTCATCCATGGTGAGTCGATAGCCGCTGGTTTCGAGGGTCTTGAGGTTGGTCAGCGTGGTTTCGTTTTCATGAAGCAGGCTGCTTTCAGTGATTTCGATTTCCAGGTCATGAGGGGTCAGCCCGTATCGTTGCAGGCAGCCGGAAAACTTTTCGGCCAGACCTTCCGTTGCGACTTCCTGAGCGGACAGATTAACTGCCACCAGTGGTGCGGTACCCAGGTCGCGTTTCCAGCGTGCAATCTGGGCACATGCCATATCGCGAACATAGGCGTCCAGCGTATGGATCAGTCCACTTTCCTCAGCTATGGCGACAAACTGATCGGGTGGAACGGGGCGGCCGTTGGGGTCCGTCCAGCGTACCAGTGCTTCCACACTGTGAAGGTTGCCTTGAGCATCGACCCGAGGTTGATAGTGAAGAAAAAGGGCGTGGGTTTCGATGGCCTTTCTCAGTTCCAGCAACAGCTCGGTTCGCTCGAACGTGCGCTGCGCCAGGTTGGAGTCATAGGTGGGTAGAAGCGTATCGCCATGGGGATTCTTGAGCGCATGACTGCTACGCTCGATCAACTGCAGCGCATTGGTCGCATCCTGAGGATAGAACGCGGTTCCAAGATCAGGCGCCACATCAATAAGATGTCGGTCGATCTGCAAATGCGGAGGTAGGCTGCTCTTGAGTTCATGTAGCCGATCAAGGCCGATTTCGATGCTGTCCAGCTCGGTGAGAACCACCAGAAACGTGGCGCCCTTGAGGCGAGCTACCAGATTCTTTCGTGGCAAGCGACTCAGGTGGTGCGCAAAGGCTTGCAGGTACTGATCGCCGACATCCAGGCCATACTTGGTATTGATGTAAGTCAGGTGAGGAAGGCGAATGGTCAGCGCGGCCAGTGGCTTCGAGCCCGCCTGGCCAATTGCCTGCTCCAGTCGCTTGATGGCGCCGCTGCGGTTCAGTACGCCTACCAGCGGGTCCAGAATGCTCAGGCGCTCGGAGTTACGCAGTTCGCTTTGCAAAGCATGCAGATGGGTAATGTCACGCAGTTTTACCAGTACATTCTGATTGGATGTCGGCTGACTGATACGAAGATTGAGCCAGCGAGGTTTAGTTCTACCCTGGACCTGCCATTCCTGTAGGGAGTCGTCCGGAACCAGTTTGACCGGCTCACCTTGTTCATTGCGTACTAGATTGCCCAAATAAACCTGACTCTCGATTACCCGCGCTGGTAGCCCCAGCAAGGCAGCCGCTTCGTCATTGAGTTTGAGGATCAGTCCATCGCTTCGGCAGAGCAGAAATGCGCCCAGGTGGGAAAACACTTCATTGTAGAGTTGCTGGCTGTATTGCAGCGCCTGATTGAGCTGATGCTGGCGTCGCTGCGCATTGGCCAAGGTGGTTATGAGACGAGCAATGGCAAGCGGAATACACACGTTGAACAGCATGAACAGAAGCAAATGCAGGTAGTTGCGCGTGTAGCTCAACGACAGGTTGATGCCAAACAGATGAGGTATGGGGGTGTCGCTCAACAACAGGTAAAGAGGCAGCAAATTGGCGACGCACAGCACCAGATAAACGCGCCAGTTGAAAAAGATCAGCGCCAGCAGCGGTGTGGCATAAATAATAAGGATGCCAGCCTTGGCTTGCTTGTAGTCGACGAAGAACAGGCTACACAAACCGAGTGCGTATAGGACGAAGATCAAGACCGTACCGCTAAGCCGATAGGAGCGTGATCTGAAAGCGAAGAGGCTGAAGAAGGCGCCAAGAAAGACGGCTTCCATTATCAGAACGTAAGGGCGACCAGCCTCTAGTGCCTGATAGGTACAGTGGATGAAAATAAGGGCAACCAGCACGATACTGCTGAGTGCCAGTACCCGCAGCGTGCTGGTTTTCCAGATAAAGTCAGGTGTTGGGGTTTGTCTGGATTCATCCAACAATAAAAAACGTCGGAGCCGATGAATCACTATAGATAGCCTGTCTGACAGTTAAGCGGCGGCGAATATCGCATACCGGATTTAAGGTGTCACGATAATGGCGCCACAGAATGAACGCCGTTTATCGAAAAGATAGCTGCCTACTATATAGTGTTTACAAAGGAGTGAAACCTTGAATACTGAGTTGGCCTATTGGCATCACTCCGTTAAATAGGTGTTTTGGACATGGTCGAAAGCTGCACGATAGCGGCATCAAGCTCGTCCAGAATGGGCGATGAAGTAGGGGCGCCTTGTTTGAGCAATGTCTCGCTCTGATAGCACGCGGCTCGTAACTGAGGAACTCCACAGTAGCGGGTTGCGCCATGCAGGCGGTGGATCCGCTCGATTAGGCCGATGCGGTCACCATTCTCTCGGGCCGAGCGGATGGCTTGCCGGTCAGCTGCCAGCGAGGCGAGCAGCATGGTCAACAGGTCACTGGCCAGATCGGCCTTGCCTGCGGCCAGCCGCAGCCCTTCGTCTTCATCCAATATGGCCAGATTGGCAATGTTTGCCCCGGAAGAGGACAGCGGGCTCATCTCCTGAGTATCGTTTTGCTGAAGGCGCAGACCAGTCCATTTGAGCACCACCTGGGCAAGCTGCCGATCACTGATGGGCTTCGTTAAGTAATCATCCATGCCTGCCTGAAGCAGGGCCCGCTTCTCGTTGGACATGGCGTGGGCAGTCAATGCCACGATAGGTACCGGCGGATGTTCGCTTTCCACCTCCCAGGCGCGAATCGCTTCAGTGGCCTGTCGGCCATTCATGCCAGGCATCTGTACGTCCATGAAGATAAGGTCGTAGCGCTCCCTCTGCGCCGCTTCGACAGCGGCATAACCACTGTCGACACCCGTGACCTCAGCGCCAAGGTCGGTAAGAAGCGTTTCGACCAGCAGCAGGTTGGCGGGGTTATCGTCAACACAGAGCAGGCGAGGTGCGCGGTCAATTCGGGTATGGGCAGTATTCTCAGGACGAGTCGGCCGCTGATTGAGCAACTCACCGACGGCTCGTTCCAGTTTACGGCTGCAGGCGGGCTTGGCCTGCAATTGGCAATGCACATCTGGTAAGGCTGCATGGAACACGGACTGATCGGTCGTGGGGCAGAAGATCAGCGAGTTACAGTCCAGCCGCTCAAGCTGCCAGACGCGCTCAGTCAGTAGATCAGGTGGCAGGATGCTGGAGCTTACCCCTAGCACGGCCAGCGTGATGGCGGCCTCGCTTTTCCGCTGCCTGGAAACGGCTTCCGTCAGCTGCTCAAGCGTCTCGAACTCGACCACCTCCAAACCGCAATCCTCCAGCTGATGGCGTAGCGATTGGCGTGTCAGCTCGTGTGGTTCCACAAGGCCTACGCGGCGGCCGGCAAAGGCCAGTCGGCGATGGGTTTCCAGCGGATTGCGCGATTTGGGCAAGTTTATGGTGATCCAGAACTCGGATCCTTCCTCGGGCTCGCTCTCCAGTCCAATTTCGCCGCCCATTTGCTCGACGAGACGTTTGGAGATGACCAGACCCAGGCCGGTGCCCCCCGCCTGTCGGGAGAGTGAATTGTCTGCCTGGGTAAAGGCCTGGAAAAGCATGTCCCGATCTTGCTCGGAGAGACCAATGCCTGAGTCCTGAACACTGATCCGTAGCTGGGCATGGTCATCGTCTTCATCTTCCACCATCGCGCGGACAGCAATAGTGCCTTCGTGAGTGAACTTGATGGCGTTGCTGACCAGGTTGGTCAACACTTGGCGCAGGCGCTGGGGGTCGCCTACCAGATGGACCGGAGTGTCACGGTAGATCAGGCTGACCAGTTCCAGCTGCTTTTCATGCGCAGCTGGTGCCAGAATGGTCATGGTGTCCTGAATCATATCGCGCAGATTGAAGGGAATACTTTCCAGAACCAGCTTGCCGGCTTCGATCTTGGAGAAGTCCAGGATCTCATTGATGATGCCCAGCAGGCTTTCAGCAGAGTTCTGAATAGTGCCGAGATAATCTTGCTGCCGGGGCGTCAGCTCGCTTTTTTGCAGCAGATTGGTAAAGCCGATGATGCCATTGAGGGGCGTTCTGATCTCATGACTCATGTTGGCCAGGAATTCGGACTTGATCCGACTGGCTTCCAGGGCTTCCTTGCGGGCGAGGTCCAGCTCGATGTTCTGGATTTCGATGGTTTCCAGGTTTTGCCGCACATCTTCCGTGGCCTGGTCGATGTTGTTCTGCATTTCCTCCTGGGCGTTCTGCATGGCTTCGGCCATACGGTTGATCCCGTCCGCTAGGGTATCCAGCTCGTAACTGCCAAGGTCTTTGGGCAGGCGGGTTTCCAGCTGACCGTCCTTGAGATGACCCACGCCATCGCTGATGATGCGCAGGGGATGATTGATGCTGCGACCGATACGGACAGCTACCACGGCTGTCAGGCAGAGACCGAAGATGATCAAAAGGAGGCTGATCACCAGATTGCGGTAGCCGCGCAGGAGGGTGGCGTGGTGAGACAGCTCGATATCGATCCAGCCCAGCAGGTGCGAGCTGGGCATGTTGACCTCACCGGTAATGAGCTTGAGATGCCGGGCCTGAACGGGTAGATGGAAGTGTGTGACATCCAGACCGCTGCGCAGGCTGGCGGTCTCGCCATCGTCGTTACGAATAGCGATTGTCATACGAGGGCCGGCATGGGCCAGGATTTTCTGGTCGGCACTGATGAACTCGACAGCCCGTACATCGGCCTGATCAAGTACATCCTGGGCAATGCGCTGGAGCAGGACCCGGTCATCCCGAAGCAGGGCAGGCGCGGCCAGCGGTCCAAGCTGTTCGGCGATCAGTTGGCCGCGCTCTTCTAGCACCGTCCGCATGTCGGATAGCTGAACCCAGCTGAAGTAACCGCCCAGCACCATCGCCATGACACACGTCGGTAGCAGGCTCAGCAGCAGGATGCGGCCCTTGATTCCCAACTCGTTCAGCACTTACCCGTCTCCAGAGCAACAATGGGGGAAGTGTAAAACAGTTGTTTCGATTGCCGGGACGATTTTGTGGCGGATGGTCGCTAAACGGTTCTCCGCGGGAGTAAACAGGCCGAAAATGCTGGAGTCGTGGTGTCAGCTCACGGCCAGAGGCTGCGGAAAAGACGACCTGATATCGCCTTTATTCATCCCGTGCATCATGGGATTAGGGAACGCCCCTCATTTGCCGGTATCATAGAGGCCTATTCAAAGGCAGCGGAACCGAGCGAATTCCATGAGCGTGCAGTATCCGACCATTGCCGACTGCGTCGGCAATACACCGCTGGTGCGTTTGCAGCGCCTGCCCGGTGATACATCCAATACCCTGCTGGTCAAGCTGGAAGGCAACAATCCGGCCGGATCGGTAAAGGATCGGCCAGCCCTTTCGATGATCACGCGTGCCGAGTTGCGCGGTGATATCCAGCCGGGCGATACACTGATCGAGGCGACCTCGGGCAATACGGGCATTGCCCTGGCGATGGCTGCAGCCATCAAGGGTTATCGCATGGTTCTGATCATGCCGGATAACTCCAGCGCTGAGCGCAAGGCGGCCATGACGGCTTATGGCGCCGAGTTGATCCTGGTCAGTCGCGAAGAAGGCATGGAGGGTGCGCGTGATCTGGCGACCCGTATGCAGGCCGAGGGCAAGGGCAAGGTGCTGGATCAGTTCGGCAATGGGGACAACCCTTCTGCCCACTACAGCTCGACCGGCCCTGAAATCTGGCAGCAGACCGGCGGTAGCATCACGCACTTCGTCAGTTCCATGGGTACGACCGGTACCATCATGGGCGTGTCGCGCTACCTGAAGGAGCAGAATCCTGAGGTGCAGATCGTCGGACTGCAGCCGAGCGAAGGTGCCGCCATTCCCGGTATTCGCCGGTGGCCGCAGGAGTACCTGCCAAAGATTTTCGATGCCACGCGTGTGGATCGTATCGTCGACATGAGCCAGGAAGAGGCAGAAGACGTGATGCGCCGTCTGGCCCGGGAAGAGGGTATTTTCTGCGGCGTATCGTCGGGTGGTTCCGTAGCGGCTGCGCTGCGTATTTCCAAAGAAGTTGAGAATGCAGTCATCGTGGCGATCATTTGTGATCGTGGTGACCGTTATCTTTCTACTGGTGTTTATGATCCGCGTTAAACGCGGGTTTGATTCAAGAGAACAGTATGCGTGCAAAAGGGCTGCGTTTTCAGCCGAGCGGCGGTAGCCGGGCCTCGTCGGTTCCGGTCGGCAAGAAACAGCGCCTGACCATTGAGAAGATGGCCAATGATGGCCGGGGTATCGCCTATCTCGAAGGTCGGACCTGGTTCGTTTCGGGTGCCTTGTCATCGGAAACGGTTGAGGCACGTGTGTTGTCTGCCAAAAGCCAGGTGGTTGAGGCGCGTGTGGAGCGGGTGCTTGAGCCTAGTGGCGAACGACGCCTGCCTTCGTGTGCCATGGCCGGTCGTTGCGGTGGCTGCACCTTGCAGCATATTCCGCATGAGGCTCAACTGGCCCTCAAGCAGCGTACGCTGGCCGAGCAACTACAGCGATTTGCCGGCGTGACGCCCAATGAATGGGCTGCGCCACTGCATGGCCCAGAGTTGGGCTATCGGCGTCGTGCACGCATCGCGGTGCGCTGGGATGCCAAGGCTCGCCGCCTGGATGTTGGATTTCGGGCGCTTGCCAGCCAGGATATCGTTCCGCTGGAGGCCTGTGGTGTGCTGGTCGAGCCATTGCAGCCTATTGCCAGGGCGCTACCGGCTTTACTTGTCGGGTTGGAGCAGCCGCAAGCCATTGGTCACGTCGAGCTGTTTCAAGGGACGGCCTGCGCCATGCTGGTGCGTGTCACGCGTCTGCTCTCGCCGCGTGACAGCGATCATCTGCGCTATTTCTGCACGGAGCACTCGGTTCAACTCTGGTGGCAGGCCGAAGGTGAGCCGTATCCCGACGAGCCCGAGGCAGCACTTAGCTACCGACTGGAGCCATGGAACCTGACGATTGCTTACCGTCCGGGTGATTTCGTACAGGTCAATGCATCGGTTAACGAGGCGATGATTGCACAGGCGCTTGACTGGCTTGCGCCGGAGCCGAATGAGCGGGTGCTCGATCTGTTTTGCGGACTTGGCAATTTCGCCCTGCCATTGGCGCAGCGTGTGCATGCCGTGGTTGGCGTAGAAGGCGTTTCCGTCATGGCGGAGCGCGCGAGTGAAAATGCCCGGGCCAATGGCCTGGATAACGCGCACTTTTTCCAGGCAGACCTGTCGAAGCCGCTTATCGATGCGCCATGGTTTGGCCAGACCTTTTCATCCGTATTGCTGGACCCGCCACGTGATGGCGCGTTGGCCGTAGTGCAGCAGATGAAGCAACTGGGTGCACAGCGTGTGCTCTATGTGTCCTGTAATCCCGCTACATTGGCACGGGATGCAGGCGAACTGGTTCGTCAGGGGTATGTTCCTGTGCGGGCTGGAATCCTGGACATGTTCCCGCAGACGGCGCATGTCGAGGCGATGGTTTTGTTTGTAGCGAGGTAGGGGCAGGTCTAGCGAAAAGTAATGAATGAGGGTGAGTCCGGTGTGACTGTATTCGGGACTGTAATGGCCTTTTACATTCCGATCACTCGCAGATCACCTGAATACGTGTTTTTTCGTTTAGCCTGAACCTCGCGTAATCGGCCAGTTGATGGCTGGACTTAAACGGCGCAATAAATAGCGCCGAGGAACGTAAGATGGTACAGGTCAGAGCGCATCAACCCGTCAATAATGATGGCAGCATCAACATCGAGGCATGGCTCGATCACGTCCAGAGCATGGACCCGAACTTCGAGCGTCAGGCCTTGCTGGAAGCATGCGAATTCGCTCGTGCGGCCGAAGCAGAGGCTGCACCCTCCGAACACTTGTGGGCTCCGGGTACCTCCAGTTTTCAGACGGGGCTGGAGATGGCGGAGATCCTGGCAGATCTCAAACTGGATCAGGATTCCCTTGTCGCCGCGCTGATCTACCGCGCCGTACGCGAAGGCAAGGCGAGCCTGGAAGAAGCTGGCAAGCGTTTCGGCCCGGTTGTGGCCAAGCTGATTGAAGGCGTGCTGCGCATGGCGGCGATCAGCGCCAGTCTCAATCCGCGGCAATCAATGGTGCTGGGCACCCAGGCCCAGGTGGATAACCTGCGCCGCATGCTGGTAGCCATGGTGGACGATGTCCGCGTGGCTTTGATCAAGCTTTCCGAGCGTACCTGTGCGATCCGGGCGGTCAAAAACGCCACGGATGAACGCCGCAACCGCGTCGCGCGTGAAGTGTTCGATATTTATGCACCGTTGGCGCATCGCCTCGGAATCGGTCACATCAAATGGGAGCTGGAGGATTTGTCCTTCCGCTACCTGGAGCCGATTCAGTACAAGCAGATCGCCACGTTGCTGCACGAGCGCCGGCTCGATCGCGAGCAGTACATTGCCGATGTCATGCAGCAGCTCAAGCAGGAGTTGGCTGCGACGGGTGTCAAGGCGGATATCAGCGGTCGTGCGAAGCATATCTACTCGATCTGGCGAAAAATGCAGAAAAAAGGTCTGGATTTCAGCCAGATCTACGACGTTCGTGCGGTTCGTGTGCTTGTTCCTGAAATCCGCGACTGTTATACCGCCCTGGGGATCGTCCACACCTTGTGGCGCCATATTCCCAAGGAATTTGACGACTATATTGCCAACCCCAAGGAAAACGGCTACCGCTCGTTGCATACGGCGGTGATCGGCCCTGAAGGCAAGGTGCTTGAGGTGCAGATCCGTACTCATGCCATGCATGAAGAGGCGGAGCTGGGGGTGTGCGCTCATTGGCGTTACAAGGGGACGGATGTCAAATCGGCATCCAGCCATTACGAAGAGAAAATCTCCTGGCTCCGGCAGGTGCTGGAATGGCACGAGGAGCTGGGTGATATCGGTGGCCTGGCCGAGCAGCTGCGGGTAGATATCGAACCTGACCGGGTCTATGTGTTTACACCGGATGGGCATGCCATCGATTTGCCCAAGGGCGCTACTCCACTCGATTTCGCCTATCGTGTGCACACTGAAATCGGGCATAACTGTCGGGGCGCCAAGATTAATGGCCGCATCGTGCCGCTCAATTACACGCTGCAGACAGGTGAGCAGGTAGAAATCATTACCGGCAAGCAGGGTTCACCCAGTCGTGACTGGCTCAACCCGAACCTGGGCTATGTAATGACCTCGCGTGCCCGGGCCAAGATCGTTCACTGGTTCAAGTTCCAGGCCCGTGATCAGAATGTGGCTGCCGGGAAGGCCATGATCGAGAGAGAGTTGCTTCGTCTGGCGCTACCGCCGGTGGACTACAACACGCTCGCCGAAAAGGTCAATTACAAGAATGCAGAGGATATGCAGGCTGCCCTGGGAGCAGGTGACCTGCGTCTTGCCCATGTCATGCATGCGGCTCAGCAGCTGGTCGAGCCAGAGAAGGAGACCGATCCACTTGATCTCCTGCAGCGCAAGCCGTCTCCGCACAAGTCGGGCAAGCGGGGCGATGTACAGATCAATGGTGTGGGTAATCTGCTGACTCAGATTGCCGGCTGCTGCCAACCGGTGCCGGGTGATCCCATTGTCGGCTACATCACGCTGGGCCGTGGCGTCACCATTCACCGTCAGGATTGCCAGAATGCGCTGCAGCTTTCCAGCCGTGAGCCCGAGCGTATCATTCAGGTCAGCTGGGGGCCGGTGCCTGTCCAAACCTATCCGGTGGATATCCTGGTCAAGGCCTACGACCGCCCGGGGCTGCTGCGTGACGTCTCGCAAGTGCTGCTCAACGAGCGCATCAACGTCTTGGCAGTCAACACGCGTTCCAACAAGGAAGAGAACACGGCCAACATGTTGCTTACCATCGAGATTCCAGGGCTGGACGCGTTGGGGAGGCTCCTGGGACGTGTCTCCCAGCTGCCCAACATCATAGAGGCCCGTCGTAATCGTGCCACCTGAGCCCCGCCGGAGCCGTGTATGACCATGAAAGGGTGAGCGTAAGCTCGCCCTTTTTATTGACCGTATTTCGATTGTAAGGACGACCTATGTATAGCCTCGACGATCTGCTTCATCTCATGGCCCGACTGCGTGATCCGCAGCATGGGTGTCCTTGGGATCTCAAACAGACCTACGCCAGCATCATCCCGCACACGCTCGAGGAGGCTTACGAGGTGGCCGATGCCATCGAGCAGGGCGACTATGCGCAGCTGCGTGATGAGTTGGGGGATCTGCTGTTTCAGATCGTCTACTACAGTCAGCTAGCCAAGGAAGAACACCGGTTCCTGTTTGCAGACGTCGTAGACAGCATTACCCGCAAGCTCGTGCGGCGCCACCCGCATATATTCCCCGACGGCGATCTCTATGGCCCTCTGGATCAGCCCCGTCTGAGTGAAGAAGCCATCAAGCAGCGCTGGGAGGAAATCAAGGCGCAAGAGCGTGCCGAAAAGGCCGAGGCGCCAGAGCAGCTCTCTCTGCTGGATGACGTTCCTGCTGTGCTGCCAGCGCTGTCTCGTGCGGCCAAGCTACAGAAGCGTGCAGCTGGAGTAGGTTTTGACTGGCCGGCCGCAGAACCCATCATCGACAAGCTGCACGAAGAGCTGAACGAAGTTATCGAGGCCATGGCCGAGCAGGATCATGAGCACATTACCGAGGAGGTTGGCGATCTGCTCTTTGTAGTGACCAACCTGGCCCGCCATCTCAAGGTCGATCCGGAAAATGCCTTGCGCGGTGCCAACAGCAAGTTCGAGCGGCGCTTCCGCTTTATCGAGCAGGCGTTGCGCGAGCAGGGTAAGCGTCCGGAAGCATGTGAGCTGGAAGAGCTGGATGCGTTATGGGATGCTGCCAAGGCGAAGGAACGAGCGGCCAAAGCGCCCCGTTAAGCGCTTTGGCACAGATGGATCAGCCGAATATCCACTTCAACAGCAGGACAAAGACCAGGATGGCCAGTACAGGCTTGAGCACCTTGTATGCCTTGGGGTGGCGACGCTTGAAGCTGCGAACCATGCCACCAAAGGCATCACCGAAGCGCTTGCTGAAGGCATAGGCCTGGTTGATACCGCCTACACGTTCTCCATCAACGTTCTGAGGCGCAGTGGCGCTGCCCAGGAAATGGCTGACGCGACGGTTGATGGCAGTCAGCAGACGCGAGCGGAGCGGACGTTCGATATCGCAGAACAGGATGACCCGCGTCTGCTCCGTTTCGTTCTTGACCCAGTGCACGAAGGTCTCGTCGAACATGACGTCCTCACCATCCCGCCAGGCGTAAGGCTCGCCATCTACGTAGATCCGGCAGGCATCCGAATTGGGAGTCGAAAGTCCCAGATGGTAGCGCAGGGAGCCGGCGAAGGGATCACGGTGCGGGTTCAGATGGCTGCCGCCGGGCAGCAGCGCAAACATGGCACCTTTTACATTAGGGATGCGACTGACCAGTTCGACGGTCTTGGGGCAGAGCGTCTGGGCTGAAGGCAGCGGCTCGCCATACCAGGTCAGGTAAAAACGCTTCCAACCCTTCTTGAAGAAAGAGCCAAAGCCCGCATCGTTGTTTTTCTCGGCGGCGCGAATATAGCCTTCGTCGAACAGGTGCATGGCCTCTTCACGAATGACCTCCCAGTTGTCCTTGAGCACATCCAGTTCCGGGAAACGCTCACGATCAAGGTAAGGCTTGGAGGGTACGCTAGAGAACAGATACATCAGGGAATTGTAGGGCGCGAAGACCGCAGAATGATTGACCAGCTGACGCAGGAATGGCAGGCGTGAGCGGCCGCGCAGATGTACGAACAGTACGCTGGCAACGAATAGGGCAAGAATAATAAAGGTAATCATGGGGCTCGGCTTTTCAGGTTGAGCTGGTTAGCAGGCTAAGCATTTCAGTGGCGTAGTGTGCCAATATTAACGCGCTGACTGTATGGTGGTGATTATTTCACTCTATACCCATGCTTGCACTGCGCAAAATCAATGCACAGGATGGTTGGCGAACATTGACGATTCCGATTGTCGGCTGGCCTAGGGGCCGACCGTCCGGGTACTATGCGTCTTTTAACGTAACATGCCCGCCCGACGGGCTTTAGAACGAGTTGCACCCATGAGTATGTCTTTGCGCGACCAGCTCCTGAAGGCGGGTTTGGTCAACGAGAAACAAGCCAAGCAGGCTACCAAGCAAAAGCAGAAGCAAACCCGTATGGAGCACCGCGGGCAGGCTGAGAAGGATGAGTCCCAGAGACTGGCTGCCCAACAGGCCCAGGCTGAAAAGCTTGCCCGGGATCAGGAGCTTAATCGTCAACAGGAAGAAAAGAAGCGGCGCAAGGCTGAGCAGGCTCAGATCAAGCAGTTGATCGAAGGGAGTCGCCTGCCAAAGCTTGAAAGCGACGATTACTATAATTTCGTTGATGAGAAGAAGGTCAAGCGCGTCCCGGTCAATGCCTTGATGCGTGAGAAGTTGAGCAAGGGTAGCCTGGGGATCGTGCGACACGAAGGCCGTTATGATGTAGTACCCCGCGCAACGGCTGAGCGCATCCAGGAGCGTGACCCGCGTCGGGTCGTGTTGCTCAATGTGCAGAATGAAGCGCCAGATGCGGACGATCCATACGCGGCGTATCAGATTCCTGACGATCTGATGTGGTAAGCCAGGATCCGGCCGCTTATGCGGCCGAGTCTCTTTGGGCAGGAAGCCTGGCAAGCACTGTGTAATGTCCGCCTTCGATTTCTTCGAATGCGATCAATTTATCAATCAGAGGCAAGGTCAGCACCTTACCTTCATTCAATAACAGCATGCCGTTATCAGCATGAAGGTTGCTTGCCAGGATCATGCCGGCCCTGAGCTGGTGTGTGCTCAGCGCATGGATATTAGGATCACCAATTCGTACGTGGGGCAGACAGTGTATGCAGGTCTTGATGAAGGGTTCTACGAGTTCAGGATCGTACAGTTTGCCTGCGTATTTACGTATGAATAGCAACGCCTCATCGTGACTCAGGCGTCTATCCATGACCAAGCCCAGCTGTAGCTCGACGAAGTCGATGGCAAGCTTGAGTAACCGAGCGCCTAACGGAATTGCCTCACCCTTGAGGTGATCTGGAAAACCGTTACCGTCCCAGCGCTCCTGATGATGACGAATCAGGTGGGCGCTATCCTGCAGAGGCTCAAGCGCCATCAATAGGGATTCGCTCTTGGCCGGATAATGGCGGTAGGTTTCTCGCTCGTTGGGATGCAAGTGTTCGTAGGGCGTGGTAATCAGCGCATCGCTCCACGGCAGTTTTCCAATGTTGTATAGCGCAGCCGCCATTGACAAGACACGCGTGGTGCTCTCATTGAACGTATATTGCTCGCAGTAGGCACGTATCAAGGCGATAACTTGCGCATTCGCTTGCTTGTCCTTGGGCAGTCGCTGGTTGATAAGTAGGGAGAAGACTTCCGTACTGGTGACATAACTACGATGCAGCTCGGCGAAAGAGAGATCGAGCATGTCTGCCGTTTGCTGAAGCTCGGCAGTACGTGCCTCGACCCGTTTTTCCAGGGTCTCGTTAAGTTGGCGAAGCTGAGCGTTCTGGTCTCGAGTAAGCGCTTCGAGCCGATGCCGCTCATGTCGTGCCTGCTGATAGGCAAGTGCTTTCTGCACATTCAGCCGTAATTCCTCAGGGTGCCATGGCTTGCTGAAATAGTGATAGATCTCGCCTGCATTTATGGCATCGATCAATGTGGCAAGGTCTGGCTGGCTGGTCAGTAGAATACGTAAACAGCCGGGGTTGCGCGCTTGTACGGCAGCCATAAAGGAGGCGCCATCCACACCTGCGATAAGCGCGTCGGAAATAACCAAATCAATAGGGTGCTGATCCAGTAGTGCTAGCGCTTCTGGTCCATTATGGACGGCATAAACCGTACAACTCAGGCTGGCTAGTAAAGCTTCAAGGTGAGAGAGGGTGCTGGTGTCTTCATCAACGAGCAGCACGGTAGGCGATGATACAGGGACAGTCAGGAGCTCGCTCATCGCGACATACTCCGCAAGGCTGATCAGGCGTATTTATTGTTATGGCGGGATCCAGCCCCGCCTGTATGGGAGGACCCGCCTTAAGGGTAGCGGCCGCCTGGCTTGAGACTCGATGGCTTCAAGACGAACGGTCAGCCATCATGAACAGGCGAAATATGGCGATCGAAGAGATGAGCTGGAGCAGACCAGACAGGCTCTGCAAAATGATTTGCAGGGCTGGCGTATCGCCAAATTGACTACTGATCCAGGCATCCAGTAGCCAGGCGGGTAGAAGCGTGATTAGGATCAGTGGCAGCAGGGTCAGGAAATGTCCGCGAGTCTTCTGGAAGCTGGCGCTCATGGCCTCCAGCGGGGCCATGCCACGCAGGACCAGCATGGGCTCGGCAAAGGCAAACTTCACCATGACCAGAAAACCCGGCACGATCATCAGCGAAAAGCCGAGCACGACCAGCGAGGCCACCAGGCCCGCCATGATGGCGAAGCGGGGCCATAGACGAAGGGCATGACCCCACAGCTCGGTAATCGGAGGCATATGGCCGTGGCTACGGGCATTCAGAAACAGGATAAGTGAGCCGGTGTAGATCGGATAGAACATTACACCAACCAGCAGCTCCCAAAGGCCTCCTTCGGTCCCGAAGTGCTGAACCACCTGCCAGCGTGCCACGCTTTCTATGATCAGCCAGGGCAGGCAAAGGATCAGCAGCGAAACCAGGTGGCGGGAGAAAAAATACAGTGCATCGCGCAGGATATTGAAAGGCGTCATGACTCGCTTGTCCGATAAGAGCGGAACGGCTTTTGTCAGCCGTTTTCTGACAGGGTAAAACCGAGGCCTGACAGCAGCTGGGCTGCCGTCATGACGTCGGCATATTCTCGTTGCAGGTTGGACATGGCCATGGCGTGAACCTCTTCGGCGCTTCGGGGAGTGCCATAAAAGTCCGTCTTGGCAAAGGTGTAGCAGGCATCCTCCACTACACGCGTGGCAAACCCCAGGTTGCTGGCCGTCCGGGCAGTTGCTTCCACCGAATTCTCGCTGGCTACGCCGGTAATCACAACCTGCTTGATGCCGCGGGTATGTAGCCAGCGCTCAAGGCCGCTATGGATAAAGGCATCGGTAACGTTCTTCTCAAAGACCATTTCCTGGGGCAACGGGCACAGGCGCGGCTGAAACGCTACGCCTGGCTGGCCTGGTGCGAAAACAGATTGCGGATCACGTGAGATATGACGCACATGAACGATCGGCCAATGTTGTTCACGCCAGACCATGAGCAGGGCCGCGATCCGCTGCTCAGCTTCGGGGTGGTTACGTGGTCCCAGCGCAGGTGACTGGATACCTTGTTGCTGGTCAATGATCAGTAGGGCAGCGGGCTCTGTGGTCATGAAAGCGCTCTAAGGTGGGGAGCTGGAAACTGTACACGCCCTTGGTCGGTTGTCCATGTCTTGTAACAAACGCGAGGAACTTGCGCGTTTCGCAGGCCTTCTGAACACAAAGCCTACTTTCAGGAGAGCCTTATGAGCAATGCGTCAGATGGTCTGGGCGGACGTCGTAAATTTCTCATATATGCCGGACAGGGTGCGGTAGCAGCCGGTGTGCTTGGTCTGGCCAGCAACAGTGCCTGGGCCCAGAATACGGCTGGCGCTGCCCAGGCGGTGCCTACGGGCGGGGCGGGCCAGCCAGCAGAGCAGTTGCCCAAGCCCATTACACTGCCGCATATGCAGGAAGGCAAAAGCGACAAGACGGACATGCCGGTTCAACTGGGGCGTGATCAGCGTGTCGGGGTTGCAGTTGTGGGCCTGGGAAGGCTGTCGCTTGAGGAGATCCTGCCAGCTTTTGCGTCCTCCAAGCGATGCAAGGTGACCGCGCTGGTCAGCGGAGATCGCGAAAAGGCGATGCGTGTCGCCCAGATGTACAACGTGCCCGAAAGCGGTCTCTACAACTACCAGAGCTTTGATCAGATCCGTGATAACCCGGACGTGCATGTCGTCTATATCGTATTGCCCAACAGCATGCACCATGAGTTCACGCTGCGAGCCGCCAGGGCGGGCAAGCATGTCCTGTGCGAGAAGCCCATGGCCAATTCCGTAAAGGAATGCCAGGAAATGATCGAGGCCTGCGCTCAGGCCAATCGGTTATTGATGGTGGCTTATCGCATTCAGTATGAGCCGCGTAACCGCCAGGTAATGGAGTGGCTGCGCAACGGAACCGGGCTTGGCACTGTGAAGCTGCTGGAGATGGCGAACTGTCAGAATCAGTCCAAGGAAAATGTGGACCAATGGCGGCACAAGAAAGCCTTGGCCGGTGGTGGGGCCTTGCCGGATATAGGCCTGTATTGCCTGAACACCGCGCGCTTTCTGTTGGGCGAAGAGCCGGTCGAGGTGTTCGCCACGCAGTACAGCACGCCGGATGACCCGCGCTTCAAGGAAGTCGAGGAGGCCATGCTCTGGCAGATGCGATTCCCCAGTGGTGTACATGTGCAGTGCATGACCAGCTACTCCACATTCAATTCCAAACGCTATCGGGTCGTAGGGGACAAGGGATGGGTAGAAATGGACCCTGCGTTTTCCTACCGGAACCTTCAGCTCAAGCGCAGTCAGGAGTCGCAGAACACGACGGAGTTCGTCGCGCCGGTGGTGGAACAGATCAATGCCCCCGACAAGAACCAGTTCGCTATCGAAATGGACCATCTCGCCGAATGCGTCGTAACCGGTAAGAAGCCTTACACCCCCGGTGAGGAGGGACTACAGGATCAGCGCATCATGGAAGCCTTGTATGAATCGGCGCGAACCGGTCGGCCTGTAAAGCTGGATGAGGTCAAGCAGAAAGATGCCTTCCGCGGCACGCCGCCTAGCAAGGAGGCGTCGAGCTGAATCGATTCTGAATGGCTGCGGGGACAGGATTGAAATATCCGGGGCTGACCGGCATTTATAAAGGGCCGGTCCGCTGGTAGAAACCGATCTGCCAGCGGACCATGAGTCGATATTCACGAACACCTGTGCAGGTCTACGGCGCCTGGGTTTTCGTTTCTTGGCCGTCTTCGGGAGGTCACATGCAATCTGAAGAGAAACAACTGATCGAAGGCCTGTTTACGCGCCTCAAGGATGCGGAGGCTCAAACCGCCAGCCGCGACGCTCAGGCTGAAGCTTATATTCAGGAACGCCTGCATCAACAGCCCGCCGCACCGTACTATATGGCTCAGGTCATCCTGATCCAGGAAGCGGCACTCAAACGTCTGGATCAGCGGGTGCGCGATCTGGAATCGCAGGTGGCGCAGATGCAGCAGAACAAGCCGAGCAGCGGTGGCTTTCTGTCCAACCTGTTTGGTGGCGGCTCCCAGCAGGAGCAGTCGCGATCGCAGAGTCAGGCACAAGCTCAGGCATCTCGTGGTGGCTGGACCGACCCGGGCCCGCGTCAGGCGCCTTCCTATGGCCAGGCGCCTGGGTATGGTCAGCCTAATCCAGGGTATGGCTACAATGCCGCACCGGCTGCGCCCTCCAGAGCGGGCAGCTTTTTAGGGGGAGCAATGCAGACTGCTGTGGGGGTGGCCGGCGGTGTATTGCTGGCGGAAACTATTTCCAGCATGTTTCACGATTCCCAGCCGCAGGAAATCGTCAACATCATCAATGAAGAACCTGCGGCAGACTTGGCCAGCGATACTGGGAGCCAGGACAGTGGTTTGACGCCGGCCAGCGACGCTGGCGGCTATGATGATGGCTACGGTGACGGCGGCTTCCAGCAAGCCGACTACGGAAGCGACGACAGTGGCTTTTTTGACGATGGTGGGGATGACGATCAGTTCATCTAATCGACCGTTCGAAAGCAAAGGCAGCCCAATTGGCTGCCTTTGTCGTTTCAAGTGACCTATTCTGTAAAAACGGCTTCAGGCCGGTGGTAGAGGAGCGTATCGGGGCGGAGTGACCCGGATAGAAATGATCTTGATGTACGCGACGTTAGTCGATGGGAGTGTTGTGAAGAAGATTGCTGTGTTCGTCGATGTTCAGAATATCTATTACACGGTTCGCCATACGCATGGCTGCCACTTCAATTACGCGAACTTCCTAAAGGAAATCTCGCAACGGGGCGAACTGGTGTTTGCGTCAGCCTATGCCATCGAGCGAGGAGACAGCCGGCAACAACAGTTCCAGCAGATCCTGCGTAATCTGGGTTTTACGGTAAAGCTCAAACCCTATATTCAGCGCAGTGACGGTTCCGCCAAAGGCGATTGGGACGTAGGTATCACAATCGATGTGCTCGATGCTGCGCCCAAGGTCGATGAAATCGTCCTGGCTTCAGGAGACGGTGACTTTGACCTCCTGCTGGAGAAGGTCCGTGAGTGTTACGGCGTTCATACCCGTGTCTATGGGGCTCCTGGTCTCACGGCGCATGCCTTGATCCGGGCAGCGGACGAATACGTCGTCATCGAGGACGGTTTGCTGTTGCGCTGAACATCAGGCGCGGCGGATGGATCGAGCGTCCTCGACTGCCGGATACAGTTTGGCTGGAGTCTGTCTTTCGAAAGGCGTCGATAGAATGATCGACGTCTTGCTCATGCCGTAGCGCATCAGCCGATCGATGAGCGCCTCCAGTTCAGCCATGTCTGCCACGGCTGCCCGCAGCACGATACAGGACTCACCCGTTACGCGATGGCAGGCGATAAGCTGCGGAATCGCGGCCAGCTCATCGAACAGTTTGTCGCTGCTGGTTTTGGTCAGTGTTACTGAAATCAGACATTCGATTGGTTGGCCAAGGGCTTTGAGGTTGACCGACGCGTGATAGCCGGTAATGACACCGCTGGCTTCCAGTTTCGCGACACGTTCTGCTACCGCAGGCGCCGACAGATTAACTCGCTGCGCCAGGTCGGCAAACGAGGCTCTGCCATTTTCCAGTAAGGCATTGATGATCTGTCGGTCATAGTGATCCATACGTCCTCCTGTGACGGTTTGGAAACCTCGCCTGTTTTATCAAAAGACCTTTGAAACGAAGGCAGGGGTGCAGAAAAAACAAGCTTATCGCATTAACGCGCTCGCTTGCTCTTTCTAAACTAATGGTCTGGTTCGTAAGCCGCTGATTGACTCTGACCGTATTCAGGATTGCACGCTGCGCCTGGCCGAGAGGGCCGCTTCCTATAGCAAGGAGCCTGCTGCTTGAATACGTTTTCCGGTTCTTGATCACCCGTACGACTCAGCTACCAGGATTTCAATCATAAGAGTTGCCACCATGCCTGCCCGGGATAGCCGTTCGCTGTTGCTTTTGTTGTGTGCTTTTTTCGCGCTCTACGTTATTTGGGGCTCGACCTATCTGGTCATTCGCATCGGTGTTGAGTCGTGGCCGCCCTTGTTGATGGCCGGTTTACGTTTTCTGATTGCTGGCAGCCTGTTGTTTGTCTGGCAACTTTCCCGAGGAGCCCCCATGCCGACACGGCGTGAGTGGGTAGGTGGCGGCTTGGTCGGGTTTCTGCTGCTCAGTTGCGGAAATGGCGGTGTGACCCTGGCCGAACACTCGGGGGTTGCCTCTGGAGTGGCCGCGCTGGCCGTGGCTACGGTACCGCTCTTCACCTTGTGCTTCGGCCTGTTCTGGGGACAGCACAATACCCGGCTCGAATGGGCTGGGATTGGCTTGGGATTCATTGGCATTCTGCTGCTGAACCTGGGCGAGAACATGCAGACGACCCCCCTGGGGGCGGTGATTACCCTATTTGCAGCTGCCAGCTGGGCTTTCGGTTCAGTGTGGAGCCGTCATCTGCCACTGCCGGCAGGGCCGATGGCCAGTGCCGTCGAGATGATTGTGGGCGGAGGCATTCTATTCATTGGCAGCCGTCTCAGCGGTGAACCGTTGACCACACCGTCGACCATGGACGGCTGGTTGGCGTTGGGGTATCTCATCGTGTTTGGCTCGATCATCGCGTTCAGCTCTTACATGTATCTGCTAAAACATGTACGACCGGCCGCAGCGACCAGTTACGCCTATGTCAATCCGGTCGTGGCGGTGCTGCTGGGGATTGTGTTTGCCGGGGAAAGGATAGGTCAGGCGGAATGGATGGCCATGATAGTAATCGTGGCGGCTGTGATACTGGTCGGGCTTCCACAGTGGCGGGCGCGAGGCAAGGCTCGCAAAGCGAACCTTGCCGAGGCGGAAGTCAAGCCGCAGGCTTGAGCACCACTTTGGTCCAGCCATCGTCCCGGGCATCGAAATGCTTATAGGCGTCCGGGGCCTGGTCCAGCTTGAGGCTATGGGAGATGATCTTCGAGGGAGTGGCGCGTCCAGCATGAATCAGGGCGCTTAGGCGACGGTTGTAGGCCTTTACGTTGGCCTGACCTGTCCGAATCTGCTGACCCTTGAACCAGAACTGACCGAAGTCAAAGGCCATTTTGCCTTCCTTTGCCAGTTCATTCTGTGCGCCTGGGTCCTGCGGTATGAAAACACCCACTACGCCGATGCCTCCAGTTGCCTTGGTCGAGGCAACCAGATTATTCATGGTGAGGTGATTGGCTTCATGACCATGGCGGTCGCAGCATTGATAGCCCACACACTCGCAGCCGCGGTCCGTACCTCGGCCATTGGTTTTGTTGAGAATCTGTTCGACCGCCTCGCCTTCTGCGCCGTTGATGGCAATTGCCCCCAGACGCTCGGCCAATGCGAGCCGGTCAGGGTGCGTGTCGACCACGAAGACCTGCGAAGCCCCTTTGATCATGGCCGAGTGAGCAGCCATCAGCCCTACAGGACCGGCCCCGTAGATGGCGACTGATTCACCCGGTAAAAGGCCCGCCAGTTCGGTTGCATGCCAGCCGGTGGGAAAGATGTCGGAGAGCATGACGTAATCGTCCTCTTTCTCCTGGGCATCTTCGGGCAGTACCAGGCAGTTGAAGTCGGCGTAGGGAACGCGCAGCAGCTCAGCCTGGCCGCCTTCATAAGGGCCCATTTCCGCAAAGCCATATGCCGCACCCGCACTACCGGGGTTGGCGGTCAGACAGAATCCGGTCAGGCCTTTTTCGCAGTTCTCGCAAAAGCCGCAGCCGATGTTGAAGGGCAGGCATACATAATCACCGACCTTGACGCGATCAACACCCGAGCCGATTTCGACTACCTGACCCAGATTTTCGTGGCCCAGGATGCGGCCTTGTTCAAAACTGGTACGGCCTTCATACATGTGAAGGTCAGAGCCGCAGATGTTGGTAGTAGTGATACGCACCAGAGCATCTGTAGGTTTTTCGATCTTGGCATCGGTGACATTCTTGATGCTGACATCACGAGGGCCGTTATAAACGACAGCTTTCATGGAGTCTCCTTGCTGGATTGTTCGATATCTGGCTGTGCCAGTCGAATTCATCAGATCCTTGATCGGTAAGGCCATACATGAGGGTTACCGCCTGAGACGTCCAGGGCATCCTTTAAGAGTTGGTCTGCACGAATAGCTGAGCGTTCAAGAAAAGATCCATTAAAGCGGCGTAACCCTCAAAACGGGGTGCAAAAGCGTTCATTCGGCAGGGCAGGAGTCGGCGTTTGTCTACCGCTCCGATGGCCGCGCTCGACGCTACGTTGCTTGGCGCCTACAATTTCGTCCTTTTCTTCATTGCGGTTAGCGTCATGACTTTTGCCGAACTCGGCCTGATCGAGCCTTTGTTGCGTGTGCTCGACGCGCTGGAACACACCACTCCGACTCCGATCCAGGCTCAGGCCATTCCTGCGGTACTCAAAGGCCGCGATCTGCTTGCCGCGGCCCAGACGGGTACAGGCAAGACAGCTGGCTTTGCTTTGCCGACACTGCAGCGCCTCGTTCAGGAGGGCCCGGCAGTCACGGCGAACCGAGTCCGTGCATTGATTCTTGTGCCAACCCGCGAACTCGCCGAGCAGGTTCACACCAGCGTACGTGATTACGGGCAGCATTTGCCGCTGCGTACGGCGGTGGTGTATGGCGGCGTCAGCATCAATCCGCAGATGATGAAGTTGCGTAAAGGGGTGGATGTGCTGGTCGCCACGCCAGGTCGTTTGCTGGATTTGTTCAACCAGAACGCTGTGCGCTTTGATCAGGTACAGACGCTGATCCTCGACGAAGCGGATCGAATGCTGGATCTGGGCTTTTCCCGCGAGCTGGGCGAGATTTTTGTCATGGTGCCCCAGCGTCGGCAGACACTTCTTTTTTCTGCCACGTTCTCTGAAGCCATTCGTGATCTGGCCAAGCCACTGCTGCGCGATCCGTTGACCATCGATATCAGTCCGCGCAACACGACCACCAAGAGCGTCAAGCAGTGGCTGATTCCCGTGGACAAAAAGCGTAAGGCGGAACTGTTCTGCCACCTTTATGCGCAAAAGCGCTGGGGGCAGGTGCTGGTATTTGCCAAGACCCGTAAGGGTGTCGACCAGCTGGTGGAAACGCTGACGCAGGAAGGTATTCGTGCCGAGTCGATTCATGGCGACAAGCCTCAACCGGCTCGTCTGCGTGCGCTGGCTCGGTTCAAGGCGGGTGAAGCGGATGTTCTGGTGGCGACTGACGTGGCCGCACGAGGTCTGGATATTCAGGACTTGCCGCTCGTGGTCAATCTGGATCTACCCATCGTGGCGGAAGATTACGTTCACCGTATTGGACGTACAGGGCGTGCCGGTGCGACCGGGGCGGCCGTTTCCCTGGTAGCTGCCGATGAAGTCGACCACTTGGCAGCCATTGAGACGCTGATTGGACAAACCATTGCGCGACGGGACGAGCCGGATTTCATTCCTGATCACAAGGTGCCGCAAACCGGTCCTGGTGGCGTTGTGATGAAAAAGCCGAAGAAGCCGAAGAAACCTAAGGTAGGCTCAGTAAGCGACGCTAAAAGCGGGAAGCCTCTGGGGCGCTGGATCGAGAACGACAAGCCGTCGGTAAAGCCGGTTCGCAAGATGCCTGGGTTCGGCAAGAAGAAGTAGATGATCGTGCAGTCTCTGTAACACCGTCCGGCGTTACAGAGACTGTCAGGGCTCAAGCCGCTTTGCGTGCGTTGAGCTCTTGCTTGAGCGACTTTTTGCGCTCCTGCATTTGTGTGCCCAGCTCGTCCAGCTGGGACGCCAGCAATTCCTGGGCATCCTTGAACATCTCTTCTTCTTCCTCTTCGATGTGATGCTCAAGCAGTTCCTTGACCACTTTCACGCGGCCAGAAAACTCCAGGCTATCAGGCGCTGTAGCCTTGATGTGCGGCAACACTAGCGAGTCGACTGCCCGATGCTCTTCAATCGCTTCGTAATACATCTTTGCTTCTTCTTTCTTGCCCGCCGCCTTGAACGCCGGATAGAAAATCTCTTCCTCGATATGCGTATGGAGTGTCAGCTCGTGTTCAAGCTTTTGCACCAGATCCTGACGCTTTTTTACGGCGCGCTCGGAGGTGCTGCTCAGCTGCTCAAGAATATCGAGAATGGTTTTATGATCGTTTTTCAGGAGGTCGATAGCATTCATGGTCAGGCTCTCTCATCATAAGGATAAGCACGGTAGTAAGCCTCGTCACGGGCTCTATGAGAGCTGACCATGGGCATGACGAGGCGGTTCGGGGCATCCGACAGGAGGGCTGTGATCAAGGCCGCACAATAAGCGGTTTACTGCTGCAGCCAGGCTGCAGCACCCAGGCCGGCGGTACGGCCAGTAGCAAAGCAGGCCGTCAGCAGATAGCCTCCCGTAGGCGCTTCCCAATCCAGCATTTCACCGGCACAGAACACGCCCGGCAGGGCATTGAGCATGAGCTGCTCGTTCAGCGCTTCGAACGGTACGCCGCCCGCCGAACTGATGGCTTCCTCGATAGGACGGGGACGGATTACAGTCAGGGGTAACGATTTGATCGCGGCTGCCAGATGCTGCATGTCATCAAACGCCTTGGCGGGAGCCAGCTCCCGCAGCAGGGCAGAGCGAGCGCCTTCCAGCCCGGCATGGGCACGCAGGTGATTGGCCATGGACTTGCCTTTGCGCGGCTTGCTTAGCGCCGCGGCAAGCGCGCTCTGTTCCTTGGTAGGCGCAAGGTCCAGGTATAGGGTGGCGGAGCCGGTACGGAGCAGTTCGGTGCGAATTTCAGCCGACAGGGCATAGACCAGACTGCCCTCAATGCCTGTCTCAGTCAGCACGAATTCGCCTTGGCGGCGAGTACCGTCTTTAAGCATCATGGCTACAGGCTTGATAGGCGAGCCGGCAAACTTGCTGCGTAAATGATCGCTCCACTGAGCGACCTCAAAACCGCAGTTGGCTGGTTGTAGCGGGGCAAGGGCAATACTCTGTTCCTCAAGATATCCTGTCCACACCCCATCGGAGCCCAGTCGCGGCCAGCTAGCTCCACCCAGGGCCAAGACTGTCGCTTCGGCGCGCAGGCAGGTTTCCCCAGCCGGAGTGGAAAAACGCAGGGCGCCGTGCTCGTTCCAGCCCAACCAGCGGTGCCGCGTATGAATGCGAACGCCTGCTTCCCGCAGGCGATGCAGCCAGGCTCGGAGCAGAGGAGCGGCCTTCATGTCTGTGGGAAAGACGCGGCCTGAGCTGCCGACAAACGTCTCGATGCCCAGCCCATGAATCCAATCTCGCAAGCTATGACTGTCGAATCCGTCGAGGCAGCGGGAAAGGGCGGTTTCACGCTCGCGGTAACGGGAGCGAAAGGCGGGTTGGTCTTCGGCGTGGGTAATGTTCATGCCGCCTACCCCGGCCAGAAGAAACTTGCGTCCGACTGAGGGCATACCGTCATATACGTCTACTGTTACACCAGTACCGGCCAGAACTTCGGCAGCCATAAGGCCGGCAGGCCCACCGCCGATAATGGCGGCGGTACGGGAATGAGTAGGCACGTGTGGGGACATGACAGCCATCGCAGGTAGAGAAAGCCCGCCAGTTTACCGCGAAGTACCAGCAGAATCCCGTTGGTGTACGATTGAACAGGGCATAGCTCTTGCGTGACTAACCGATTATCGATGAACGGAGCGTGGTGGATGGGACCCGAGGTTGATCTAGTCAAGGCGGATAAGGCGCTACCAGCCAAGGTTCAGGTCGTTGTGATCGGCGGAGGCATTGCCGGGACCAGCGCGGCATTGGCGCTGGCGCGGGAAGGCATTTCCGTGGTGCTCTGCGAGAAGGGTTATATCGCTGGAGAACAGTCCAGCCGCAACTGGGGGTGGGTGCGCAAGCTGTACCGTGACCCCCGCGAGATTCCGCTGGCAGTTGAAAGCCTGAGGCTCTGGGAGGGTCTCAATGAGGTTGTACAGGGTGAAACCGGTTTTCGCCGCTCCGGCATTTTGTTTTCGTCCGAATCCGAACAGGAGGAGGCCGACTATGAAAAATGGATCAGTGTGGCGCGTCAGCATGATATAGACGTGCGCATGGTGTCTGGCAGCGAGCTCAAGCAGTTGCTGCCAGCCGGCGAAGTCAGCTGGAAAAGCGGTATCTATTGCCCTACCGATGGGCGCGCCGAGCCCCAGAAAGCAGCACCTGCGATCGCAACGGCGGCCCAGCGGTTCGGGGCTGTCATTCTGACCGACTGCGCCGTGCGGGGGCTGGAGCTGTCGGCTGGGCGGGTCAGTGCAGCCATTACCGAACGAGGCCGAATTGCCTGCGAGTCCGTAATCCTGGCAGGTGGGGCTTGGTCGAGCCGTTTTCTGAAGGACCTTGGCGTGCGACTGCCACAACTCAAGGTACGCAACAGCGTACTGCGGACGGCGCCGCTGGAGGAGGGGCCTGACTGTACGCTCTGGACGCGCGACGTGGCATTTCGCAAACGCCTGGACGGTGGCTATACCATTGCCAATGGCAGCGTGAATATCGCTTCGCTGGTACCCGACAGCTTCCGCTTCTTTCTGGACTTTTTACCGACCTTGAAATCGGAATGGTCGAGCCTGCGGATCCGGTTTGACGAGCGCTTCCGCCAGGAATGGCATGAAGGCAAACCTGTCCCGCTGGATCGCCCGTCTCCCTACGAATACATGCGCGTGCTGGATCCTTACCCGGATCCTCAGCAGAACCTGAACGCCATGAATCAACTGGTTCGTCAGTTTCCAGTGTTTGCCAAGGCACAGATCGCCCAGCAGTGGGCGGGGCTGATCGACGTAACCCCGGATGCCGTTCCTGTTATCTCCGAGATTGATGCAGTGCCTGGATTGGTTGTGGCGACAGGGCTTTCCGGTCATGGGTTTGGCGTGGGGCCTGCGGTTGGGCAGCTGGCAGCAGACCTGGTAACAGGCGCCAGGCCGATCGTTGATCCTTATGAGTTCCGGTTTACCCGCTTTTCCGATGGCTCCAAGCCCAGACCCATGAAGCTCTAGCCCGGCGCAAGCCCACTAGCCCAGACTTTGGCGGCGCTGTGATGCAGGATGCCGTGCCGTCTGGCCAGCAGAGCTCGGTCCCGGTCGTAGCCGCCGCCAATCACGCCGACGACCGGGATGTCCCGGCTCAGGCAATGGCGGATGACGTATTCGTCCCGTGCAGCGATGCCTTCGTCCGTCAGCATGAGATAGCCCAGGGCATCGCTGGCGTGCACATCGACACCGGCATCATAGAGCACAACGTCAGGCTGGTAGAGAGGTAACAGGTAATTCAGTGCTTCCTCAACGGTATGCAAATACCCCGCATCACCCATGCCCTTGGGTAATGGAATGTCCCAATCGCTCTGTGCCTTACGTGCCGGGTAGTTGGTCTGGCAATGCAGCGACACCGTGACGGCATCGGGAACATGTTCAAGAATTCGGGCAGTGCCGTCCCCCTGGTGAACATCGCAGTCAAAGATCAGAACGCGTCCCGCCTTGCCGCTTTCCAAGAGATACAACGCCATGATGGCCAAGTCGTTGAAGATACAAAACCCAGCTGGGTAATCATGATGTGCATGGTGCGTGCCCCCAGCCATATGGCAGGCCAGCCCGTGTTGCAACGCCAGCTCCAGCGTCAATAGCGAGCCGCCCACAGCGCGAATGGTTCGTCGTGCCAGTGCCTCGCTCCAGGGCAGACCCAGCTGGCGCTGCTCGGCATGGGACAGCTCGCCGCCCATGTAGCGCTCGACATAGACCGGATCGTGAGCCAGGGCCAGCACTTCTGGCTTAGGCAATTCCGGGCGGTACAGGTTGTCAGCCGTCACCAGTCCGCTTTCGCTCAAGTGCTCATAGAGCAGGCGAAACTTCTCCATCGGAAACCGATGCTCGGGTGGAAAGGGTGGGCTGTAATCGTCGTGGTAAACCAGAGGAAGTGCTGTCATGAAAAGGCTGATGGCTAGAGCAGGAGACTGATGAGCAGCCAGACGATACCGCAACAGAATCCGCTGGCCAGCAGGAATATAAGTCCATCACGGGCAATCAACGAGATAGCGAACGCCGTCATGGCGGCTCCGGCCGTGGTATTGGCGAAGGGCACCAGATCCAGAACCGGCATGCATACCGCGACCCCAATGCAGAGCAGCGCCGTGATGTGCTGGAAGATACCCTTGGTTAGGAAGGTCAGACGTGGTTTCAAAAAGCGATCTACGAAACGTGCGGTAGGGTGCAGCATGCGCAGTGATTTTCGTAGCTTGCCACGCGGAACCTGACGTTTCAGTGCCCAGCGCGGCAGCCAGAAATGCTTGCGGCCGATGAGCAGTTGTACGCTCACCAGAACGACATAGATCGAGATGACGGTGGCAACACCAGGAATGCCCGTCAGGGGAGACAGGGCAATGATGCCTGCAAGCAGAAGAAGTGGACCGTAGGAGCGACTCCCGATGGCATCGATCAAGTGGCCCACGGAAACCTTTTCCGGGCTGCGCCCGACCTCTTCGAGGCAACTGAGAAAGGCTTCCAGACTGGCTGGTGAGTCACTTTCGGCGCTGCACTCGTAATGGTCGTCTTCCTCCATCACACCCTCATTGTCATTCATCCTGCTCCGTCCAGTATCTTCCTGACTCGACGCGCGAGTTCCAGGCGACCGTAGGGCTTGCTCAGCACTTCGAATTCAGAGGTATCCGTCTGCCCACGTTCCAGCGTGGTATCGGCATAGCCGGTCGTGAGCAGGACGCGGATATGAGGCCAGCGTCGGCGGGCTTCCTGGGCGAGCATTACGCCATTCATGCCGCCGGGCATGATCAGGTCGCTAAAGAGCATCTGGATATCGCCATGCTGCTCCAGGGTAGCCAGCGCTTCCTTGCCATTGTAGGCGACCCGAACCGAATAGCCGAACTCCTCAAGAATCGCCTGCGCCAGCGCTGCCACTTCTTCTCGATCATCCACAACCAGGATAGTCTCGTTACCGGGCTCCTCGCTGGTGCCATTGGATTCGGCAGGCTGCTGGATGATTTCACTTTGTGTCGTCGGGAAATACAGGCGGACCGTCGTACCCATACCGGCCTCGGAGTACACACGAACCGCGCCGCCGGACTGCTTCATGAAGCCATACACCATGGATAGACCAAGACCGGTCCCTTTGCCTTCTTCCTTGGTTGTGAAGAACGGATCGAGGACCCGTCCAAGCACTTCTGTTGGAATGCCCTCTCCGGTATCGGTAATGGCGATGCAGGCATAGCGGCCAGGAGTCAGGCCTCCGTAGGCCATATCCTCTGGCGTCACTTCAATGTTGCGGGTTTCGATCGTGACACGACCTTCGCCCCGCGATTCCATGGCGTCACGTGCGTTCGCCAGGATATTGATGAGCGCCATTTCGGCCTGGGTCGGGTCTATCTTGCAATTCCAGAGGTCAGGCGCCAGCCGAGTCGTTAGCTGATAGGGCTCTCCCAGCGTTCGATACAGCAGGTCGAGTCGCTCTTCAATCAGCTCGTTGATGTTCAACGTTCGACCGGTCAGGCGCTGCTTGCGGGCAAACGCCAGAAGTTGTTGCGTCAGTGTGGCCGCGCGATTGACCGCTTCCCGGGTGTTGTCGACATGGCGCTTGGCCTTTTCCCTGTCCATTTCCGGGCGATCCAGGTTGATCCGGAGAATGTCCAGATAACCCACCATGACTTGCAACAGATTGTTGAAATCATGGGCAATGCCGCCGGTGAGCTGACCCAACGCCTCCATTTTCTGGGATTGCCGCAAGGCCTCTTCGGCGTCATGGCGACGGCTGACATCCAGTTGCGAAGCAAAGAAATACACCAGCTCGCCTGCTTGGTTGTAGACCGGAGAAATATACAAGGCATTCCAGAAGGTCGAGCCATCTTTGCGGTAATTCAATAACTCGGTATTGCATTCATGACGGGACTCGACGCTTTCGCGGATCTGCCGGATGGTCTCCCGGTCCGTTTCCGGGCCTTGAAGAAAACGGCAGTTGCGTCCCAGTACTTCATGCTCTTCATAGCCCGTCGTTTTCAGGAAGGCGTCGTTGGCAAAAATAATGGGATTATCGTCCTGCCGTGGGTCGGTCACGATCATGGGCATGCGGGTCATTCTAACCGCAGCGAAAAAGATATCGCCTTGCTGGCTACGGACTTCTTCTGGCATACCCTTTACCACTTTATTGCGGTCGGCAGAATTGAGATTGTCCGAATTCTTGGAAGTCATGTGTGTGCAGCAGCCTGAAAAGAACGCATTAATGATGTAGGACCATTCGCCGGCCATATTGCTCAGTGAAGGTCAATACATTGGTCGAATTTAGAGATGTAGTTGTTAGGATTCGGCTAAATGCCAAGTTTCGGCAGATACAGGCGATGCTGCCGACGGGCGCTCATGATGACGATTCCTGCCGATCTCGCCAAGCGGTAGCCATTATCAAAAAACCGAACCGGCTTTACGGAATACTCTGGCTTCACAACAGTCCCAACATCAAAGGACCTTAAAAGAGGGTGGAGATGAGCCAGGCCTATCCCAAGGTGTTACGTACCGAACGTTTGATTTTGCGCCCCTGGCGCAATGAAGACTATACGCCTTTCGCTGCACAAAGCGCTGATCCTCGGGTAATGGAATTTTTCCCCAAATGCCTGAGTGAGGCTGAAACGCAGGCGCTGACCGAGCGTATCCAGGCACACTTCCATGATCATGGCTATGGCTGGTGGGCCGTAGAGGTCAGAAATGGCCCGCCTTTCATTGGGTATGTAGGGCTTGAGCATTCCAATTTCGACGCACCTTTTACGCCGGCGGTCGAGATCGGCTGGCGGCTGGGTGCCGAATATTGGGACGAAGGCTATGCCCATGAAGCTGCCGAAGCCGCGCTTGCCTTTGGCTTCGAGCAGGTAGGCCTGGAAGAGATCGTGGCGTTTACCGTGCCTGAAAACGAACGCTCCCGCGGCCTGATGGCACGATTGGGTATGCAGTACGATCCGGCCGACGACTTTGAACATCCAAACCTGCCGGAAGGCCACCCCTTGCGCCACCATGTTCTGTATCGACTCAGCCGCCATCAATGGATTAGTAGACTGGAAACTGGCGACAGCATGAATGCCTGTTAATGACAAAGAGGACTGCATGACCCCAGAAGACATCGTCAGAGCCTATCATTCGCTCAGCATGCACCGTCGTGAGGGCTATGCCCGCGGACCCGATGCGCTCGATTGGGCTAACCAACCTGCGCCATTCCGCCGTTATCGGGGATGCGAAGTCATTCCGTTACTGCGCCGTATGCTGGAGGATTCGCCTCTGTACGATGAGGTCTTTGCAGGCCCGGTAGGCGAGCCTGCCCCGCTGGATCCGGCCAATATCTCTCGGCTGTTTTATGACAGTTTGGCCATTTCCGCCTGGAAAGAGTCGGGCAGCAGCCGCTGGGCGCTGCGAGTGAATCCTTCCTCCGGCAATCTACATCCCACCGAAGCCTATGCCTTGCTGCCACCGGGGGTACTGAACGATCGTGCCTTGATGACACATTACACGGCCGATCTGCATGCCCTGGAAGTACGCGCCGAGCTCCCCGAAGTGCTGGATGAAGACATCATTGGCGCCTTGCCGCCGGGGAGCTTTTTGGTCGCACTGTCCAGTATCTATTGGCGTGAGGCCTGGAAATATGGCGAGCGAGCCTGGCGCTACTGTCAGCATGATATAGGCCACGCCTTGGCCGCCATTGCCATTGCTGCCGCCGCGCAAGGTTGGGAAACACGACTGATTCACGACGTGGCGGATGAAACGCTCGATGCGGCGTTTGGAGTTGATCGAGACGGCTTTGGTGAGCAGGAGCAAATGGAGGCGCTGCTCTGGATCGGTCCGCCGCAATCGGCCGAGCCTTCCTTGCCCGATAGTCTGTTCAAGCTGCTGAGTCAGTTGCAGCTCGCCGGCACGCCTAATCGACTTTCGCGAGAGTACGTAGAGTGGCCCGAGGTTGGGCGGATCGCTGCCGCATGCCGTGCGCCCAAGCGCTTGCCCTACGACATGCCTATTTCCCGGGGCGTAGTTACCCAGGAAAACGACCAGCTACTGCTGCGGCCATTGCTGCATCAACGGCGTAGCGCGCAGTCCATGGATGGTCGGACGGGCATTCTGTCTGATCTTTTCTTTGCCTGGCTAAGGCGTACATTGCCGGAGCAGGCACCGGTGCCTTTCCTGACGTTGGGCAAGCCTGCTCAGGTCGATCTTCTGATCTTTGTAAATCGCGTAGTGGGGCTGGAACCGGGGTTGTACTGGCTGGCGCGCAGTGAGGGAGAGCTCAATATCACCGCCCGAGCGGACTTACTCTGGGAGCGGGTAGAGGAGGCGGAGGGGCTCAGGTTGTTCCGGTTGCTCAAAGGGGCTGCTAGTGAGCTGGCTGGCTTGCTTTCCTGCGGCCAGGACATTGCGTCTGACGGTTGTATCAGTATCGCAATGATGGCTCGTTTCGATGATGCCCTTGCCCAGGGGGCTTGGTGCTATCCGCAGCTATTCTGGGAGACCGGACAGATTGGGCAGGTGCTTTACCTGGAGGCAGAAGCGGCAGGGCTTTCAGGCACCGGTATCGGTTGCTATTTCGACCCGCTGGTACATGACTTGATAGGGCTTGCGGATACAACCTGGCAAAGCCTTTATCACTTCACCATGGGACGCGCGACCGTGGACATGCGTCTGACCTCGCTGCCAGCTTATCCCGCGCCTGAGAACGACTTTGCCTGATGGGTGGCGGAGTCCTGGAGGGACGTCTTGCCGCTGCCGTTTCCTCATCATGGGGCTACGGCTTCACGACTGACTTGCGTATGATTTGGTCATTATCAAAACGACCACGGAAAACGTGATGAGCACAGTGCTGGATGATCTTGTTGCCTTGTTAAGCCTTGAGTCCATCGAGGAAAACCTCTACCGCGGTCGTAGTCAGGACCTGGGCTTTCCACAATTATTCGGTGGGCATGTGCTCGGTCAGGCCCTGTCAGCGGCGAGCCAAACGGTAGATGCGTCGCGTCAGGTGCACTCGCTGCATGGCTACTTCTTGCGGCCTGGCGACGTGACGATTCCGGTGGTGTATGAGGTGGATCGCGTCCGGGATGGCGGCAGCTTTACGACCCGTCGCGTCACGGCCATCCAGAAAGGCAAACCGATTTTCTTTTGCAGTGCCTCGTTCCAAGGTCTGGAACCCGGTTTTGAACACCAGAGCGAAATGCCGGACGTGCCCGATCCAGACTCGCTGGCGTCCGAGCTGGACTACATCCAACAGTTTGCCCAGTTTATCCCGGAGCCTACGCGGGAAAAGCTGCTGGCGCCAAAGCCCATCGAGATTCGCCCGGTCAAGGTGACCCATCCGTTTGATCCAGAGCCAACAGCGCCTGCACGCCATGTCTGGTTTAGGGCCAACGGGCAGCTGCCGGACAACCCTGCGCTGCATCGATACCTACTGGCCTATGCCTCGGACTTCAACCTGCTCCCGACGTCCTTGTTGCCCCATGGCATCAGCTACTGGAATAAGGAGATGCAGGTTGCCAGCCTTGATCACGCGATCTGGTTCCATCAGCCGCTACGGGTGGACGAGTGGCTGCTGTATTCCATGGATAGCCCATGGGCTGGGGGGGCGCGTGGATTGTGTCGTGGCAGCATATACAACCGAGCGGGTCAGCTTGTCGCCTCGGTTGCCCAAGAAGGGTTGATCCGCAAGCGCGTCTAAAAACAGTCGATATCTTGAAAAGGGCGGACGGGTTCCGCCCTTTTTTATGACACATCAATGAAATTTCCTGTACGACCAGTCTTTTGGCGTCAGAAAAGGTTGTCATTTTGCGCTCCGCTGACTACTGTATAAATAAACAGTAAACAAGAGGAGGGCGTACCGATGTCTCCAGCAGACGATCTTTCCCAATCCCTGGCTATGGCAGACTCAGGCACACTGATGCAGCGCTACCGAGCGCTGGAGCTTGAGCACCGCTATCACCTGAGTGTCATCAAGGATTTGCGCTACCACATCACAGCGTTACAGAGGGAAAACGATCGGCTGAGGCGTCAGCTGAACCAGGTCGACGTGCGATGACAAGGCTGCCCTTGGCAAATAACGATGCTTCAGCAAGTCCGGTTAAGGCATGTCCGGTCGTACTGCGTCATAAAAGCGAACTGCAGATACTGGCGTTCGAGCACCCCTTGGCAGGGCTTCAGTTGATCAAAGGGTCTATCGAGCCGGGTGAACTACCTGCTGAGGCTGCGTTGCGGGAGCTATGGGAAGAGTCAGGTATCCAAGTGTCCGAATGGCCTGTGGATCTAGGAACATGGGTCTCTGGCTATCAGGAACAGGTATGGTCGATGCACCTGTGCGAAAGCGCGTACGAGTTACCTGAGGGCTGGGTCCATCGCACCATCGACGGAGGCGGATTGGAGTTTCGCTTTTTTTGGTACCCGCTTGGTCGAGCCGCATCGTCCCAGTGGCACTGGGTATTTCGGGAAGCCCTGAAGGTCATTCACGACCGTGTTAGACGGATGGGTTGAGAAGAGGGTCCACTCCCTGGCAAGGGAGTGGACAGCAAGGCAGGGTTACAGAATGAAGCGGGACACGCGTTCGTTCAAATCACCGGCGTGGCTTTGCAGTGAGCGGGATTGATGCTCCGCCTGCACTGAGCTTTCAGCCAGGGTATCACCCAAAGATTTAATGGTTACCACGTTACGGGTAATTTCTTCCGTCACGGAGGTCTGTTCCTCAGCCGCCGCTGCAATCTGCATCGACATGTCCGAGATCAGCGAGGCCGACTGGGTGATCTGCTCCAGCGCCACGTACGCCTGATCGGCATCCGCTACGCTGCGTTCAGCGAGATGACGGCTGTTGTCCATCCGGCTGACTGCATCCTGTGTTACACGCAACAGATTGCTGATAGTCGTCTGGATTTCCTGGGTAGACGCCTGGGTGCGTTGCGACAGAGTCCGCACCTCGTCAGCCACCACCGCAAAGCCGCGACCCTGCTCGCCTGCCCGCGCCGCCTCAATCGCTGCGTTCAAGGCCAGAAGGTTGGTCTGCTCAGCGATACTCTGGATGCTGGTCAAGACGCTGGAAATGGACTGGGAGTGCTGGCTGAGCTCAGTGATGACCTGGGTTGTTTCCGCCACTTCCTGGGCAAGATCGGTAATGGAGGTCTGGGTCTTGCGAACCAGCTCCAGACCTTGCTGACTGCTTTCGGTAGACTGCTGCGCCGATTGCGCCGTACGTTCGGCATTGCCCGCAATTTCCTGGGTAGCCGAAGCCATTTCGGTGACTGCTGTTGCGACCAGTGTCAGCTCCTGCTGGAGACGCCCCAGATCAGCGACCGACAATGTGCTGTTGTTTAGCACCGTCGTGGACTCCTGGCCGATTTCCACCGCCTGATGGCGAATATGCGTAACCAGTTCATGCAGACTGGCCACGAACTGGTTGAAGTGCAGGGCCAGATGGCCCACCTCGTCCTGGCTCTGTTGAGGGATGCGATTGGTCAGGTCGCCATTGCCATGGGCGATTACCTGAAGTCCCTGGGAGACCACACCCAGCGGGCGTAGCAGCCAGGCGCACAGCATGTTGATGGCGATCAGCGACAGAACCAGGATAGCGCCGAATGCGCCCAGGCTCACCCACAGTTGCTGATAGAGCGGGGCGGTCAGAACAGCGTCGTCCAGCGTCATGATGAGAATCTCTCCATCATGATCGATCGGGACAGCGTACAAACGCTCACCGTTATGGTCCAGCAAGTGCTGCGTACCCTTGCTGGCAGCCAATGACGCCAGGGTGGCAGGGGTGAGCTCCGTCATCAGGTCGCTGACCTTCTTGTCGAGCAGGGCCGTGTCCGTGTGGCCCAGAATGGTGCCGTCCTTGTCTACAAAGAAGGCCGAGCCATTGCCAGGAAGCTTGATCTGTTTCAGCTGCTCAAGGATCTCGGTCATGCTGACGTCAGCGCCTACCACCCCAAGCGCGTTTCCGCTCTGCTGCAGGGAGCGGCCTAAGGACAGCACGTGGCTGCCAGTAGCCGCCGCAATAGTCGGCGTCGAGATGTAGACCTTGTTTGGCGCGACCAGCGCCTGCTGGTACCACTTCCATTTGCGAGGGTCATTATTGTCTGGCGGCAGGGTTACACCGTTGGCGCTCACCTGGCTGCCATCGGCCCGAGCAAAAAAGACGTTGTCGAAACCGCCGGAAATCTTGGCCTGATTAAGAATCGACAGCATGGCAGACGGGTCGTCAGTGGCCTTCACAGCCTGGAGCACCACCTCCTTGCTTTGTAGCCAGTAACGCACGTTGGCGCTGAACGTCCTGCTGGCATTGCTGACCTGTTCTGCAATGTGGATTTCCAGGCTTTTCTGACTGTTCCAGAAGTTCATACCGGTCAGGCTGGCGCCCACCAGCAGTACCGCAGTGCTGGAGGATAGAGCAATCTTTTTACGCAAAGACCATTTCATAAAGACATCAAACCGACAGAGACAAATACGACACGGCAATCAATTGCCGCGGACTGATAGGAGGCTATCGGCCCGGCTTGATAAATCTGGAGCGCTATGCTCGTCTAGGTATCAATGGCCGATGATCGGTTGTACAGAGAGGCGCGGACATGGCAGGGCACTGCCAGCAGTGCGGGCTGGATATGGCGACTCGCTCGTCTTTTTGGCTCACGAGAATGCTGGATCTGCTTGAGGATTCGACGTTGCCAAATGTCTGTGTCGCAGGCGGAGCCGACAGCTTATCTGCCAAGTTCAGCCTGTTTGAAGCAGCCAGCTATGCTTTAAGTAGTACAGCATTGCCCTGATGGAGTAACAGTATGGCTTTAGAAACCGACAGCGATCCGTTTGATCAACGCCAGCAATTGACTCTGGCGGCCGAAGCCCTAGGTTGGAAGGTAATCGATTGGGCGCAGGACATACCCATCGTCAGGGATGAAAACGGCGAGAGCTTCCAGTGGCTGCCCCATATCGACGATGGTGAGTCACGTCGACTTCAGATACGCCTGGGGATTCACCTGTCCTACAACCCCCACGAGAAAACCATGTGCGTCAGTTGTCCCCTGTGGGACGTAGAGGACCTTACCTTGGATTGCGAGGAGGCGGACGCTTTGGAAATGGCGCGCTACATGGTAGTGCTCTTCGCGGCGCTGTCCACCGGCGTGGAGATAAGCAGTCTGGATGCTGCGCAGGGGCTGTTGGGCTATTGACCTGAACACGTCTGGAAATAGATGTCTCAGTGAGAGAAGGGGGAAACAAAGGAGCATGCGCCGCTTGTATACCCTCCTGTTTCGGTCCTGCCTGCCAGGACCGGCTCTTTCAAACCCTCGCTTCATGCAAAAACTTGCAAACATCTCTTGCTCTCTCTGCTCTGAAAAGTTTGATATATCTATGCGCCGTGCAAGGAGACAGGCGTCCTGAACCGTGGCGCTTGCTTGTAGAGCCATCCTTGCATGAACGCTATGGCTCGCCGTTTGGCTTCATCTACCCGTGAAGTCGTTGACGGGCAACTCTATTATTCAGTTTGAGAGACATGAACTCAGAATCTGCATATCCAGCTGTTTCAAAAACAAACCGCGGATATCCTCGTAAAAGACCCAGCTCTACGGCTTGGTTTGCCACACTTTCCACCTTGTTCGGTATCTTGTTGGTTGTCACGATCGCAATGCCCAACTAATGCCAGGCCGTCCTGTCGTTATTGAGTCTGATGCGTTGCATCCATAGCCTATAAAGAGGGATGGAAAACACGTATCAGACCTGTTTATTACGAAACCTCAATAAATAAGCCCGTGCCAGAAGAGCGGTAGAAACCGTCCTTCTGGCACGGCTGCGTCAATTATTGGTAGGTTTATTTTGACGGAATACTAATACCAGCCCTATAAGGATGGCCACCATTCCCATACCACCTTGTGCGTCGACCCGGTGACCAAGAATCAGGTAATCCAACAGCGTTGTCACAAGTGGCACCAGATAAAACAGACTGGTTACGTTTACCAGATTGCCGGCTTGTACGAGTCGATAAAACAGGAGCTGTGCAAGAACGGAGATGACGACGGCCATCCAGAGAACGGATGTCACAAGCTCCGAGGACAACTCAAATCTGATGGGCTGGAAGGGGACGAAAAGCAGGCAGAGCACTAGGCTGATACCGACCTGCAACGGCAAGACGTCCGCTGGGGGCTGACTCAGGCCTTTCTGCAGAATGGCACCAATCGACATGCACAAGAGTGCTGCCAGCGCATACAGAATTCCACTCAAGGATAGATGCGCCATCGCCAGGCTGCGGTAGACGAGCAGAGACAGTCCACCCAGGGCCAACAGCAGGCCCGCCAGCCGACGGGGTGATAATCGTCTTTCAACCAACACCAGGGTAAGAATGGGTTGTACACCCAGAAGGGTAGCCAGGACTCCCGGCGTAACGCCTTTATCCAGAGCCAACAGATAACAAATGCTGTAGCCGCCGATAAGCAGCGCTCCGGTGAGAGCTACCCGGCTGCGAGAGCCCGGCGATGGCAACCAGCGTCGCCGCCAGAGCCCCATTAGCAAGAGCACTGTAAACGCAATGAGGAAGCGTAACAGCAGGAACGCGAATGCGGGGGCGTGGGTAACACCCACGTGAGCGAATAACGCGCCGCTGCTCCAGAGCAGCACGAACAACCCTGTGGCGCTATTGGCCACAAGCAGGGTTCTTAATGAACCTAACATTGTCATTTCACCTGTCAGTACGAAAAGCAGGCTCCAGCCAACGGCCTATGGTAGGCAGTTCCGATCAAGACTGGAGAAAGAAAACGGCTGTAATCAGCCGAGCGTCATCAGGCAGCGACTACTGCCACGACAACCGGAGGGGATACGACAGGTGGTGCGAGGGAGAAACGCGCATGCAGGCACGCCACGTCCGGTGCGGACAAGGAGGAGAACTGGCCTGTATGCAGATGATTCATGGTAGCGTCAGCCAACAGCTGGCAAATGATTAAGAAACATTAGCGCCTCCGCTGGCAGTGCGCAAGCTACAATCAGTCTTCCAGAATAATTTCCTTGATCCGGCTGGCCAGCAATTCCATTGGGAATGGTTTGGTCATGACGTGCATGCCTGCCTCAAGGTTGCCATTTCCCACGGCTGCATTTTCCGCATAGCCGGTGATGAACAGTATCTTGAGATCAGGGCGTGCCTGGCGGGCCGCATCGGCCATCTGCCGCCCGTTCATGCCGCCGGGCAGGCCCACGTCCGAAATCAGCAGGTCCAGGTGCGTATCGGAGAGCAGTATCTTCAGCCCCGAAGCACCATCGGCCGCTTCGATGGCGGCATAGCCCAACTCTTCGAGCACTTCGGTGATAAGCAAGCGCACCATCGGCTCATCGTCAACAACCAGAACGGTCTCGCCGGTGCTGGCACGTGGGGCGCGCATCAGTTCAGTCTGCTGAGGCTCTGGTTTGCTCTCTTCCAGATGGCGCGGCAGATAGATCCAGACCGTGGTGCCTTTGCCAGCTTCGGAATAGATGCGTGCTTGCCCGCCTGACTGCTTGGCAAATCCGTAAATCATGGACAGGCCCAAGCCGGTCCCCATGCCGATGGGCTTGGTCGTAAAGAACGGGTCGAATGCCCGCGCTACGATTTCTGGGGTCATGCCAATGCCAGTGTCCATGACTGCTATGGCAACGTATTGCCCAGAGAGCATGTCCTGTTCATGAGCATCACGCTCATCGACCCAGATATTGGCGGTACGGATTGTCAGCTGGCCGCCGTCCGGCATGGCATCCCGTGCATTGATACATAGGTTGAGCAGGGCACTTTCCAGTTGGTTCGGATCGCACAGCGTTGACCAGAGATCAGAGGAAAGGCTAGTGGTTACCGTAATCTCCGGGCCTACCGTCCTGTCGATCAGGTCCTGCATGCTTTCGATCAGTGTGTTGGCCTGGGTCGGTTTGGGATCGAGCGTTTGGCGACGGGAGAAGGCCAGCAGCCGGTGGGTCAGGGAAGCCGCGCGGCTGGCAGCCGTCTGGGCGGCGGTAATATACCGATCGATATCCGTAGCGCGACCCTGGGCTACACGCATCTGGATCATCTCGAGGCTACCGGAGATGCCTGTCAGCAGATTATTGAAGTCATGAGCGATACCGCCAGTAAGCTGACCTACGGCTTCCATTTTCTGGCTGTGTCGCAACAATTCTTCGGCACGGTTAAGTGCTTCGCTTTGCTCTTTTTCAGGCGAAATATCGCGCACCGTGGCATAAATTTGATCCCCTCGAGCCACGGCGTTCCAGGACAACCAGTGATACGTGCCATTCTTGTGCCGGTAGCGGTTCTCAAAGCGAAAGACCGTGTCGCCCCGTTGCAGCATGTGCAGTGCCTGGGCGGTGCGCTCTACATCGTCCGGGTGGACAAATTCACTGAAGGGTTTGGAATGCATCTCCTGGTCGGACCAGCCAAGGGTTTTAGCCCACGCCGGGTTAAGGCTTACAAAATAGCCAGCAGCGTTAGTCGTACACACTAGATCAGGCGTTGTTTGCCAGATCTGGTCGCGCTCACGGGTACGTTCCTCTACGCGACGCTCTAGCGTGTCCATCAGATCGTTCAGGCGAATCAGGTTCTTTCTGAGTGCAGCGCACACTGCCACGATGCCGAAGTTGACGAGGATGAACAGGGCGTTGGCTGCCCACTGGAGCAGATCGAGATCGAACGTGAAGGGGGTAGAGACAAACAGGTAGGCCGCTGCAAGGGCGGCAACGACGGTGGCGAAAAGACCGGGCCCCAGGCCCAGCGTGAAGCCGATAATCATCAGAAGCGGAATGAACAGCAGGTACGGCAGGCCCAGAACAGGCAGGGCCAGACGAACGCCTGCACTGACAATGACAGCTGCCCCGGCGACAGCATAGCGCAGGGGGGTAGGCCATTCATGGCGTAATACCCACTGTTGCAAGCGATCAAAGAGCGTTTCTTTCTTTTGCTGCAAGATTCCGGTACCTGTTCAAACTCAAGTCTATGACTTGGGCTTGCCACGCTAAGGATATAGAACGGAGGTTACGACGTGTAAGGGCACGTGCGTAAATGATCCGTAGTCACTCGTGTTGGACACACCGATTGCGATAAGGTCCCGACTCGTTCAGGTTGAGGCCGTAGCGTAATCCTGACAAGTGACAGAACGCCCTACCCAAACTGCAAAATGGTCAAGCATTAGGTATATAGCGGTTGGCGCTCCATTTTCTTGAGGCCGCATTCAGCATTGTTCAACAACTCTTGAGGATAGTTTCCAGGCGGGTTGCCAGCAACTCCATGGAAAAAGGTTTGGTCATGAGATGCATGCCATTCTCCAGATTACCATTGCCTACTACCGCATTTTCTGCATAGCCGGTAATAAATAGTACCTTCAGGTCCGGACGTTGATGGCGAGCGGCATCGGCCATCTGGCGGCCGTTCATGCCCCCTGGCAATCCTACGTCCGAAATCAGCAGATCGATATGGGTGGAAGAGGAGAGTATGTCAAGCCCTGACGCGCCGTCAGCCGCTTCGATTGCCCTATAGCCCAGCTCCTCGAGTACCTCTTTGATCAGCATGCGTACGGTGGGCTCATCATCAACGATAAGTACGGTTTCACCCTTTTCCGTGCGGGGCGCCTCCCGTGATCCGGTCTGCTGCGCGCCGGCTTCGACCGCACCTGCATAGCGAGGCAAATAAATTTTCATGGTGGTGCCCTTACCGGGTTCGGACAGGACACGCACTTGACCGCCGGACTGCTTGGCAAATCCATAGATCATGGAAAGACCCAGTCCAGTGCCCATGCCGATGGGCTTGGTTGTAAAAAATGGATCGAATATACGCTCCATGATTTCCGGCGACATGCCCGTGCCCGTGTCGGATACTTCCGTCACGATGTACTGCCCGGGGTTCATGTCGCGCTCATGGGCGCTGGCCTCATCCTGGTAGCGATTTTCGGTTCGAATGAGTAATCGACCACCATCCGGCATGGCATCTCGTGCATTGATGCACAGGTTCAGTAGGGCGTTTTCGAGCTGATGGGGATCACAGAGCGTGGGCCAGAGTGCTTCGCTGAGATCGGTCGTGATACACACGGCTGGCCCTACGGTACGTGTGATCAGTTCACGCATGCCTTCGATCAGCTGGTTGGCCTGGGTGGGTTTGGGGTCGAGCGTTTGGCGACGGGAAAAGGCCAGCAATCGGTGGGTCAGGGCCGCGGCTCGATTGGCAGAGTCCTGAGCAGCGGTGATGTATTTATTCAGATCGTTCAAGCGTCCTTGGGTCAGGCGCGTCTTGAGCAGGTCCAGGCTACCGGAAATCCCGGTGAGCAGGTTGTTGAAGTCATGAGCCAGACCGCCGGTGAGCTGTCCTACGGCCTCCATTTTCTGGCTATGGCGCAACCGTTCCTCCGTCTGATGCAGGGCTTCGGCCTGCGCCTTTATCGTGGTGATATCACGTGCAATGCTGTGGAACAGCCCGTCACGACGTTGGGAGTTCCAGGATAACCAGCGATAGCTGCCATCCTTGTGCCGGTAGCGGTTCTCGAAGTTTGACAAGGCCTGGCCGTTGGCAAGTAGCCGCTTGGTTTGCACGGTATGTTCCAAGTCGTCTGGGTGGAGAAAATCCTTGTAGGGGCGTGCCTTCAGCTCCTGCTCCGACCAGCCCAGGGTTTCGCTCCAGGCAGGGTTGAGGTTGAGAAAGTAGCCTTCCGGGCTGGCGGTGCAAACCAGGTCTGGCGTGCTGCGCCAGATCTGGTCGCGCTCGCGGGTACGCTCCTCGACACGTTGCTCAAGCGTCTCGTTCAGCTCCCTCAACTGACTCTCGCTGGCCTTGAGCCGGTCTTCGGCTGCCTTGCGAGCCGAGAGATCAATGGTCACGGCAATGATCGAGTGTGGGTTGCCTTCATCATCGTTCAGACAGGTCAGATTGCTATTGGCCCAGACGATAGTGCCATCGGGTCGGAGGTAGCGCTTGTCGAGGCGAGTCGGCTGTCGGGTGGCCAGGACATGTTGAAGCGCCTCGAGCGTCCTGGGCTGGTCTTCAGCCAGGGTAACGGTCTTTGCGGTTGTGCTTAACATCTCTGTGCGAGAGCGACCCAACAGGCGGCAGAGCTCATCATTGACCCGTAGAAAGCGGCCGTCGAGGCTGATCTCGGACAGGCCTACCGAGGCTTCGTCGAAAATGGAAGCCAGGCGGGTTTCGCTTTCCTTCAGCGCCAGCTCAGCGCGGGTGCGTTCGGTGATGTCGCGGCCAATGGAGAGCAGTTTTTCAGGCGTGCCGTCTGCGCCTGGTATGCAGGAAATGGCAATATCCCACCACTTGGGTTTTCCTGTGTGGGTAGGGCAGTAGCCCTGGAAACGTCCTGTCCCTCCGGCACGAGCACTTGCGATGGCGTTGCGTGCCGCCTCCAGATCCGCGTCTTTCCATACCCGGAGCCACGGCTTGCCCAGTACGGAAGAGAGGTCCGTAATCTCCATGGACTCTATACCGCCGGGGCTCACGAACTGGGTATGCCCTTCGAGATCCATGATCACGATGCAATCCTGACTCGAATTGAGAATAAGGCTGTTCATCTGGCGAGAGATGCGTAGCGCATTCTCGATAGAGTGATTCGCAGTAATGTCCCGCGAAATAGAGAGCAGCTTTTCAGGCCTCCCATGAGAGCCGAGGATAGGCGTGACCTGTACATCCCACCACTTAGGGGTTCCTGCCAGGGTATTGGCCTGCCCGATGAACCGGCCAACCTGACCCGCGCGGGCCAGCGTCATGGCCTCTTTCGCTTCCTGGCTCCCCTTGTCTTGCCAGAAAGTCGGCCAGGGGCAACCCGCAATGGCATTGAAGTCGCTGACTTCCATAGCGTCCTGGCCGTTTGGGCTCATGTAAAGCAGTTTGCCGTCAAGGTCGAGCACCTTGATGCAGTCGTCAGAGGAGGCCAACACGCTGCGCAGGAACTCGGCATCGGCCTGCTGAGCTTCAATTACTTTTTGCTGCCGGGTCTGATCGCGCAGAATTTTCAGAAAACCCAGGTGGGTTCCATCGGCTGCCCGGAGCGGCATCATCTCGCCATTGGCCCAGAACAGGGCGCCGTCCTTTTTCTGGTGCCAACGCTCATCACTGGCGCGACCTTTTTCCAGGGCACGTTGCATCTCGCATTCGGCGCGCTGCTGGAATTGGTCCTCTACAGTGAAGAGGCGATTGATAGAGGCCCCTAGTATACTTTCGGCTGTCCAGCCAAAGACCTGCTCTGCACCAGAGTTCCAGTGAGTAATGCGACCGCACTGGTCGGTTGTGATGATCGCAAAATCGACAGCACTGTTCAGAATATCCTGATGGCGCTGGTTCTGTTGGTGAGTCGTTTCGGCAACGGCCTTGAGCGCCATATTCTCGGCTTCGAGTTTGGCGATACGCAGACGCAGATGTTCGTTTTCGATGGTAGTCATGCCGGTATAAAAAGAAGGGTGCGGTACGCCAGGTACCTGGCAGTAGGGGCCAATGCCTTGCCATGAGTAGCAGCACACAGGCACAGCTTCGCTCACGATCAGGTCACGAATGAATGACGTTGGAAAGGGAGGGGATTAGTGAACGACCCAGTCTATCCAGCACTTGAGAGACTGTCTATCACGCCGGCTGCCCAACCGTCGGCCTGTCTGGGTAACAGGTATGTAGGCGGGATGATATCGATGGGCTATCGGTGTGTCAGGTGCTAAAAGCCGGGCTGTCGTTTACAAGGGTCGACCGGTTGGTTCTAGCGTTTGATGACCGTCAGGCTGATCAGGCGAGCCACTACTAATGTGATATACATGACGCCTGCAAACTCTTCGAGCATTACCAGCCCGCGGGCAAGCGGTGAAATAGGCAGAACATCACCCAGCCCTACGCCGGAAAGCGTGGTAAAGCTCAGGAACAGCAGTTCCATCCAGGTCCGTGGTGCCTCAGGGTTCTGCATGGCGGTAAAGCTGCCCGGCAGGAGCAGCTGGCAGACGGTAAAGGTATAGGCAAACGCCCACGCCAGCAGAGTAAAGGTTGCGCCTACCGCAAACAGTTCATCGGTCGATGCGCGTTGATCCTCCATCATGTAGGCAATCAGGCTGGCGGCGGCATAAAAGTAAAAGGCGCCTTCCAGCAGGGCGGAGGCGACCGTAACGGCCTGGTTGGGCCAGATCTCGCTGACGATAGCCAAGCACAGAATGAGCGCGGCCAGAATGAAAGCGATCGAGTGGAGCATTGGGCTGCGGCGAACCATACGCAGGGCAGCAACCAGCACGATGACACCAAACGCACCAAAGACGGCTCGCCCACCCGGCATGTTCTCCATGAAGGGAAAGAGCACGATGCCCAATAGCTGGATAAGTAACAGGCTTGCAGACGGGTAGCGAACCAGATACGTAACGAGGGTGACTTTCATTCAGGACACAGGCAGGATGGAAACGCCGTACAGCGTAACCCGGCAGCGCAAGGCTCACCAGAGCCTTGCGGATAAAGAGCTCGACAAGGCCTATGACTTCTTCTTGAAGGCGTAGAACAGGTTAGGCTCACTGATCACATACAGGTTGCCCTGATCATCCATTGTCATGCCCTCAGCCTGGGGAACATCCTTGGCAAGCCCTTGATTACCACCCCTCAAGCTGAAGGAGCTGACCGGCTTACCGTTGGCGTCCATTTCCACGATCATCTTGGATTCATCAGACAAGGCCAGCAGATGGCCTGTACTCGTATCATAGTGAAGGCTGGACAGGTCGGTCACAAACAAATCCCGGTCGCGCTGTGCGTTGACATGCACGTCGATGTCGATCGGCTGGTCGGGCGAGGCGGTCAAAAAGCCGTTGATCTCGAAGATGCGGACCGGGTCCTTTTCCTTGGCAACAAAAAGGCGCTGCTCCTTGGGGTCGTAGGCCAAGCCCTCGAAACCTTTGTTGCTGTTATCCGCTGCGCTGAGCGAAAACTGTTTGGCATTGGCTGGGTCGGCAATATCGATGACCTGGGTCTGATCATTGACATGCACTTCGATCAGACGATGGTTACGTTCCTCTGTAATCAGGAGGACGCCGGGACGAACGTATTCGATCGCTTCCGGATCACCGAAACCCCGGAGCGGAATACGACGCAGTACATCACCGGAGAGCGAAAGCTCGATAAGGTGCGAGTCCTTGTTGGTCACTGTAAAAAGCGTCTGGCGGCTGGCGTCGAAGGTCAGCGCTGACATGTTTTCGTCATTACCCAGTGGCTTGGCATCGATTGTGACATGGTAATCAGGCAACCACAGGGCCTGCCCTTGGGCCTCCTCGGAGCTGAAGCGCTGTTCCAGACGGAACCATACCTGCTCAAACAGGCGCTGCTGGGCACCTGCGGTTATCGCGGCTGCCACTAGCAAGCAGGCCAAGGCCGTTGCCATCGTTTTGGAGGAGAGAGCGTTCTGCATGTTAGGTCAGGTTCAGAATTCTGGGCGTATAGCCTACGGGGGGTGGGCTTAACTGAAGCTGAATAAGGCAGGTGCGAGTGTTTCCGATTCTTTCACCCATGGTTCGATAGGTGCGCTCTATGGACGATAGATCCTGAGCGCTTTGGGTTTGATAGAAAAGAGAGCGGGCGTGTAGGTGGTCAGCTCACCATCAGTATTGATAGGCATGGGTTTGCGGGTGTTCAGCCGGATAGCGGTTGTCTGAAACGCCCTGACCTTATCTGCCTTGCCATGGGTGCCCTTGCGCAGGCTGGGCAGCAATGCGATCAGTTCCCACCAATGCCTGACCTCAAGGCTATAGAAATCCAGGCGTCCATCGTCGGCGGTTGCGGATTCTTCCACCGTCATGCCACCACCATAGTGACGGCCATTGCCCACGGATGCCTGGACCGTTCGGACCTTTTCCACCTGTCCGTCATGTTCGATATACAGAGTGAAACGGCGAAAGCGGCGCAGTAGCCGAAAGGCGGTCAGGCCATAGCCGAGACTGCCCCATTTCTTCTTGATATCCGCGGTCAGCTGATCAGCCAGATCGGCACTGAAGCCAATGCTGGCGACGTTGAGAAAGACATGATCGTTGACGACACCTACATCGATGGCTCGCAGCTGTCCCCGCACAATGATGTCGATGGCCTCGAGCGGGTCCTGAGGAATATTCAGTGTCTTGGCCAGGTCGTTGGCAGTGCCGAGCGGCAGGAGGCCGACGGGCAGGCCAGCCTCAATCAGGGCGGGAGCTGCGGCGTTCAACGTGCCGTCGCCGCCGCCGACGATGATCAGGTCGCATCCCTTGGCCTGTCTGATCTTCTCGCTGATGGAAAGGTTTTCCCCTCCGGTAGGTTCGACTACGGTTATTCCGCCTTGCCTGAGCTTTTCAACGATAGGCGTGTAGGATTCACTCCCACGGCGGGCGCGTTTATTGATCAGCAGAAGGGCGCGGCGGGTTTCGGTAGCGGTCATTGCGTCTGAGATCCCCTATGACTTGTTTATCTCTGACACTTCACGTGTAGGTCTGTCCGAGGGATGGAACGCGAGAGTGCCCCGTTCTGACAACTGCCTGCGAGGCGGAGTTGTTTCAAAAGATCAGTGAAGCCTTACGTTGCGTGATCATCCGCTCAGACTGACGTTAAAAGCATAACTAGCAGGCAGGACCCGACGGTTTCAGGCGCGAGGGCTGACACGGGCGCTTTTGAGCAGCCGGTAGTCCTGCCACAGGATCACGGCCGCTGCGGCGGCGTACGCAAGGCAGGGTGCCCAATAGGCAGGATTAGCCAGTGCTTCGTTCAGGCACATGACCGCACTGATAGAAGTGAATAGCCACGACGGCACTCGCAGGACACACGCCATTGCGCTGGCCCAGAAGCGATCCCTCAGAAAGCCCAGGGGAACGCAGGCGGCAATCTGCATGACTACCAATACGAAGGTCGCAACAGCAACGGTCAGCACCACCTGATTGTCGGGCGTTTGTGCGTCACGAATAGGGATGAGCAACGTGCCCAGGCGGGTATGGCTCAAGGCGGTATAAGCCAGGAGCAGCAGGGCGCTGGAGAAGATGATGCGGGCTGGTATCGAGTTCATTGAGCGTCGCGTTACAGGAAAAGGCGCCTATATTACCTGAGCCCGGCGCCTGTTCATGAATACTGTCCAGACAGGTTCAACCCGACGGTGTCTGTTCGGCCAAGGTATGAATAGCGTCGAGTACTGCCTGCGGTGCCAAGTGATGCAGCATATGCCCGGCGCCCTCGATGACACGGAAATCCATCTCCGGCAACTCGGTATGCAGCCTGCCCGAGTGCACATGGGTATGAACCAGCCGATCCTCGCGTCCCGCCATGATGATGGAAGGTACTGCCAGCCTCTTGTAACGCTCCTTGAGTTGTAGCGTTGCGGGAATGATCAGGGCTATTTCGGCTGCGCTGGCATGAAGCTGCACAGGACGAAAGGCCATCCAGGCCGGAAATCGCTTGAAGCGGGCGGGCACTTTGGCGGGTGCAAACATTCGCTTCATCATGAGTGGCCATATGCTGCGATACAGCAGCGGTGAAACGGAGTGGCACATGAGGTCACCCACGCCGGGGATGGCCGGCAAAGCCGCCATGGGAATATCAGGGCGAACGGTCGGGTAATAATAGCCGGACAGCAGCACAAGGCCTCGGACAGACTGCGGGAAGTCGAGCCCCAGCGCCATGGCCACCAATGCGCCCCAGGAATGGCCGAGAGCGATAGGGCGGTCGATACCCATTGCGGCAAAGGCTCGATTGAACAAGTGGGCCTGTTCGAGCGGACCCCAGACAATAGACGACGGGCGCTCGCTGTAGCCATACCCTGGGCGGTCAAAGATGATGACCCGATAGGTGCGGGCTGCGTGTTCGACTAGCTCGCTCAACTCGAAGTCAGTACCCATGGTCGTGTTGCCATGCAGAAGCACAAGGGGCTGTCCCTCGCCATATTCGACGTAATGGAGCCGGATACCATCCACCTCGATAAACGTGCCTGCCGGTGGGTGCTGCTTTTCCGCCTGACGGCTGCAATGGCGGACCAGCATGGCTGATGCCGCGACGGCCAGGGGGCCCCACACAAGCGGGCCGAGGCGGGAGGATGAAGGCGTGGTTTTGCTGGGCGTACCGTGTGCGCTGTCGATATGCCGGAGATTTTTCATGCCAGGGCTCCCGCTAAAGACAATTTAGAGTAGTCCACGGGAAAGCCGTTCGCGGTAGGGACGAATGGCACGTTTGGCTTTTACCTGAAACCAGCCATCAGCCTTTAGGGGGCGGATGGCTGTAGGTCAATCAGGCTGCGCCCAAGCGCTTGGTCAGCTCGGCCAGTCCCTGGGACAGGTTTTGCAAGTGCACCGCAGCGTCTTGCGTCTTTTCAACCTGGGCCTGGTTGGCGCTGGCAATGGCCGTAATTTCAGTCAGGTTACGAGCAATGTCTTCACTGACGGATGTCTGTTCCTCCGCTGCTGCCGCAATCTGGATGTTCTTGGCGCGCATCGAGTCGACCGAGACCGAGATGGTGTCCAGAATCGCGCCAGCTTCCTTCACCTGCGTGACGCTGCGCTCACTGATGCTCTGACCGTTCTGAATGGCCTTGGCCGCATTGGCAGTGCCGGTCTGAACGTTGGCAATGATCTGGTTGATCTCGTTGGTCGAGTCGGCTGTGCGACGCGCCAGGTTACGGACCTCATCGGCCACAACCGCAAATCCGCGACCGGCCTCACCGGCGCGGGCGGCTTCGATGGCCGCGTTAAGCGCCAGAAGGTTGGTCTGTTCAGCAATGCCGTGGATGACTTCCATTACCTTGCCGATACGCACGCTGTCTTCTTCGAGCTGATTGATGACAGAGGCCGTACCGGCAATCTCGTCGCTCATGTCGACAATGGTCTTGATGGTGCCCTGCATGACGACGCTACCGCGCTGAACAGCCTGATCGGTTTCGGTAGCAGCAAGGGAGGCTTCGCTTGCGTGACGTGCGACTTCTTGGGCAGTAGCCGACATTTCATGCATGGCGGTCGCCACCTGATCGGTACGGGAGAACTGCTCGTTGCTGCCCTGAGCCATTTGGTTGGCAATGGCGTTCAGGTCGCGGTTGGCAGAGTCCAGGTCCTGGGTGCTCTGCTTGAGACGTGTAAATGTATCGGACAGGAAGTTACGTAGAATGCTGGCGGCTCCCGCTAGTCGACCAAGTTCATCCTGGCGGCTGGATTGGATATTTACGCTGAAGTTGCCATGACTGAGCTGATTGATATGGCCGATGAGCTCACTGATCGGTACGACCAGGCGGCGATTGACCAGCCACAGGCTGATAACGAGGATGGCGATACCGCCCCCAATCAAGGCGATCAGGCCCGTCAGGAAGGTGGTGTCGGCCTGTGCACTGATTTGGGTAGATAGCTCGTCACTGTGCTTGTGCAGTTTGGTGACAAGATCGGCCATCTGAGCGGTGGCGCTACGGTCGATACCTGCAACGGCCTTGTCACCCGCCTCCGGGTCGAAGCCGGCAGCCCTGAAGCGCTCGAAACCTGTGCGATAGGCTGCGCCCAGCGTCTTGTGCTCGGCCTGCAGGCTTTGAATGGCTTGTGCGATAGAGCTGTCTGACCACGGCTGCTTGCTTAGGTCAGACAGCAGTGCCTGAACCTTTTGCTCTTCTGCCTGGAAGGCATTCCAGTGTTTTTCGCGTTTGGCGTCATCCTTGCCGCGCAGCAGGGCGTTTTTCCATTCCTGAACTTGGGTTTTAAAGTTCAGGTTGGCTTCGTCGATCAGCAAAACATTACGGATCTCATTGGCCAGGAGACCTTGATAGCGTTGAACGCTCCCGGAAAGAAATTTGAAGGAAACGATTGAAATAGCCATGAGCAGCAAGAGACTGCCGCAGAGCAGGGCAAGAACTTGAGCACGCAGGGAACGGTTAAGCATCACAGTGTCTCGAGAGAGGGAGGTACTCATCACTGTGTCGTTGAAATAGCAAAAAACTTAATGCGATAAATATTCTATCGGCTTGATAAATTAATGAATTTTTTGTGACAGGCGTCTGGCTCGAACATTTGCCGTGAATGGCTATCCAACAGAGTGACAGTCACTAACAGATAAGAACGCGAGGTGCATCATGAGTGATGAACTGCTGGCGCCCATTCACGCGATGGATCCAAGCCCGATCAACCCAGGCGGTGGCCAGGAGTCGCCCTGGCCCGATGAGCCAGTAGGGCCTGATGGGATCATTGATCACCCGGATGACGTGACCGATAACCCTGACGTGATTGACCCGGATACTCCGCTTGTCCCCAGTTGACCCATGAAAGGCTGGGCAGAGAGCCGCTGTCCAGCCTTTCCTTCACCGACTTTCCTACCCGCGACCGTAAACGACCGCTACCATCTTGCGTTGAGCCTGCATGGTCGCCTGGGCCTTGGTGTTCAGGGCCTGGAGACGGGTGTTCAGTTCTTTCTGGATAACGGGGTCGGATACTTCGATCATGGCACCGTTGACCTTGATCACGTCCTGATGGGCATTGATGTAATCAAGCGCTTCGAGCGTTGCCGTCAGGGTCTCGCTGGCAACCGGCATCATGTTTTTCATGGCTTCGGCCGGCTGGGTGACAACTCGATCATAGGCCTTGTCATAGACAGCCTTCAGATCTTCCGGCTGCTTGAAGGATTTACGCGCTTCATCCGCCTTCGCCTGTTCTTCGCTGATCAGCGCTGGCAGCTCGTTCAGTGTTTTTTGGGCAGATTGAATATCCTCGCGGCGCTGAATAGCCTGTCCCATCGAGCTGATGTTCATCTGCTTCATCGCCGTGGTCAGCGAGTCTTCGGTTCGCTTGTTGAGGGACTCGTGAAAGTGCTGCATCGCCGCATACTGGGCGCTGTATTCGCCAAAGAGGTTCTTGTCTTTGTCCCGAAGAACCGGAACGTGTACGCCGGGCTTATCGATGATGCGGGTTTGCAGGAATTCAATGAATGCCTTGCGCTGCGCCTCTTCGTTGGAGCAGGCGGACAGCAAGCAGGCGCATATCAGGGTGAAAAACAGGGCAACCGCGGGGTTACGCTTGAGCATGAGATCTCCCTATGAGCTCAAATGGAGTAGAGCCGACCTGCAACCAGAGGTCAGCCGGCGCACCGTATATAGGGGATTGGAAAGCGTGGCGAGCGGGATCAGCCGAATTGGTGAACGGGTTCTGCTTATAAGACGGACTTGACGTGTTAGGCGGTGTTAGCCCATCGGATCGAAATGGCTTTTGGCCGAGCAGTACCGTTCTTCCATCCACTTGCTTTTGTTCTGCTCATCCTTATCGTGGCGGACGCGCCAGTCCTGGCACTTTTGTCTGAAGTATTCCTTGGCGCCCTTGCGGCATTCGCTATAGCCGACCGAATCCTTGCGGTAGTTGCCGCATACGCTGGTGTCGTCGATGCGGTTGTTAACAATTTCCCAGGCCGCCAGATAGCTTTCACTGCTGCCCCATGCCTCGACCCAGTGCTGTTCGCTTTCCCGTACCGGGTCGGCCGGATAGACGAGCGCCCGTGGCAGGTGATCATGGTGGGCGCGGTAGGCTCTGGGGACCGCCCCTTGATGAGGGTACGGTGGCTTTCCCAGATGACAGCGAATGATCGAGTCATCGGTCTCGCCGTCGCTTCGCATACAGGTAAGGTCAGCAGAAGAAGCAATTTCGATCTGATCCAGCGAAAGATCGACAAGACCCTGGGCCGAAGGGGGAGTATCGATACCGTCAGCGGGCTCAAGCAGCGTGACAGGGGCTTGCAGCTGTTCAATGTCCTCCAGCGCATTCCAGGCTAGCAGGCTGGCAAACAGCAGCAACGCCAGCCACAGAAGTTGAGCCAGGGTTAATGTACGGCGACGCTTGAGTGGTCGGGTGACAGGATTTGGTTCATGCACAAGCATGGGCTTGTGCCCATCGTCTTGCTGTTGACCGCGGTCGTGTGTGCCCATGATGCTTCCTTGCAGGACTCGAAACGACGGTACTGACGTTGAAGATGCGTGATGAATTTCACGTTACATAAGGGTATCCAGACCAGGCGGATAAATCCAGCAGGCGGACCGTGCTTGAGCCGTTCAACCGATTGAGCAGAGATAAAAGGCAGTAAGGAGGCGATGAAGCGGACCAGGCGTACCTGGCCCGCTCGGTGGTCAGGCGCTGCGCTGCTGCGAGGCGCCGTACCAGATCACCAGGGCAAAGCAAAGCATGGGCAGCGAGTACGCATACGCAGTGCTGCTCATATCGGCAATGAGGCCCATGAAGTAGGGCATGATCGCGCCACCCACGATAGCCATGATCATGAAGGAGCTGGCGCGCTTGGTGTGTGGGCCGAGGTTCTTCACACCCAGCGCAAAGATGGTGGGAAACATGATCGACATGAAGAAGAACACGGCGATTAATCCCACCACGGCAATGCCATCGAATCCGGCCACCACCAGACCGCACAGGAAAAAGTTGATCACGCCATAGATCATCATCAGACGAGCCGGCGCGATGAATCCCATCAGCCAGGTACTGAAGAAACGGCCCAGCATGAAGCACAGCATGGCAATGGACAGCATGAACGACGCGGACTGGCTGGAAGTGTCGGACCAGTGCTCGGTTACGTAGTTGATAAAGAAGGCACCCACACCTACTTGCGCCGCCACGTAGAAAAACTGGGTGATGACGCCGCCGACGAAATGCTTGTGCTGCCAGAGTGTGCGGCTGTCCTGCCGGGCAACGGCTTCCTCCTGATTGCGAAGGTCGGGGAGAGTGGTCTTGGCAAAGAGCACGGCAATCATCAGAACCAGCGCTGCGATACCCACATAGATCATGCTGACCGAGCCCAGGCTGTCGGAGGAGGCGGTACCTGCACTATTGGTGGCCGAAAAGAACAGGGTGCCGCCCAGGATTGGGCCGGTGAACTGACCGAGGCCGTTGAAAGACTGGGCGAAATTGAGGCGGCGCTCGGCTCCGTTCGGATCGCCCAGAACCGTGGCATAGGGATTGGCTGCCGTTTCCAGGCAGCCCAGACCGCAGGCGATTACGAACAGGGCAAAAAGAAACATGGCAAAGCTGGCTGAAGACGCTGCCGGAACGAACAGCAGGGCACCTAATGCATACAGGCACAACCCGACCAGGATGCCGGCCTTGTAGCCGCGCTTGCCCATGAAGATCCCGGCGGGCAGGGCAACGATAAAATAGGCGCCGAAGTACGCCGCCTGAAGCAGGCCGGACTGCGCCTTGGTGACGTGCAACGTTTCTTGGAAGTGTTTGTTGAGTACGTCCAGCAGGCCATACGACAGGCCCCACATGAAGAACAGGCTGGTGACAAGGATGAATGCCCATTGATAGCCCGAGCGTTCCTGGCTGGCAACGGGTGTGGCCGTTCTGGTTTGGTTGACTAACATGACAGCTCTCCGTGGTTCTTATCGTTGTGCAGCGTTGAGGTCATTTGGTGGGTACAGCAAAACCGGCGTCCTGGCGTTGAACGGTCGTTCCTCCAAGGGCCAGCAGGCCTGCGCCAAGCAGGGCGACAGTTGCCAGGGTGTACATGCCGGCATGGGGATTGGCGAACGTCTGTTCCATATAGGTTTTAAGGGTGGGCGCAAGAAAGCCGCCCAGGTTGCCCAGCGCACCGATCAGGGCAATTGCGCTGGCTGCTGCGACACCGCCTAGGTAGCGGGTGGGAAGCGTCCAGAAGAGCGGCTGAACCGTGATAAAGCCGGCAGCCGCGAGGCAGAAGGCAAACAGCACGGGCACGATGCTTTCGATAACCGTCGATCCTGCTATGCCCACTGCGGCGAGCAGCAGCATGGCCACTGCCAGTTGGCGATGCTTGCCGGTGCGGTCTGCATAGCGAGTCACCATGAACAGTGCCCCCAGGGTGAATAGCCAGGGAATGGCCGTCAGCATGCCAACCTCAAAGCCGATCTTGGTGCCGAGCAGCTGAGCGATGCGCGCCGGAAGATAAAACAGGACGCCATAAACGCTTACCTGGATAGTGAAATAGATCAGTACGAAGTACATGACCTTTGGGTTGACGAGGGCTGCCTTCCAGGAGGAAGGGCTATGTTCCTTCTTGTCTGTCTCTTCCTGTTCGATAGCCTTGTGCAGTGCCGTTTTCTCGTCCCGGGTCAGCCACCGTGCATCCCGCGGGCGGTTCGGCAGGTAGAAAAACGCAATCACGCCAATGACCGAGGCAAGCAGTCCTTCCACCACGAACATCCATTGCCAGTTGCGCAGGCCGAATACGCCGTGCATTTCCAGCAGCCAGCCGGAGACAGGGCCCCCCAGCAGCAGCGAGGCCGGCACTCCGAAGTAATAGAGCCCATACGCCGCACCGCGGTGACGGTGGGGAAACCAGTAGGTGAGATACAGGACGACACCTGGCGAGAGGCCTGCCTCGGCTACACCGAGCAGAAAGCGGAGGATATAGAAGGACGTCTCGCTCTGAGCGAACATCATGGCAGCCGAGACGAGGCCCCAAGTGACCATAATTCGGCTCAACCAGATCCGTGCACCGATACGGTGGAGGATAAGGTTGCTGGGAACTTCGAAAAGCGCGTAGCCGATAAAGAAGATTCCCGCGCCGAGAGCAAAGGCTGCATCGCCGATCCCTGTGTCGGCCTGCAATGCGAGCTTGGCATACCCAACGTTAGAACGGTCGATAATGGCCATGGCAAACATCAGGGCCACAAAGGGAATGATCCGGCGGCGGCTTTTGGTCAGGGCAGTGGCGAGCGGAGCAGTAAGCGTAGACATGAATGACTCCAGTTATTGTTGTTTTCCAGAGCGCTCACACATCAAGCAGGACGTGTCTAATCCAGGGCCGGTTGCTCAGCCAGCGCGAAGATTTTTTGCATCGGAATCCATTTGCTGCCCTGCGGCGTCCAGGGTGTCGGTGTCTGGTATCGCCACATCAGCGCTTCCCATTCCTGCACCTTGGGATTGGCCGCGGCGGCGGCTTCGAAGGCATCTACACTGAAGTCAGCACTGACATCCATGATCATGAACAGGCGCGTGCCGAGGCGGTAGATCTGCATGTCCTGCACACCGGCGTTACGCAGATGGGTGATGATCTCGGGCCAGATACGCGCGTGCAGCTGCTCGTATTCGGCAATGAGCGCAGGGTCATCCTTGAGGTCCAGCGCCATGCAGTAGCGAGTGCTCATGTGAGTGCCCTGTCCAGATGCATATAGCCGCCATCGACCGTGAGCCATTGCCCGGTGGTATGGGCAGCGCGAGGTGATAGAAGGAAGACGACCGTGTCGGCAATCTCCTCGGGAGTGGTCATGCGCTTGCCCAGCGGAATCTTGCTGACGATCTTGTCCAGTTTGTCTTTAGGATCGTCAAAGGTGTTCAGCCAGTTCTCGTACAAAGGCGTCATGACCTCGGCCGGGATGACTGCATTCACGCGGATGCCATCAGCCAGCAGCGAGGCGGCCCATTCTCGAGTAAGGGACAGTTGTGCGCCTTTGGCGGCGGTGTAACCACTGGTGTTGCCCTGGCCGGTGAGCGCGGTCTTGGAGCTGATATTGACGATGCTGCCCTGGCTATCCCGAAGGGCGTCGAGGCAGAGATGGGTCATGACGTAATAATGAATGAGGTTCTTTTCCAACGACTGGATAAACGCCTCGCGTCCAGCCTCAAGACTGACCCCGTCGTTGACCCCGGCGTTGTTGACCAGTCCGTCCAGGCGGCCGAATCGGGTCAAGGTTTGCTCGACGGCTGCGCGGCAAGAGATTTCATCGCACAGTTCAGTCTGGATAAAGAGTGTCTGTGGCTGAAGCGCGTCCAGCTTGGCGGCGAAGTCATCTTCCAACGGTGTGCGGCTGACAATCACTGGGATAGCGCCTTCGTCAGCCAGACCGAGGGAAATGGCGCCGCCGATCCCTGAGCCGCCGCCGGTTACGATAAAAACTTTTCCATCCAGATGCAGGTTCATGCGGCGTGCTCCTGTGCATTGACCGTAAGGCCATACAGGCGAATTGCATTGCCGCCCATGATGGCGGACTGCTCGGCGGATGAGAGGGGCGCGATGGCCAGCTGAGCCAGGGCATGGACATGGTCGTACTCGCCCGCCAGCCGGCACACCGGCCAGTCCGATCCGAACAGCACGCGCTCCGGGCCGAACAGCTCCAGCGCCTGGTTCATGTAGGCGACCAGATAGTCCGGTCGCCAGGTTGTCCAGCCAGCTTCGGTAATCAGGCCGGACAATTTGCAGTACACATGGGGCAGGGCGGCCAGTGGCGCGAGCTGCTCAGCCCAGGTTTGCAGGTTGCCGTGTGCGATATCGGGTTTGCCCAGATGATCAAGCACCAAAGGTTGGCGATCATGCCTTCGGGCAAAGGTGTACGCGGCCTTGAGCGAGGGGGACTTGATAAGGATTTCATAGAGGTAGCCGCGGGCCTGAATAATGGCCACACCCTTGTTGAATGCGGTGTCGGCGAGAAAGGCATCCGGGTCCGCTTCGTCCTGGATCTGGTGGCGAAAGCCACGCAGGCGCGGCTGGCCTTGCCAGCGATCGAGCGACTCAAGCAGGTTGGGCGCTTGTAGATCTACCCAACCAATAACGCCGGCAATCCACGGATGTTTCGCAGCCAGCGCCAGCAGTGCGTCAGTCTCCTCCTCGCATTGCCGGGACTGAACGGCAATGCATCCCGCCATCTGGTGTTCTTTAAGAAGCGGCTCGAGATCCGAGGGCAGATAGTCGCGCTTTAACACTGACATGCTGTTGTCGATCCAGCGGTACTGATCCGGCTCGTAATGCCAGAAGTGTTGATGTGCGTCGATTCTGGGTATTTCAGGGCGTGTCATTGTTATTGTCTCCTGAAAGCAGTGGGCGGCGGGATCGGTGAGGCTGGTCCCTCCGATATGCTCGTTGAGTAAAAGGGTAGGCCCTCTACTCAACCTGCCGCTAAGTGTTACGGGGAAACCGATACTGCTGGCGCGAGGCCGGTTTCATGGTGATCGAAAATCCTGGTGCCTGGGGCGGCAGGTAGGCGGGGCCCTTCATGACGCAGGGGTCTTCGAAATGCTCATGAAGATGATCGACATACTCCACAACGCGCCCTTCATGCGTGCCCGCCACGCACAGGTAATCGATCATCGAGATATGTTGCACGTATTCGCACAGTCCAACGCCGCCGGCATGGGGGCAGACAGGTAGCTCGTACTTGGCGGCCATCAGCAGCACAGCAAGCACTTCGTTCAAACCACCCAGACGACAGGCGTCGAGCTGTACTACGTCGATGGCGCCACGCATGATGAATTGCTTGAACAGGATGCGGTTCTGGCACATCTCGCCGGTAGCCACCTTGACCGGGGTAATACCCTCTTTGATCGCGCGATGACCTTCTACGTCGTCCGGGCTGGTGGGTTCCTCGATGAACCAGGGCTTGGCAAACGACAGCTTGTTTACCCAATCGATGGCCTCGTTGACTTCCCAAACCTGGTTGGCATCGATCATCAAGTGTCGGTTCGGGCCTATCACTTCACGGGCAATGGTGACGCGGCGGATATCGTCCTCAAGGTCACGGCCGACCTTGAGCTTTACATGAGAGAAGCCGGCATCGATGGCCTCCTGACAGAGGCGGCGGAGTTTGTCATCCGGATAGCCAAGCCAGCCGGCAGAGGTGGTGTAGCAGGGGTAGCCATGGGCCTTGAGCAGGCCGATGCGTTCTTCTTTGCCTTTGGCGCGCTCCGTGAGCAGTTGTATCGCTTCTTGCGGTGTGATGCAGTCGGTGATGTAGCGAAAGTCGACGCACCGTACGAATTCTTCCGGCGACATGTCGGCGACCAGCTGCCAGACCGGCTTGCCAACCTGCTTGGCCCACAGGTCCCAGGCCGCATTCACGACGGCACCGGTCGCCAAGTGGATGGCGCCCTTGTCCGGACCGATCCAGCGCAGTTGGCTGTCGCTGGTCATGTGGCGCCAGAAGCGGCCCATGTCCGCCGTGATCCATTCCAGATCAAGCCCTTTAATCTGACCTTCCAGTGCCTGAATGGCCGCACAGCAGATCTCGTTGCCCCGGCCAATGGTAAAGGTCATGCCGTGGCCTTCGAGCCCAGGCTGGTCGGTTTCAAGAATCACATAGGCGGCAGAGTAATCGGGATCGGGGTTCATGGCGTCCGACCCGTCCAATGCCTGGGACGTAGGAAAACGAATGTCCTCTACGCGAAGACCGGTGATTGTTATTGTCATATCGGTTCTCCGGAAGCCCTTGATGCCGGGCTTGTCAACGCTGTGTTGGAGGCCCGCTCAAAAGCTCTTCATATGAGAGCGCATGTTGAGCGGGCGCTTCTCCGGGCGTGCGACGCGGTTAAACGTCCCAATCACCCGAAGGGTATGGTTTCAGTCAGCCTGAACCGTGCGCTGCTTCTGCTCGCCCAGGCCCGCGATGCCCAGGCGCATTTCCTGGCCGGGCTTCAAGTAGACTGGTTCGGGCTTGATGCCCAGACCTACTCCAGGCGGGGTGCCCGTGGAAATGACGTCACCCGGTTGCAGGCTCATGCAGCGGCTCAGGTAGGCGATCAGCTCCGGCACCTTGAACACCATGGTACGGGTATTACCGTTCTGGTAACGCTTGCCATCCACTTCCAGCCAGAGGTCGAGCGCGTGCGGATCGGCTATTTCATCCTTGGTCACAAGCCAGGGGCCGAGCGGGCCGAAGGTGTCGAATCCCTTGCCCTTATCCCAGGTGCCGCCACGCTCAATCTGCCACTCACGCTCGGATACATCATTGATTACGCAATAGCCCGCTACATAATCCATGGCGTTGGCTTCGTCGATGTAGCGCCCGGCCTTGCCAATCACCACGCCCAGCTCAACTTCCCAATCGGTCTTGGTGGAGCCACGCGGGATCTCCACGTCGTCGTTCGGGCCACAGATGGCGCTGGTCCACTTGTTGAAGACCACCGGCTCCTTGGGGACGTCAAGACCGGACTCGGCCGCATGGTCGGCGTAGTTAAGACCGATACAGATAAACTTGCCGACACGGCCGACGCAGGGGCCGAGGCGAGGGGAACCGTTCACAATGGGCAGGCTACTCGGATCAATGTTCCTGAGCGTGGCGAATCCTTCAGCAGTGATGGCCTGACCGGCGATGTCATCAATATGGCCAGAGAGGTCACGAATCTGACCCTGAGCATCCAGCAGGCCCGGCTTCTCCTGACCTTTTTCCCCGTAACGCAGCAATTTCATGAGCGGTTTCCTTGTGCAATAAGAGTGTGTGCGGTGGCCTTAAGCGACCCATCCGCCATCGATAACGTTGATGGTGCCCGTTGTGAAGCCTGAAGCCTCTGACCCCAGATAGAGCGCCAATGCGGCGATCTCCTCCGGTTTGCCGATTCGGCCCATGGGTTGGCGGGACACAAACGCAGCATAGACCTCGTCTTCGGCTCGGCCTTCCTGCTGGGCTTGCGCCGCAATACGCTGGCGCAGGGAAGGCGAGTCGACCGTGCCGGGGCAAATGGCGTTGCAGCGAATACCCTTGGCGACGAAATCAGCCGCTACGGATTTAGTCAGGCCGAGAACAGCAGCCTTGCTGGCGCAGTAAGCAAAGCGATTCGGGACGCCTTTCACGCTAGACGCCACCGACGACATGTTGATGATCGAGCCGCCGCCGTTTTCGATCATGGCCGGTAGAAAGGCACGAATCATCCGGTACATGGCGGTAACGTTCAGATCGAAGGAGAACTTCCAGGCCTCTTCATCACAGTCGAGAATGGTGCCGCTGTGCACGTAACCGGCACAGTTGAAGAGCACATCAATAGCGCCTAACTCACTGGCAAGTGCCTGGATAGCATCGGGCTGAGTGACATCAAGAACATGGGTACGAACATTGGGAAGCTCGGCGAGGGCGGTAGCGTTGATATCGACCGCAATGACGTCAGCGCCCGCTTCGGCAAAGGCCAGGACGCTGGCCCTGCCAATTCCTTGAGCAGCGGCGGTGACGAGGACACGTTTTCCAGCAACGGACATGAGAGCCTCCTGTTTTTATTATTCGTATGGATGACCCGCTTGCGTTAACCGCTGCTATGCTGGGGGCATATCGAGCGGCTAATGGTCAGGCCATTGGTCCTCTGGTTTAGCAGTGAGTCAGCGGCTGCGCAAGTTTTTTCTGTAGCGCAAGCGACGCGATGTATACCAGTGGGATACGTGATGCCAATACAAACAATTGAAAATCCAAGGCTTTATCGTCAGATCGCCGATCAGCTGCGCAGCCTGATCGACAGTGGCGAATTTCCTCCTGGGAGTCGCCTGCCGGCCGAGCGGGAGCTGGCCAAGCAAATGGGCGTAAGCCGGGCCTCGGTACGTGAGGCACTTATCGCGCTGGAGGTCATTGGCCTGGTGGATGTGCGGGTCGGTAATGGCGTTCTGGTCTGCACCAATGACCAGTGCCCGGCGGACGATGCGCCGGTGATGGAGCTGGCGGCGCGCGGCCAGTGGGTAGGGCCTGATCCTGAGCTGGATGTGCAGGTGGATTTCAATGCCGAAATCCCGCCGTTCTCACTACTTCAGGCGCGGCAGCTGATCGAGCCGGAAGCGGCGGCCCTGGCTGCGATCAATGCCAGCGAAGAGGAGTTGGCCGGTATTCAGGCGGCCTATGAGCGCAATGTGCAGGACAACCGCGAGGGCTCGACGACCCATCCCGGCGATCGCCTGTTTCATATCCGCATCGCCCAGGCCAGCGGTAATCCAGCCTATGCCCTGATGATCCAGCATCTGCTGGGGCACCGCTATGGCTCGATGTTTCAGCGCTTGCAGGCACACTATACCCCTGAGGACATGCCCCATCGCTCTGAGGACGAGCATCTGCGTGTACTGAAGGCTCTGCAGGCCCGCAATGCGCAAGAGGCGCGCTCCGCCATGCGGGCGCACCTGGATGAGGTGATTCGGATCTTTTCTCGCGGACAGGAGGCGGAGTAATCGCCTTTATTCCATGGCTGTCGGCCTGAGCAGGATCTCGTTGATATCGACCGCTGCCGGTTGACCGATGGCAAAGGCAATGGACTGGGCGACCGACAGGGCGGGGATAGCCATTTCATGAATGTGCCGCACGCTTTTGGCAACGTCTTCGTCCGTTACGCTATTGGGCAGCTCCGTGTCGACCGGGCCGGGTGAAATGATCGTGCTGCGGATGTTGTAGGGCGTCATCTCCATGCGCAGCCCTTCGGCAATCGCGCGTACGCCGAATTTGGTTGCCGAATACACGGCACTGGTCGGGCGCACCCGATGGCCGGACAGGGACGAGACATTAATGATGTGTCCGCTCTTCTGCTGCTGCATGATCGGCAGGACCGCCGCAATCCCGTAAAGCGTGCCCTTGAGGTTGATATCGATCATGCGCTCCCAATCTTCGACCTTACGCTGATCGAGTCGCGAGTTGGGCATGATACCCGCATTATTGATCATCACATCGACCCGCCCAAAGGCCGTAATGGCTGCCTGGATAAGCGACTCGACGTCATCCCGCTTGGCCACATCCATCTGCACCACCTCAACGCGACCGCCAGCGGCTCGCAGCTCCTCGGCAATGGCGTTCAGTTTATCCAGCCGACGGGCACCCAGGACGACAGCTGCGCCCTCTGAACTCAATAGCCGTGCGGTGGCTTCGCCAATGCCACTGCTGGCACCGGTAATGACAATGACCTTGCCTTTTATGTTGCTCATGGCTGTTACCTGAATCGACTGGTTTACGAGGGAGTGCCTGAACGCAGGGAGGTTCCAGGCATTGGTCAGCAGAGCGGCCTTTGCCACTCGGCAGCGCTTGAAATTTATTGTCTGATCCTTACATTTTTCCGCGGCATTTTTGCCAGCGAACATTCGCACCTTTCTGGCCTTGTTCATCCTTTTTTCAAGGAGATTAATTGATGAAGATCGCGCAGATTGCCCCCTTGTACGAGGCCGTTCCGCCAAGTCTCTACGGCGGAACGGAAAGAGTGGTGGCTCACCTGACCGATGCGCTGGTCGAGTTGGGTCATGAAGTCACTCTGTTTGCATCCGCTGACTCCCGCACATCAGCCCAACTTGTGCCCGGTTGCGAGCGGGCGCTACGACTGGACCCTGCACCGCTCAAGTCTGATATTGCCAGTCACTTGAGCATGCTGCACACGTTGCGGGAGCGGGCCGATGAGTTTGATGCCCTGCATTTTCATGTGGATCTGCTGCATTTCCCCTTGTTCGAGCCCTTGGCCGAGCGGACTCTGACTACTCTCCACGGGCGGCTCGACCTCAAGGGATTGCCGGAAGCCTACCGGCGTTGGCACCGGTTCCCGCTGGTGTCCATTTCTCACCATCAACGCACGCCACTGGCTTTTGCCAACTGGCACGGCACGGTGCACCACGGTCTGAATGCGTCCACGTACCGGTTCCATGAGCAGATGGGCGAAGGGTACTTGGCATTTCTGGGCCGCATTTCTCCAGAGAAACGGCCTGATCGGGCGATTGCCATTGCACGGCAGGCAGGTGTTCCCATCAAGTTGGCGGCCAAGGTGGACAACGCCGATCGCAAGTACTTCGAACAGGAGATCAAGCCGCTTCTGGATGATCCGCTGGTGGAGTTCATTGGCGAAATTGGTGACAGTGAAAAATCTGAATTTCTGGGTAACGCGCGGGCGCTGCTCTTTCCCATCGACTGGCCTGAGCCGTTCGGGCTGGTAATGATCGAGGCCATGGCCTGCGGGACGCCGGTGATTGCCTGGCACTGTGGCTCAGTGCCAGAAGTCGTGGAACCGGGCGTGACCGGGTATATCGTAACGAGTGAGGAGCAGGCCGTGGAGGCGGCGCGACAGGTCCTGACTCTGGATCGGCGTCGGGTTCGGGAGGTGTTCGAGCAGCGCTTCTCCGCCACGGCCATGGCCAGACACTATCTGGAACTGTACCGGCAGCTGCCGGGCAATCGGAACACTGAAGTCAACTTCAAACAAACGGCGTAACGACCATGGGTGAAATCCTTATGTCTGATCAGTCAGCACAGCAAGGAAGCGAGGTCGAACAGGCTCGTTATCCCGAACGCCTGTTCGTGCTCATGGAGGGTGATACGTTTGTCGTGGCAGATGCCTATGGCGACATGGGTGGGCGGGACGATGGCTTGTTCCATAACGATACCCGCATCGTGTCCCGTTATCGGTTGACCGTGGCGGGGAGGCGACCCTCGCTGCTGTCAGCGTCGGTCAGTCAGGATAATGTCTACTTTACCTCCCATCAGACCAACCAGCCGTTGCCGCGGCTGGGTGAAAGCACGACGCCCGAAGGCGTGATTCACATCGAACGCAAGCGCTTTGTCTGGAAGGGGTATGTGCATGAGCGCATCCTGCTGGCCAACTACAGTGACTTGTCTACTGAGGTGCCGCTGGAGCTCGAGTTTGGCGCGGACTTCCGAGACATGTTTGAAGTGCGTGGACAACAGCGTAGCCATCGGGGCGAGCAGGAGCATACCCAGATGGCCGAGCGCAGTGTCACGCTACGGTACCTTGGGCTCGATGAGCAGCCGCGCCGTGCTGCCATCAGTTTTTCCGAACAGCCTGTTGAGTTAAGCGAGCAAGGCGCGCAGTTCAGGGTGGCTCTGGAAGGACGTGGAAGCTGGGAGCTGTATATCGACATTGGACCAGAACCGGCTCAGCCTTCGCGGGCACGTTATCGGCAGGCCGCTGCACAAGCGCGGCGCAGTATGCGCAGGCGACAGCGGCGGGGTGCTCAGGTCAAGGCATCTGGCCGTCTGTTCCAGGCGTGGCTGGAGAAGTCCCGTGCGGACCTGGCGCTGCTCACAGCGGAGCTGCCTAGCGGGCCGTATCCCTACGCCGGTGTACCCTGGTACTCAACACCTTTCGGCCGTGATGCCATCATCACGGCGCATCAGGTGCTCTGGTTGAATCCTGAGCTGGCCCGTGGGGTGCTGTCTTACCTTGCGCAACATCAGGCTCATGAAACGTCGAGCTTCCGGGATGCCGAGCCTGGCAAGATCATGCATGAGACGCGCAAGGGCGAAATGTCGGCGCTGAACGAGCTGCCGTTCGGTCGCTATTACGGCGGGGTGGATACCACACCACTGTTCGTCATGCTGGCTGGAGCCTATGCCCGGCGTACGGGCGACCGGGCATTCATCCAGGAAATCTGGCCCGCACTGCAAGAGGCTATTCGCTGGGTTGAGGGTAATGCCGAGCGTAACGCACAGGGGTTCATCAGTTATGCCCGTGCAGAAGAGAGTGGTCTGGCCAACCAGGGATGGAAGGACAGTCATGACTCGATTTTCCATGCCGATGGCCGTACACCGGATGGTCCGATCTCACTGATTGAAGTGCAAGGGTATGCTTATAAGGCGTATCTGAGCATGGCTGAACTGTCGGAATGGCTCGGTGAGCAGGACAAGGCCGCGCACTGGCGCACACGGGCCGAGCATCTGCGGGCAGCGGTGGAAAAGCATTTTTGGCTGGAGGGTCGGCAGTTCTATGCCCTGGCCCTGGATGGCCATGGCGAGGCATGTGCGGTTCGAGCCTCCAATGCAGGCCACCTCTTGTTTACGGGGCTGCCTCAACTGGCGCGTGGTCAGGCCGTTTCGCAACAGCTCTTGTCCCGCGCCTTCAATTCCGGATGGGGCGTACGGACCCTGGTGCCAGACGCTGTACGGTTCAACCCCATGTCCTATCACAATGGCTCGGTCTGGCCACATGATGTGGCCCTGTGCGCCGCCGGTATGGCGCGCTATGGTGAGCGGGAAGGGGTGGTACGTCTGCTCGGAAACATGTTTGAAGCCGCGGCCCATTTCGGTATGCGTTTGCCAGAGCTCTTCTGCGGTTTCGAACGTGCGCCGGGCGAAGCGCCGATTGCCTATCCGGTGGCCTGTCTACCCCAGGCGTGGGCCGCCGGCTCGGTATTTATGCTGCTACAGGCTTGCCTGGGCGTGGAGATCGATGGGCACACCGCAAGCGTCACGATCACTCAACCCCGCTTGCCGTTTGGCATCGACCGTATTCAGCTGAAACGGCTACGCCTGGGCCAGCAGGAGATAGACCTGACCTTCCAGCGGCTCGGCGAGCGTGTGGTCGCGTTTGTAGACGGCCAATACGGACCTCAGCCGGTCCGGGTTGATATACGTCTTTGAGTCGATGGCAGGGCTGGCCCGGCTGGCCCTGCCTGCTCAACAGACGAGCGGTAAGACGCCCGTCTGCCGTGGTATTGCTGAGGTCAAGAAAGCGCTATTCAGCACGAAAACCTTACCGGTGGCTTTGAACAGGTCTGGCTCTTGAGCCGTGATCTCCGTACGCTTCGCCTTTTTTGCAGTTCCAGATCTACCCAGAGGCTTATTCATGCAGGACGCGGCTCATCTGACGCCCGGTTTTATGGTCGTTCACGGCAATCGTCTGGAGGACCTGCGCAATCTGACTGTTGCCTGGATGCGCCATCATCCCCTTGGGCCTTTGGAAAACGAGCAGGTGCTCGTGCAGAGTAACGGCATCGCCCAATGGCTCAAGCTGGCCCTGGCCGAAGACCCGACGGAGGATGGCGAAGGCGGCTGCGGCATTGCGGCGGCTATTGATGTACAGCTGCCGTCGGCTTTCTTATGGCGAGTGTACCGACAGGTCTTGGGTCGCGATACCGTTCCGGCGTCTTCCCCGCTGGATCGTACGCCGCTGACCTGGCGTCTAGTGCGGCTGCTGCCCAGCCTGCTTGAACGTCCAAGCTTTGCCTCACTGCGCCGCTTCCTCGATGAAGACAGCGACATGCGCAAGCGCTACCAATTGGCAGAGCGTCTGGCCGATCTCTATGACCAGTATCAGGTGTACCGCGCCGACTGGCTGGAAGACTGGGCCAACGGCAAGAATCAACTGAACAAGCTGCGTGATGGCGCCGTACCGCTGCCGCCGATATGCCAATGGCAGGCAGAGCTGTGGCGTGCCTTGCTGGCGGATGTGGGCGATGACGGCATGGCGGAAAGCCGGGCGGGGGTGCATCAACGTTTCATCAATACCATGAAAGCGCTGGAACAAGCGCCTTCGCACCTGCCGCGGCGGGTCGTTGTATTTGGTATTTCCTCAGTGCCCGCCCAGCTCCTGGAAGCCTTGGCTGCCCTGGCGCGGTTTAGCCAGGTATTGCTCTGTGTTCACAACCCGTGCCGCCACCATTGGGGTGACATCGTGGCGGACAAGGACCTCTTGCGCCACGAATACAAGCGGCAGCTGCGCAAGCCCGGCATGCCCACTGCGCTTGATCCGGACGAGTTGCATCAGCACGGCCACCCGTTACTGGCCAGCTGGGGTAAGCAGGGGCGTGACTACATTAACCTGCTGGATAGTTTTGATGAGCCGGACGGCTACCGTCGCCTGTTCCATGATGTAAACGGCGGACGGATCGACCTGTTTGAAGAGGTCGAGCCCCAGCACATGCTGGCGCAATTACAGGACGATATTCTCGATCTGCGCCCCTTGAGTGAAACCCGCGAGCGTTGGCCGGCCGTCAATCCCACTAAAGATCAGTCCATTCGTTTCCACATAGCTCACAGCCCGCAGCGCGAGGTGGAAATTCTCCACGATCAGCTTCTGGCGCGCTTCTCGGAAGACCCTACGTTGCGTCCGCGGGACGTCATCGTCATGGTGCCGGACATCGACAGCTATGCGCCCCACATTCGCGCCGTGTTCGGGCAGCTGGACAGCCATGATCCGCGCTTCATTCCGTTTACGTTAGCGGATCAGGGGCAGCGTGGTCGTGATCCGCTCCTGATTGCACTGGAACATCTCCTGCGTTTGCCGGAAAGCCGCTTTTCGGTGAGCGAGATCCTTGACCTGCTGGACGTCCCGGCCCTGCGCAAGCGCTTCGGCTTGAATGACACCGACCTGACGACCCTGCATCGCTGGATCGAGGGTGCCGGTATCCGCTGGGGTTTGGATGCCCGGCAGCGGGCACGGCTGGATCTTCCGGATGATCTCACCCAAAACACATGGCGTTTCGGTCTGCGGCGCATGTTGCTGGGGTATGCCGTGGGGCAGGGCGTGGCACGGGATGAAATCGAGCCGTTCGACGAGATTGGTGGCTTGGATGCTGCCCTGGTCGGCCCGCTGGTTACCTTGATGGATGCGCTGGACAAGGCCCATGACGAGCTGGCCGAGCCTGCCACTCCTGCAGTATGGGGCGAGCGTCTGCAAATGGTGCTGCGCACGTTCTTCGTGTCTTCCAGCGAACGTGACGAGTACTTGCTTGGCCAGCTGGAGCAGCTGCGTGAAGACTGGCTGGACACCTGCGAGGCGGTCCAGTTGGACGAAACGTTGCCGCTTACGGTGGTGCGTGAGGCATGGCTCGCCGGGTTGGATGAGGGCAAGCTGTCCCAGCGTTTTCTGGCAGGCGCAGTGAATTTCTGTACCCTTATGCCCATGCGTGCCATTCCATTCCGGGTGGTGTGCCTCCTGGGTATGAACGATGGCGATTATCCACGCGCCCAGCCGCCGTTTGACTTTGACCTGATGGGCAAGGACTATCGCCCCGGCGATCGCTCCCGCCGTGAAGACGACCGCTATCTGCTATTGGAAGCACTGCTGTCTGCCCGTGATCAGCTCTATATCAGCTGGATTGGCCGTAGCATTCGCGACAACAGTGAGCGACCGGCCTCCGTTCTGCTAGGCCAGTTGCGTGATCATTTGGCCGCAGGTTGGACGTTGATAGATGAGGGTCCTGATAAGGAAAAGGGTAAGGAGGGCGAGCGCTTGCTTGAGGCGTTGACTCAGGAGCATCCGCTACAGCCCTTTAGCATCCGCTATTTTCAGGGCGAGCCGGGCTTTTTCAGCTATGCCCGCGAGTGGCTTGCCGTGCACGACAAGCAGCCGTCGCGAGGCCAGGAACCCATACTTCCGCCCCATGAGCAGGACGAGCCGCTGAGCCTGAATCAGCTACAGGATTTTCTGCGCCATCCGGTGCGGCATTTCTTCTCCCAGCGGCTCAAGGTGCATTTCGAAGAAATTGCCATTCCGACCCAGGACAAGGAACCCTTTGTACTCGACGGCCTGACCCGGTATGCCTTGAGCGAAAGCCTGCTTGATGCCGCCTTGAAGGCACCGGAACGCGCCGAAGAGGCGCTGCGTGCCCAGGGGCAGCGGTTGCAGCGCAGCGGTCTCTTGCCACTGGCAGGCTTTGGTGAGCTGATGCAGCAGGAGCTGATCCAGCCACTGCCTGACTTGCTTGAACGCCATACCGGCCTGCTGGTGGCGTGGCCGGAAGAGGTGACAGGTGCACAGCCGCTCAGCTTCGAACACAAGGGGCTACGCCTGGAGGGTTGGCTTGAGCGGTTACGTCGCCGCTCGGATGGCAGCCTGATTGCAATTACACCTGTTCCGAATGAAATCGGTTCGGCCAAAACACGTAAGTGGTATCGCCTGATCCGACCGTGGATCGTGCATCTGACGGCCTCCGCCTGTGGCGTGCCGCTTACGACAGCCTTGGTGGCTACCGATGAGACCCTGATGCTCGCTCCGCTGGAAACCGCCCAGGCAGCCGCTGCGCTACGTGATCTTTTGCTCGCTTGGCAGCGTGGCATGTGTTGTCCACTGCCGGTCGCGGTAAAAACGGCGTTTGCCTGGCTCAATGCCGAGCAGGACCCCGTCAAGGCGCAAATGGCGGCTCGTAAAGCCTATGAAGGTGATGGTGTAAACAGCCTGGGCGAGCGAGCTGAAAGCCCAGCCTTGATGCGTCAATACCCGGACTTCGCTAGTCTGACCGCCAGCGAGGAATTCGAGGGCTGGTGCAACGCCTTGTATCGCCCCATGTTCGAGGCGAGATGGTACGACCAGCCAGCACAAGGAGCCGCCGCATGACTACACCACAGAACCGGCCGCTCGCGTTGCGCTTCCCCTTGCGCGGTAGCCAGCTGATCGAGGCGAGCGCAGGCACCGGCAAAACATTTACCATCTCCGCGCTGTATGTGCGCCTGGTTCTCGGGCACGGCGACGAAGACACCCGCTTTAGCCGCGAGCTGCTGCCACCGCAAATTCTGGTCGTGACCTTTACCGACGCAGCCACTCGTGAACTGCGCGATCGAATCCGTGCGCGCCTGTTCGAGGCCGCCCGCTATTTTCGTGGCGAGATTAATGCTCCCGACGCGTTGATCGAAGCGCTACGGGCTGATTTTTCTGAAGAGCAGTGGCCCGGCTGCGCACGCAAGCTGGAAATGGCCGCACAATGGATGGACGAATCTGCCGTTTCCACCATTCACAGTTGGTGTCAGCGCATGCTGCGCGAGCATGCGTTCGACAGCGGCAGCCTGTTCAATCAGACCCTGGAGACAGACCACAGCGAGCTATTGGCTGAGGTCGTTCGGGATTACTGGCGGCGGTTCTGCTACACCCTGAGCGGTGAATCACTGGCCTGGGTGCGCGAACATTGGGTCAGCCCTGACCAGTTGGCAGAATCCGTACGCGAGCTGATCGTGGGCGAGACGCAAGGTATTGCCGACCAGGAGCCGGGCACGCTGATCGATGAGTGCCTGACGCGCAAGCGAGGACTGCTCAAGGCGCTAAAGGCACCGTGGGCGGCCTGGGCTGAAGAGCTGCGCCTGTTGTGTGACGACGCCTGTGCCCGCAAGGTGGTGGATGGCCGCAAGCTCAAGGCGCAGTGGTATGTCCCCTGGTGCGAAAAGATCACCGCCTGGGCGCAGGATGAATCCGCTGAGCTGCTTGATATCGGCAAGGGCTTCGAGCGTTTCACACCTGAGGGCTTTGCCGAGGTCTGGACCAAGGCTTCTGCGCCCAATCATCCGGCCCTGGAGGAAATGAGCCGGCTCAAGGCCGCATTGGACAGCCTACCCAAACCGGACGTTGAACTCCTGCAACACGCCGCGCACTGGATCAAGCAGCGCTTCATTCTGGAAAAGCGCCGCCGTGCGGAAATGGGCTTCGATGACCTCCTGGCCCGTCTGGACGTTGCCCTCCAAAGCGATGGTGCAGGAGAGCGTCTGGCTGAACTGATCCGCGAACAGTTTCCGGTGGCCCTGATCGACGAATTCCAGGACACCGATCCGGTGCAGTACCGCATTTTCGAGACAATTTATCGTATTGGGGAGAACCGCCAGGATATCGGTCTGTTCCTGATTGGCGATCCAAAACAGGCCATTTATGCGTTCCGTGGTGCGGACATCTACACCTACCTGAAGGCACGCTATTCCACCGAAGGACGCCTGCATACACTGGATACCAACTATCGCTCCAGCGAGGCCATGGTGGCTGCCGTCAACCAAGTATTCGAGCAGGCCGAGCAGCATGAGGAGGGACGCGGCGCCTTTCTGTTCCGTAAAGACGGTGAAAATCCGCTGCCGTTCCAGCCCGTCAGAGCACAGGGTCGTAAGGAACGCCTGGTGGCCGAGGGGCAGGGGATCCCGGCGCTAACCCTCTGGCACTCCAACGAGATCGAGCCGGTTTCCAAAACCGCTTACCTCGGACAGCTGGCACAAGCGGCTGCCAGTGAAATTGTGCGCCTGCTCAATCTGGGGCAACAGGACAAGGCCGGTTTCGAGCACCCGGAAAAAGGCCTGCGTGGACTGCGTCCGGCAGATATCGCCGTGCTGGTGCGTGACGGCATCGAGGCCCAGGCCATTCGCAGTCAGCTGGCGGCCCGTGGGGTACGTAGCGTTTATTTGTCGGACAAAGACTCGGTCTTCAACTCTCAGGAAGCACACTGCCTACTCTCCTGGCTGCGTGCGTGCGCCGAGCCGGATGTCGATCGTGTGCTCCGTGCCGGGCTGGCCAGTATCACGCTGGACCTGCCGCTGGCCGAGCTGGACAGGCTTAACCACGACGAGCGCGCCTGGGAGTCACGGGTCATGCAGTTCCGCCACTACCGGACCCTCTGGCGTACCCAGGGCGTGCTACCCATGTTGCGCCGTTTTCTGCATGACTTTCAGTTGCCGCAAACACTGATGGCACGGGTTGACGGTGAGCGTGTACTGACCAACCTCCTGCATCTGGCGGAGCTTCTGCAACACGTGGCGACCGAGCTGGATGGTGAGCAGGCCCTGATTCGCTATCTGGCGGAGCACCTTACCGAAGGTCATACCGCCGAGGAGCAGATCCTGCGCCTTGAAAGTGATGAGGCATTGGTCAAGGTTGTTACCATTCACAAGTCCAAAGGCTTGGAGTATCCACTGGTCTTCCTGCCCTTTATCTGCTCGTTCCGTCCAGTGGACGGCAGCCGTATTCCGGTGCGTTATCACGACCTCGACGGCACACCCAAGATGACCCTGACGCCGGATGCCGAGGTGATCATGGCTGCAGATGAAGAGCGTCTGGCCGAGGATCTGCGCCTGCTGTACGTTGCCCTGACGCGTGCACAACACGCCTGCTGGATGGGCGTGGCTGACCTTAAGCGCGGTCAGAGCAAGGAGTCGGCTTTCCACCGCTGCGCCCTGGGATATCTCACGACCGGAGGAGAGGTGCTGTCGTCCTCGGGTGTGTTGGCGGGCATGTTGGAAGAGATGACAGGTAAACTGCCGGCCATCTCGGTGGGGCCGCTGCCGGAAATCACCACTGCACGCTTCGCGCCTCGCGAAGAAGTGCGGCCTGAACTCAAGGCCTGCCAGCCACGGCGCGTAGTCGCGGAGCACTGGTGGATTGCCTCTTATAGTGCGTTGCGCATCGGCGAGCTGACTGACGAGGCAGAGACCGCCGTTCTGCATACCGACCTGTCACCCGAAAGCCCGGAAGCACAAAAACTGTTCGACGATGACCGCCTGGACGATGACGCCCAGCCCGCCACAGCTAGCAGCGGAGTCGACCTGCATCGGTTCCCCCGCGGCCCGGGTCCGGGAACGTTTTTGCACGGTCTGCTGGAGTGGGCGGGTAATGAGGGTTTTGCGAACATAGCCGAACAGCCCGAGCTGATCGAAGACACTGTGGCACGCCGTTGCAACCGGCGCGGCTGGGAAGGCTGGATTGCTACCCTGAGCGATTGGCTGAAAGAGCTGCTGACAAGGCGTCTACCGCTCGGCTCAACGGGCTCGTCTGTGACGCTGGCCCAGCTTGCGCACTACCAGATCGAAATGGAGTTCTGGTTCTCCACCCATCGGCTGGAGGCGGAGGCCCTCGATCAGCGGGTTCGTCGCTATGTCATGCCAGGCAAGCCACGGCCCTCGGTTGAGCGAAGCCTGCTTAACGGCATGTTCAAGGGATTTGTCGATCTGACGTTCGAGCATGAGGGTCGCTATTACGTAGCGGACTATAAGTCCAACTGGTTGGGCGCCGATGATACCGCTTATACCCAGGAGGCCATGGCGGGCGCTGTGCTGGAGCATCGCTACGACCTTCAGTACGTCATTTATCTGCTGGCGCTGCATCGCCAGCTCAAGGCGCGTCTTCCAGACTACGATTACGACCGTCACATGGGCGGTGCTCTTTATCTTTTCCTGCGGGGCAGTCGTGCTGCCAGCAAGGGCGTGTTCTTTACTCGGCCACTACGTGAGCTGATCGAAGAACTCGACCTGTGCTTTCAGGGAAGTCCTCAACTGACCGGGGAATACGCATGACTCAAGAACAGCTTTCCTTATTCGATACGGCCTTTGCCGACGAGCCTGCACCCGACACTGCAGCCGCTGCGCCAGTCAAGATAGCTACTGCACCGGCGTCCCATACACCGGACTTCCGGCCGCTTGAACGCATGGCGGATCTGTTTTTGCTGCTGGACCGCTGGGTTGAGCGAGGGTGGCTTAGGCCGCTGGACCGCGCCTTTGTATCCTTTCTTTATGAGCTCGACGGGCAGAGCCACCCGAGCGTGATGCTGGCAGCGGCATTGACCAGCCATCAGCTGGGCCATGGGCATGTGTGTCTGGATCTCGCCGAAACCTTGGGCAACCCGGACATGGCATTATCGCTGCCACCGGAGGGCGATGAAGACAGGCAACCGGTGCTGCTGCCTTCCGAGGTACTGACAGCTCTCAACGTAGCGCACTGGCTGAGTGCGCTGGAGGCCAGTCCTATCGTGGCCATCGGTCAGGTGGATGACTGTCCGCTGGTGCTCGATGGCCAGCGGTTATATTTGCGCCGTTACTGGAGCTATGAGCGCCGTGTCAGCGAATGCCTGCGGCTGCGTCTCTCCGGCCTGGGGTCTGTGCCGGATGACCTTTGCACACGCTTGGCTGCGCTGTTTCCCGAGCGTCCATTGATCGATGGCAAGAACGTGACCGACTGGCAGAAGCTGGCCTGTGCCCTGGCGGCGCGAGGCGCGTTCAGCATCATCACCGGCGGTCCGGGTACCGGCAAGACCACTACAGTTGTCCGGCTTCTTGCGCTGCTTCAGGCTCCGGCTGTCGAGAAGGGAACGCCCATGCGTATCCGCCTGGCCGCACCCACAGGTAAGGCCGCCGCACGGCTGACCGAATCCATCGGGCGGCAGGTACAGTCGCTGGGTGTAAGCGAGACCGTTCGGCCGCATATTCCCGTGGACGTTACTACGGTGCACCGGCTGCTTGGTAGCCGCCCGGATACCCGTCATTTCCGCCATCACGTCAGCAACCCGCTGCCGCTGGATGTGCTGGTCGTGGATGAGGCGTCCATGATCGATCTGGAGATGATGGCCTGCCTGCTCGACGCACTTCCGCAGCACGCGCGGCTGATCTTGCTGGGCGATAAGGATCAGCTGGCCTCGGTCGAGGCAGGCGCCGTTCTGGGCGATCTGTGCCGTGATGCCGAGCTGGGCTATTACACGCCGGAAACTCGCGCGTGGCTGGAGGAAATCTGCGGGGAATGCCTGAGCGACGAATCGCTGGAAGACGGTCACGAGGAGCATCATGCCCTGGCACAGCAGGTCGTCATGCTACGTCATTCTCGCCGGTTCAATTCCAGCAGCGGTATCGGCCAACTGGCACGCCGGGTAAATCTTCAGGAGGCCAGCAGTGCACGTGAGCTGTTGGTCAAAAGGACCTACGATGACCTGTTCTGCCTGCGGCTGCGCGATGCCGAGGACAGGGCACTGGAAAAGCTAGTGCTGGATGGTCACTCACCCAAGGGGCCCCACGGCTACCGGCATTATCTGAGTATGATGCAGGCGCTTCGGCCCAGTTACGACCTGCCGATGGATGATCCTGTCTGGGACGCCTGGGCCAAAGCCGTGCTGGACGCATTTGATGAGTTCCAGTTGCTTTGTGCGGTACGTAAAGGACCGTGGGGTGTGGAGGGACTTAACCAGCGGATCGCCAAGGCGTTGCTCAGTGCCGGGCTTATCAGCCAGGACCAGGGCTGGTACGAAGGGCGCCCGGTGCTCGTGACCAAGAATGACTACAGCCTGAACCTCATGAATGGCGATATCGGCATTGCCTTATGTATGCCCGAGCCTGCCAATCGATCAGGCAAGGCAATCCGGGTCGCATTCCCGCGCAACGACGGTAGCGGCGGTCTGCGCTTCATTTTGCCGAGCCGGTTATCTGCCGTGGAAACCGTGTTTGCCATGACAGTACACAAGTCCCAGGGCTCCGAGTTCGCGCATACGGCGCTGATCCTGCCGGATACGATCAGCCCAGTGCTGACCAAGGAGCTGATCTATACCGGTATCACCCGGGCCCGGGACTGGTTCAGCTTGATCGAATCTAAAACAGGCGTTTTTGAAGAGGCGGTGTCCCGCCGGGTCAGGCGCTTGAGTGGGTTGATGCTGATGTAAGCCCGTTCATATGTAAAACGTATCGGCCTTGGCCTCGGCGTGGAGCGCCTTACCCAATCTGTATGCGTTGCAGGTTGGGTGGGGCAGGCTTGGGAGTTATCGCTGACGTGGCGGCTGGCGGTACAAATGCTACCAGGCTGCTCTACAAATAATCCTTTCGCGCTAAAACCGGGCCGTAGGCACTGGACGGGCTCATCCGGCCCACATAAGGTGCGAGCTTTGATGTATCCGTTGTGAGGCTGGCTATGAATTCGCTGAACCTGATCTCCCTGGTGTTGCCGCTGGTGGCTCTGCTGGGGTGGGGCGTCACGGCAGCGTTGCTGGTCAGACAGCAGCAAGGTTTGCAGGCGCGCCTTCAGGAAACCCAGGAACTGATCGAGGCAGAGCGCAGTGAGGCCCAGCGGTTGGAAGTGGCCAACAGTCGGCAGGCGGTTGAGCTGAATGCCGAGCGTGACCGCATAAAGCAGCTGAAAGAGCAGATCGAGATGCTTCGGCAAAGCGAGACGGAGCTGCGTGGTCAGGCGCGTCAGGCGCAGTTAGAGATGTCAGATCACCGTGCTGCGTCTGAGGCGGCGCGCGCGCAGCTGGACGGCCTGCAGCAGCAGCTTGCCGAGCAGCGCACCCAGCAGGCCCGCGAGCAGCAGATGCTTCGGGAGATACAGACACGGCACGCCCAGCTGGTGGAAGAACATGCCACCTTGCGGACCACGCTTGAGCAAAAAGAACAGCATTTCCTTGAGCAGACTCAGCTCCTGAAGGAAAGCCGCGAGCAACTCAAGGCTGAATTCGAGCAACTGGCCAGCCAGATCTTCGAGGCGAAGGGGCAGACCTTTTCCCAGCACAGCCAACAGTCGCTGGATGCGTTGCTCAAGCCGTTTCGCGAGCAGATTGATGCCTTCCGCACCAAAGTTGAAGATATTCACCACAAGGACACCCAGCAGCAGGCCGCTCTGGCGCAGCAGCTGTTCGATCTAAAAGAGCTTAATCGGCAGATCACGCAGGAGGCCCATGAGCTGGCGACCGCCCTGAAAGGCCAGAAGAAAGCTCAGGGCAACTGGGGTGAGCTGATTCTTGAAAACGTGCTGGAGCGCTCCGGTTTGCGTCAGGGCACCGATTTCATGCGTGAAGTCAGCTTTACCACCGAGACAGGCCGTCGTCGGCCGGACGTCCTGGTGTATCTGCCCCAGAACAAGCATCTCATCATTGATGCCAAGGTCTCGCTCAACGCCTATACCCGCTACATCAATTGTGAAGACGAGGCCGAGCGCCGAATCGCGCTGGCGGAGCACGTGCGCGCGGTAGGAGAGCGCATCCGCGAGCTGTCGGATCGCGAATATTTCAAGCTGCCGGGACTCAATGCGCCCGAGATGGTTTTCATGTTCGTACCCATCGAGTCGGCGTTTGTCGAAGCCCTCAAGGCAGACGAGACCTTGTTCCAGCGGGCCATCGAACAGAATGTGCTGGTCGCAACCCCGACCACCCTGCTGACCAGCCTCAATATTGTCCGGCAGCTCTGGCGCTTCGAAGACCAGAGCCGGCACACCGCCGAATTGGCAGACCGTGCCAGCAGGGTATACGACAAGCTACGGACCTTTCTGGGAAGCATGGACGGTATTGGCAAGAGCCTGGAAAAAGCCCAGGAGGCTTATCACAAGGCCTGCGGGCAACTCGTTAGCGGGCAGGGCAACCTGGTCAAGCAGGTCAACGATTTCCGCGCGTTGGGCGTGTCCGTCAAAGCCGAGATCGATGAGCAGTGGGCAGAGCGGGCGGACCTTGAACTGAACCTGATTTCCCTTGAGGAAGAGTCGGTGTTTCAGGAACGAGAGGTATAAAAAAGCGCGGCACAGGCCGCGCTTTTTTATTCAGGAGCAGGCTCAGCTCTTGGCTGGCTCGGCGCCAGTGAGTGCCTCGTTCGCATTAACCGGCTGCGTGTCGGTCAGGTGAGAGCGGTCGGTCGCCACGTTCCACACGATCAACGCCGCCACGATGTCGAAAATGGCCAACACGATAAACAGTGGGCTGTAGCCTACCTTGGTCACCAGCACGCCGAAGACAAACGTGAACGCCGCGGCGCCCAGGTAACCGAACATGCCGCCCATGCCGGTAGCCGTCGCCACTTCATTCTTGCCGAATGCGTCAGCAGTCACCGAGTACAGCGCTCCTGAAAGCGTCTGATGGGCAAAGCCACCGATGCAGAGCAGGGCAATCGCGGTGTACGGGCTAGCCACGAGACCAGTACAGGCTGGTGCGATCATGCAGAAGGCACCCAGCATCAGTACGATCTTGCGCGAGGTGAACAGCGAGACCTTGAGGTGCTTGTGGAAGAAGGGGCTCATGTAACCGCCCAGCACGCAACCGATGTCTGCTGCCAGGAAGGGAAGCCAGGCAAACAGAGCCACTTCCTTAATGTTCATGTGACGTTCGGTCATCATGTACAGCGGAATCCAGGCGTTGAAGGTCTGCCAGGCCGGCTCGGACAGAACGCGCGCCGCTCCAATGGCGAAGAAGTTACGGCTGGTCAGAATCTTTTTCCAATTGGCTTTGGCAGGCGTCTCATCCTTGTGCTGGGCTTCCTGGCCCGAAAGGATATAGTCCCGCTCGGTGTCGGACAGCAGTTGCTGCTGACGCGGATGTTTGTAGAACACTAGCCACAGGGCGCTCCATACAATGCCGAGCACGCCCACGATCAGGAACGCCAGCTCCCAGCCGCTCTGCAGGATGGCCCAGACCACCAGCGGCGGTGCCAGCAGAGCGCCTACCGATGAGCCGATGTTGAACCAGCCAATGGCGACCGAACGCTCCTTGGCAGGGAACCACTCGGAGGTAGCCTTCACACCTGCGGGGATACCGGCCGCTTCTGTCAGCCCCAGTAAGCCCCGGAAAAACGCAAGCCCTTGCCAACCGTTGGCCATGGCCGCTGCTGCGCACGCCACTGACCAGGCGATAGCGAAAATCGCAAAGCCCAACTTGGTACCGATGGCATCCAGCAGATAGCCTGCAATAGGCTGCATGAAGGCATAGCAGAGCTGCCAGGCGATTACGATGTGAGAATACTCTTCGGCGCCAAAATCGAGCTCTTTCATCATGGTGGGCGCTGCCACCGACAAGGTATTACGGGCCAGGTAGTTGACGATCAGACCGCCCGTGACAAGGGCGACCATCCACCAGCGGATTCCTTTTATTTTCATGACACACCTTTAATTGTTCTTAATGGTTGAGCTGTGCTGCAGGGCAGGGCTAAAGCGTTGAAACGCCGCAATGCGTAATCAAATGCTGCGTTCGAAACAGGACATACAAGGCGAGCAACGGGCTCGAAGCGTTCGGCGTGATATCGCCATAAAGGGGCCTAAACACGGCCAATGAATAACGAAATGATGCGGATCGGAGGAAACGTGCATGAGGCACGATGGATTCGAGAGGCGGATGTATGACGTCTTTGATTTGACGCCGGACCTGCAGGTGATGCCAAGCAAGCGTGACAGATGTAGGCCTGTCAACAGGTTTACAACCGCGCTAGTAGGCGGGTTTACCTCTGCGCGATAAGTAGTCGGTGCCACACGGTTTCGAATAGGTGTAATCGCTGCGAGGGCCATAGCGCTACATATCCATTTGTTATGATTGTTGTGTCATACGTCGTCATACAACTGGAAATATTATGTAACGTTCCCTTGTTACTTTGTCAATTCAGACTATCGCCGAAAGGCAGACGGTTTTGCTTTCTACGGTAAGAAATTGCAGATTTTTCCCAATAAAAAAGCCCGCGGTGTTCACCACGGGCTTTTGGGATCAGCGAGAGCTGCGGCGGAAATTAATCCAGCGTCCAACCGCTCATGGCTGCGTTCTGGGCACGCTCGGGATCGGCCTTGATGGCGCGATTGAGGGCCTTGACTGCCTCGCTACCGCCATGGGCAGCCAGAGCCTGCATGACATCCTCGCCCGGGATCGTCTCGTGCTCGAGCAGGCCTTGGGTAATGCTGTCCAGGGCCGGACGCAGGCGCTGCAACAGGGCCATGCATTGATCGTTCAGGCGATGCAGGAGCTCATCTGCGGCCTCGATGGACGTATTTGCATCGTATTCAATGCCGGCATCACGCAGTGCCTGAATGCTGATCAGCGAGCCTTTCGGTCCCATGCCCAATGAACCCACCATCGACAGGGCCAGCTTGGAGGCTTCCTGAAGGTCCTGGGCCGCGCCCGAAGATACTTCATGGAAGTAGATCTGTTCGGCACAGCGGCCGGCGAGCAACATCTGGATACGAGCCTTGAGTTCAGATTCCAGATGCAGACGCTTGTCTTCCACGGGTGTTACCAGCGTCACACCCAAGGCCTGACCACGGGGCAGGATGGTCACTTTCTCGACACGTCCAGTGTTGAGCGCCGCTGCTACCAGGGCATGGCCGGCTTCGTGTACGGCAATACGGGTCCGCTCGGTATCGCTCAGCGGCGTGACAGCAGTAGGCTGCTCACCGATACGGCAGGTCTCGATCGCATCCACAAAGTGGCTCATGCTGACCTGAGTGCAGTTCTCACGTGCCGCCAGCAGCGCCGCATGGTTGGCAATGTAGGCAATGGCTGCAGGTGTCAGGCCAACGGTGTTACGGGAAAGGGCCTCGAAGTCCAGATCGCCCTGCACCTGAATTTTCTTGGCGTACAGGCGGAACAGCTCGATACGGTCCTCCAGGGTTGGCAGGCCGACCGCAATGGTCCGGTCGAAGCGGCCTTCACGCACCAGTGCCGGGTCTAGCGAGTTGGCAAAGTTGGTCGCACCCAGGACAAGCACGCCGCTAGAGCCATCGAAGCCGTCCATCTCGGTCAGGAACTGGTTGATGATGCGGTTAGCTTCCGCGTCGCTTGAGCGGGACTGCTCGGCACGCTTGCCAATACCATCGATTTCGTCGATGAAGATGATGCACGGAGCCTTCTTGCGTGCCGTACGGAACAGGGACTTCACTTTCTGAATGCCCACTCCAAAGAACATCGAGGAGAAATCACTGCCCGTCACCTGGATGAAATGCGCGTTGCATTCCGTAGCCAGTGCTTTGGCCAGCTGGGTTTTTCCTGTGCCCGGCTCACCAGTCAGCAAGACACCCTTTGGCGGGCGTGCGCCCAGTGCCGAGAAGGCGGCAGGGTTACGCAGGCAAGTAGTGATGTCCTCCAGTGCACGCTTGGCTTCATGGGCCCCAACGACATCCTCGAAGGAAACATTCGTTCCCTTGCGCTGGATCTTGAACGGGCTCATAGCGCGGAACGCCAGCGGTACGGCCAGCAGAAGCAGCAGCAGATAGGTGGGCAGGTTGGCCAACAGGCTTTCCATGACCGGACTGCGCTCAGCCGATTCGGCAAAGGTCGCAACCGGGAACAAGGTCTCGCCACGGTTCGAGTAGTCACGCAAAACCAGATCGCCGACCCGGCCAGAAGGATCGGCTACCGTGTAGTGAGCATTGGCCGTGGTAGTGATATACACCGCTTTTTCGCCAATCACAGCACCTGCAATGGCGTTGCTGCGCATGTCGTTGACCAGAACGGACAAGTCCTGCGGATGGTCTGTCCACGGTTGTGGTGCCGTGCGGACCGTATCAAGCATCGCTTGAACCGAGCCGGGGGCTGCTGTGCTGACAGTTGCCTGACCAGACGTCAGGCTCCAATAACCGATACTGCCAGCAATTACTGCAGCCAAGGCCAGCGCGGGAATAACAGTGAAACGATGCTTACTAAAAAAGGATTTCTTCATGGCGATTCCGGTGAGGCGAAACGTCAGCAAGAGAAAAATACTCTCGCTCGAAGGGAACTTCCGGATTATCGGCATGTAGCGCAGCGAGTGAACCCGCTCTTGTCGAAATACGATGAGTGGCGGCACCGTCGGTCGAGTTTGAAAACGATAAGGTATCTGTTGGTAAAAGAAAAATGAGAACTTTGAGCAATTGTGTAGCGTATTTACACAAGTGCTCTGGCATGCACTTCCCATTAAAAAGGTAGCGCCTGCCGCAAAAACTGGTTACGTTTCAACTGGCAAATTCATATTAATTGGCTACAACTGGATAAGCATTTCATATTCAGACAAGAACGTTTTATTCACCAATAGGACCTTTGGTGAAAAAAGACCGGAAAGGCCTCTTTATAAAAGCAGGATCGGCCCACTCATGGAAAGATTGGAACAGATGTTATGAGCCAAACCCCATCCTCTACGTCCCTGGCGATAGATGAAGCGCTGAAACACTGTATTCGCGATGCACAGCACGTGGTGTTCTTTACCGGTGCAGGCGTATCGGCCGAAAGCGGCATTCCCACCTTTCGAGATGCACAGACCGGACTCTGGGCAACGTTCGATGCCACCGAACTGGCAACCCCCGAAGCCTTTGAGGCGGATCCGGCCCTCGTCTGGGGATGGTACGAATGGCGTCGTATGAAGGTGCTGAATGCTCAGCCCAATCCGGCCCATCTTGCCATTGCCCGTCTGGCCCAGCACTTTCCACGCGCTACCGTCGTTACCCAGAATGTCGATGATCTGCACGAGCGTGCCGGGAGTGGCGATGTACTGCACCTGCATGGCAGCCTGCATCAGCCGCGCTGTTTTGCCTGCGGCACCGGCTATTCGTTCGAGCGTGAAATACCGGTTGAACCAGATCAAGGTCGTCGTGTCGAACCGCCACGCTGTTCCAGGTGTAATGGTTCTATAAGGCCGGGCGTCGTCTGGTTTGGCGAGTCGTTACCGGTACAGGCCTTGCAGCAGGCATTTGATGCGGCAGCCCAGTGTGATGTCCTGTTTTCCGTCGGTACATCCGGTGTGGTCTACCCGGCCGCTCAGATGCCTCATATTGCGCGTGATGCCAATGCCGCGGTCGTTCATATCAATCCGCAGCCGGTTTCAGGAGCACATTCCGATGACTGGACGTTGATTGGTGCAGCAGGTGATCTATTACCTAAGTTGGAAAGAGAAGTCTTTTCCTGATGTATCTCGTTACGTGAATACAGTCCTGTTTCATAAAGTGTTCACGTTGGTTCTTGAGAATTCTGTTGTTTCAATCCAGCCTGCTGAATATTCAACCGTCATCAGGGAGTGATGCCAAAAGAATCTCAATGTATCGCTGTGTTTAATTTCTCATTTGTTTGAGGCGAAATGGTTTCAGGGGCTTTTTTGTTTGTGATCGCAAGATCGTTGGATAGCCTACCGACATTAAGAATAACCGAGGCTTAAAGTTGAGTTCAGCAGACGCCATTATGGCAACAGGCCGCCCGCCGCTTACCGTCAAACTACTGACCAAGAATCAGTTGTTGGGACAGTTGTTCCAGCACTTTCTCAATCAGCAGACGGAATTCGAGTTATGCGTGGGTGACTTCAATGGATTGGAAAAGGCCAGGGCATCTCTGTGGCTGCTTGATGTCGGTAGTGTCGCATTCGAGCAGTGCTCGGCTGTGCTGGATCAGTTGATTGGTCAGGCACCGGTTGCGCTGGTCAATACCTCGGATGAGCAGGCGCAGCAGCTCATCGAAAAGCATCCCGAGATCAAGGGAATCTTCTACACCCATACCTCCCGAGAGCTTTTGCTCAATGGCATACAGGCCCTGCTGATGGGACGGGACTGGTTGCCACGTGATGTCATGGAGCGTCTGATCGAGCGCTATCGGCGGATGCAGACACTGGAAGAGGAGGCGGTGGACCTGACCGGGCGCGAGCGTGAGATCCTGAGCCTGGTTGGCAAGGGTTATTCAAACGCGGAAATTGCCCATCAGCTCTGCCTGAGTACACACACCATCAAGAGCCATATTCATAACCTGCTTCGCAAGATTGGCGCCTCCAATCGTGCAGAGGCCGCGCTGAAGTTCTACGAAAAGAGTAAAGGACATTAACGCAATGAAGCGCTGGGGCGTCGGACTGCTGGGGATGATGATGCTGATGTCGGCACAGGCTGCCGATGATGAGGAGAATATCCAGGGCTTTATCGTCGACAACACGATCTCCCGCTTCGGTCACGACTTTTATCGCTATTTCAGCGATCGGTTGGTCGATACCAGCCAACTGGATTTCAACTTGGTAGTACGCGAGAGGCCTTCTGCGCGTTGGGGAAGTTTGGTCTGGGTGGAGCATGACCAGCGAGTGGTTTACCGGCAGTTCATCCAACCCAATGTCGCGGAGCTCAAAGGCACAGCCTACGCAGCGGCGGACATGGTCAAGGACACAGTCGCTAAACAAAAACTGGAAAATCTTTTATATGACACCTTCGACATGGACAGAGACGAGCTATGAAGAATAAGAACGTACATTCAGCAACGATGCTAGGGCTGCTATTGCTAGGTTCCGTCTCGTCGCTCCAGGCCACTGAACTGGTCTATACCCCCAAGAACCCTGCTTTTGGCGGCAGCCCGTTGAACGGCTCGTATCTGCTTGGTAACGCGCAGGCCCAGAATGACTATGATGATCCGGATGCCAAGTCTTCCAGCAGCGGCATGTCGGCCATCCAACGCTTTACCAGTCAGTTGCAGTCGAGCCTGCTTTCGCAGGTATTGACCAACGCCCGCAACGGCAAGGCAGGCAGCGTCACTACCGATGATTTCATCGTCAATATTCTCAATGACGAAACAGGGCAGCTGGTCATCCATATTACGGATCGGGTGACAGGCGAGGTCTCTGAGATTGCCGTAAACGGATTGGCCGGAACGACTTACTAAGCAGCACGCTAAACCAGGAATAGCCATTATGAAACGACTCATGATGTCGTCAGCGTTGCTGTGCGCGATGCTGATGCAGGGATGTTCTGTGCGTGACCCCATGCCCGCCGAACAAAATGCCCAACCTACACTGACCCCACGGGCTTCTACCTATTACGATCTGCTGAATCTGCCGGCGCCGCGAGGCAAGCTTGTTGCGGCCGTCTATGGGTTCCGTGACCAGACCGGCCAGTACAAGCCCAGCCCGGCCAGTTCGTTCTCTACCGCCGTCACCCAGGGTGGCGCCAGCATGTTGGTCGATGCACTCCAGGCCAGCGGCTGGTTCGTGGTGCTGGAGCGTGAGGGTTTGCAGAACATTCTGACCGAGCGCAAGATCATCCGGGCGACCCAGAGCAAGCCCAACACGCCACAAAACATTCAGCAGCCGCTCCCTTCACTGCAGGCAGCCAACATCTTGCTGGAGGGTGGCATCGTTGCCTACGACACCAATATTCGCAGCGGCGGCGAAGGCGCTCGCTACCTGGGAATCGGTGCGTCCCAGGAATACCGGGTCGATCAGGTGACGGTCAATCTGCGCGCCATCGATGTACGTGGCGGACAGGTATTGGCGAACGTGATGACATCCAAGACCATCTTCTCGATTGGTCGCTCGGCGGATGTCTACAAGTTCGTCGAGTTCAAGAAGCTACTAGAGGCAGAGTCTGGCTATACCACCAACGAGCCGGCTCAGCTTTGTGTGCTGTCGGCTATCGAGGCGGCTGTCGCGCATCTGATTGCCCAGGGGATCGAGCGTAAATTGTGGGTCGCCTCCGATGTTCATGCGCTGGATGATAATGAAGTCCTGAGCAAGTACGTGACCTCGAAAACGATGCCCAAGTAAGCCAATGGGGCCTCAAGCAGGCCCCATTTCCATAGGTCCGATCAATTCGGGCCTATTTGTATGCACTGACTAGGTGTGCTCAGGTATTTCTTGAGCGTCGGCCATTGCGGGCGTTCCTGTCCATTCACGGGCTCAACCGCCAGGTTGTAGTTACCCCAGCCAGGACCTGCCGCCCAATAGGTAGCCGGAATACAGTTCTGTCTGAGATAGGCCAACATGTTGTCCATCAGTACCAGCCAGCGAGGATCATTGTCCGGGACGCCAAACTCGCCGATATAACCCTTCTTGCCATGCTTTTTCAGCCACTCTACGAAAGGCTTCACACGCGCCACACCATACATGGGGTCCAGTGTGCTGACGTCCACGGTCTCGTAGGTGCCACCGGAGTTGTTATCGAAATAGGTGTGCGCCGAGAAAATCAGATTGTCGGACGGGTCTTTCAGATTGAGCAGCGAATCGTTCCATTGCGCCCAGCGGGTTGCCTCCGCCCAACCATTGCCTTCGACAATGATGGGCTTGACCTTGTCCACCGTACGCACGCCATTGATGCCGTGCTGTGCTGCGGTCGGCCAGTAATCGAGCGCACCGTTGGGTTCATTCATGATGTCGTAGGCGTAGAGGGCAGGGTGCTTGGCCCAACGAAAGGCGATGCGGTACATCACGTCGTGGTAGGCCGCATACGGCACGTTCTTTGTACCGATCAGCTCACCGCGATAACGCGCATAGTTATGCAGGTCTAGAATGACGCGCACATTGTATTTCTGTGCATAGTTCATGGTCTGCTGGATCAGCCCTACATAGTCCGGGTCAAGCATGCTGTAGAGCTTGGGCTGTAGACGCTCCCAGATGATAGGAAAGCGGATCAGGCGAACGCCTCTCTCGCTCCAATCCTTGAAATGGGTTTCCGTAGGGAAAATGTAGTTGCGGTTGTTGAGGCCGGGTAGAACATGGGCCGCAAACCCTGCGCCCGACATGTTCAAGCCAACCAGACCGACGCTTAAATCATCCGCCTGGGCTGTAGTGGACAAGGTAGCTACAGAAGCAGAGAGCAGCAGCCCCTGTACTGCACCACGGAAGAGGCGTCTGAGTCGTGCGATGGATTCAAAGCGGTTCATGAAAGTTTCCCCAATATTGAATAAATCAATTACCAGCTGCTGTGTTGCGCTGGATAAGCCGTGACAGTCGTTTAAGCGCCGAGGTGATTTCTGTGGCGCATGCTGTCGTTGTGCTTGGCGTATCGACGGCTTAGCGTTTGGCTTGAGGAACGAAATGGCAGTGAAAAGGCCGTCATAGAGCGGCGATTGGTCGCAATAATGGCTATTTGGAATGATTGATTCAGGGCTGTCAAAAATATGGCGAAGGCACTTATAAAAATAATTGGCGCGGCTAAGTGACGATGAGTCAACGATTAACCGGAGCTATGAATGATGTTCGGGACAGATATTTTCGTGGACGAAAAACGCACAGGAAGCGCGAGGCGGACCAGCGAAGAGGGTTTGAAGCGTTTACGGCTAAAGTTCTAAAGTGTGAGCTTGATCAATTTATCAGTGGCCTCTGCCGCTGCTGCAGAAGCCACCGATTCCAAGGGCATTCCAGACGTTAATGCACGGATTGGGCGCCCACCTTGCTGAGCACTGCAAGGGTCTGCTTGAGCGCGGCGAAGGCAGTGTTAGTATTCTCATCCGTACTCAACAGGCCGTCGAACAGGCTGGCAATCAGCACATTATCCCGCTGCGTAAAGGTTTCGATAATGGCCGTTGCGTTCACCTTGGCAGCCGTACCGGTTGCCTGGATATGCTCGACCAGCAGCGAGGCAAGCAGGGCAACATAGCGGGCTGCCAGAGGGTAGGCCTTGAGAAACACACTGTAGGGCGCGTCAAGCAGGCTTGGAGAGAACCCTTTGGCGAGACCACGTTGAGCCGTAGCGGCTGCTAGGTGAATGGCTGCCTCACGGTCCTGAGTAACGGCAGGATTATCCTGCAGCGCCTTGCTCATATGGGTAATAAGTGTGTTGAGAAATACCTTGCGGTTGGCCAGGTATTCGTCTTCGATATCCAGCAGGTTCTTGTGGATGTATGCCAATTGCCGGGCTTCTTCTTCGCCTTCGGCGGCAATCGTCGCGTTAAAGGCTCGCGTCAACGGTGCGGCGAGGATGCTGGGTTTGCGTCCTTCTAGCTCGGCCTGAAGAATTGGCCCGCTGGAATCTGAAAAGAAGATGCGATCCTTGTACTGCTTGAACAATCCGTTGCGGGCCGTTACCCATTGCTTGGGTTGAAAGAGCTGTACGGCCGTGCTGTCGGAAATGATGACACGGTTCTTGGGACGCGCGGACAGGTAGGCTTCCAGCTGTGGGCTGGTGAAGGCGCTGCTATCGATGACAAGGTAGCGATGGCTCACAAAGGTTCCTTGATAAAGCCTGCGGGCCAGCGAACCGGCCTGCAGTGAACAACAGGAGGCATATGATCAAAGCGCCAGGCGCATGGAAAGATCCAGTGCCTTGACGTCTTTGGTCAGCGTGCCTATTGAAATATAGTCGACACCGGTTTCGGCGATTGGGCGAATGGTCGTGTCATTGATGCCGCCCGACGCCTCCAGCTTGGTGCGGCCCGCATTGATTCTTACGGCCTCGCGCATATCCTCAAGCGAGAAATTGTCGAGCATGACGATTTCAGCGCCTGTGGCCAGGACCTGCTCCAACTCAGCGAGGTTCTCGACCTCTACTTCAACCGGCTTGCCGGGGGCGATACGACGCGCCGTCTCGACCGCCTGGGCAATACCGCCGCAGGCCGCAATATGGTTTTCCTTGATAAGAAAGGCATCGTACAGACCAGTGCGGTGATTATGACAGCCACCACAGGTAACGGCATACTTTTGTGCCAGCCGCAGGCCGGGTAGGGTCTTGCGCGTATCCAGCAGGCGGACCTGAGTACCGCTGACCAAGTCTGCGTAGTAACTGCAGCGAGTCGCTGTGCCTGACAGCAGTTGCAGGAAGTTGAGCGCTGTCCGCTCGCCCGTCAGTAGGGAGCGGGCGGGGCCTGACAGAGTAAAAAGAATCTTGTCGGCCATGACCCGTTCCCCGTCCCGAACCTGCCATTCAACCTTTACGGTGGAATCGATCTGGCGGAACACCTCATCGACCCAGGCGGTGCCGCAGAGGGTGGCGTCTTCGCGGGTAATGACAGTAGCCCTGGCGGTGCAGTCGGCAGGGATGAGCTGGGCGGTGATGTCGCCGGTTCCTACATCTTCAGCCAGCGCAGTGCGGACGTTGGCCTGAATTTCCTGAGGTAATTGTTCTAGGTAGGTGCTGGGCATGGACAGTCCTGGCGTGCAGCGTAAAACGCAGCCGAGTGGATGCGCTTTACGGGCGTGGGTCAAGACGGCCAGATTACCAGAGCTTGGCTGCCGTCGCCTTATTCGATGGGTTCATAAGGCAGACCGACATAGTTTTCGGCAATGGTTTTTCTACCGGCCTCAGAACCCAGGAAATAATCCAGCTCGGTCTGCTGGATGCGGCGGCCAAAGTCATCGGTATCAGGAAAGCGATGGAGCAGGGAAGTCATCCACCAGGAAAAACGCTCGGCTTTCCAGACGCGGCGCAAACAGACCTCCGAATAGCGTTGTAGGAGATCCGTACGGGCGTCGTGATAGACCTTGGTCAAAATCCGGTACAGGGTGCAGACATCGCTGGCCGCCAGATTCAGCCCCTTGGCCCCTGTGGGTGGAACGATATGCGCCGCATCGCCGACAAGGAAGAGATGACCATACTGCATGGGCTCGACCACAAAGCTGCGCAGAGGCGCGATGCTTTTCTCGATAGAGGGGCCGGTAACAAGTCTGGCAGCGGTTTCGGCCGGCAGGCGTCGTTTGAGTTCATCCCAAAAGCGTTCGTCGGACCAGTCCTCGACCTTCTCGTCAGCGGAAACCTGCACGTAATAGCGGGTACGCGTCTTGGAGCGCATGCTGCATAGGGCAAAGCCGCGCTCATGGTTGGCATAGATCAGCTCTTCGTTCACCGGTGGGGTGTCGGCCAGGACGCCCAGCCAGCCGAAGGGATACACCCGTTCGAACGTCTTGAGCGCGTCTGCCGGAATCGACTGTCGCGAGATGCCATGATAGCCATCGCACCCGGCGATATGGTCACAGTCCAGGCGTACGGTTTCGCCATTCTTTTCAAAGGTCACATAGGGCTTTTCGCCTTTCAGCTCGTGAAGCTGTACGTTGCTGGCTTCGTAGACACTAAGCGCACCACTGGCCTTACGTGCCTCCATCAGATCTCGGGTGACTTCGGTCTGGCCGTAGATCATGACCGTCTTGCCATCGGAAAGCGTCTTGAGGTCGATACGCTCTTGGCGACCTTCGAACGCCAGCTCGAATCCATCGTGGACCAAGCCTTCCCGATCCATACGCTCGCTGACGCCAGCCTCGCGCAAGAGGTCGACCATGCCTTGTTCGAGGACGCCGGCACGAATGCGGCCCAGCACGTAATCAGGACTCTGACGTTCGAGGATAACGGTGTCGATGCCAGCGTTGTGCAGCAGCTGACCCAGGAGAAGGCCGGATGGACCGGCGCCGATGATGGCGACTTGTGTCTTCATTGTTATGGTCTCTCGCTTATTGTGTCGTCACGTCCGGCGAAGGGGTGGCCAGCGTGCGTTCTTATCTGCGTCGCCTGTATTTTTGGTTGATCATTGCCGGTCGAGAAGGCACTTTACGTAGGAAGTTCTGGACTTTTATAAACACCCTTGCATAAGAATGAGGTCCACCATGAAACCGCCCGTGCCGAATATTCCGGTGTTCATGCTCTATGGCGACCCATTGGAATGGCCTACACCGGACCTGCTGCACTGCGAGTCCATTCCCAAGCGCAGCAGCCTGCACGATTGGGAGATTCAGTTGCACCGGCATGCCGATCTGGTGCAACTGCTCTATGTGCGAAAGGGATGGGCCGAGCTTAATGTGGATGGGCAGCAGACCCGGATCGATGATGCCGCCATCCAGGTGGTGCCTGCCTTTTGCATCCACGGATTTCGGTTCTCGGAGGACATCGACGGTTTTATTCTTACCCTGGCGATGCCCCTGGTTTCCCGGCTGCAGGAGCATCTGGGCGGGCAGACCCAGACCTTCAGCCAGCCTGCGCTTTATCAGGTCGGACGAGAGCGGCGTTACATCCACACGCTGTTTGCCGCGATCAATAATGAGTACAGCTCCTCGGCGCCGGCGCGGGACCTGCTCCTGCAATCGCTGGTTGGGGTGTTGGCGGTATGGTTGGGGCGGCAGGTGATGGTGCGCGACGCCCAGGAGCGGCCCGAGCGGGGTCAGTCCTACCTGACTGCGTTTTCCCAGCTGGTAGAGGCGAATTACAGCAATCACTGGCCTATCGAGGCGTATGCCAAGGCGTTGGGTATCACACCAGCCTATCTCAATGGGCTTTGCAGGCGGCTGCGCGGACAGACCTCACTGGGCGTCATCCATCAACGGCTGTTGCTTGAGGCCAAGCGAAACCTGATCTACACGGGCCTTACGGTCAACCAGATTGCGGATCTGCTGGGCTTTTCCGAACCGGCGTATTTCACTCGGTTCTTCAAGCGGCTGGCCGGAGTGTCGCCTTCGGTGTTCCGCCAGGAGTCCTCCTCGCGCGAAGCAGAACTGCATACAGCCTGAGTTCATGGCTACACTGACGGCTCGCTTATCGATAATCGGATACCCATGGATCTTGAACTGGCCCGTACCTTTCTTGAAATTGCCCGGACTGGAAGCTTTCTGGCTGCGGCGGAACGGCTGCATGTGACGCAAACCGCGGTCACGGCGCGGGTACAGAATCTGGAAGCGCAGCTTCAGTGCCGGCTGTTTGTGCGTAACCGGGCGGGTGCCAGGCTGACGGCAGATGGTCAGGTGTTTGCCGGATATGCCAGTCAGCTGGTACAGACATGGGACGCTGCGCGGCGTGACCTGCCGCTGCCGGAGGGGTTTCGCAATCTGCTCACGGTAGGCGGGGAGGTCAGCCTGAGCAATCCATTGATCCTCAATTGGGTAAAGCGTTTGCGGGAGGCATTGCCCGGCTACGCGGTACGGGCTGAGATTGCCGACAGCAGTCGTCTGCAACAGCAGGTAGAGCAAGGCGTGCTGGATGCGGCACTGGTCTATCAGCCGGAATACTGGCCAGGAATGCAGGTCGAGCAGGTGCTGGAGGAAAAGTTGATTCAGGTCTGCTCAGTAGCTCAACCTGAGCCCTACATCTACATTGATTGGGGCGAGGCCTTTCGCAAGCAGCACGACGCAGCCATGCCCGAAAAGGCGAAAGCGGCGCTTTCTTTCAGTCTGGGGCCTCTGGCCTTGCAGTACCTTGTACAGAATGGAGGTGCAGGATATTTCAGGACGCGCGTCGTCCAGAGCTATCTGGATAACGGCATTCTGCAGCGGGTAGAACGAGCACCGGAGTTTACTTATCCCACGTATCTGGTGTACTCGCGGGACAAGGAAACGCCCGTGCTTCAGGATGCGATCCAGTTGCTGCGAGACGTGATCGGTGAAGACGCAGACTGGTCCCAGCGTTGGGAGGGGTAAGGCCGGGAGGACACATGGCCTTAACCATGCGCCCTCTGAATCAGGCGGCGCTTTCCTCGGAGGCGCGCTGATTGGCCGCCTCACGGTGCGTCAGTACGTTCTTCAACCAGCGTTGGTAGAGCGCAGCGATCAGGTCGGTCTGGCTGATGATGCCGACCAGGTTGCCCGGCTCATCCAGGACAGGCAGGTAATGCAGGCCCTTGTCTGAAAGCAGTGACACCAGCTCCACGATATGGGTGGTATCCCGCACACATTGCACATGGCGTGTCATAAAGCGCTCAAGCGGGATATCGCCTGGATTACCCTGCGCGTTCGGCGAGCCCGGCTCGATGGCCTTGAACAGGTCGGCTAGGGTCACGATGCCCACCAGATGCTTTGCCTCATCAAGAATCGGCAGCGCTTTCAAGTGATGAGATTCCAGCAGATTCCAGGCATCCTGTAGCCGCGTGTCAGGATGGGCGATCTGTAGGTCCCGCGACATGATCTGAGCGGCGGTGATGGCGCCCATGCTACGACTCAAGGCGTGGCGCTCGGTCTGACGGACCAGGGACTCAAGGTCGTCTCGAGTGATGTCGACAACGCCACCAAACTCCTTCATGGCAAGCTCAAGATCTGCCGTCGTAAATCCCGCACGCTGCGAAGGGAGCGGGTCCCGGGTGTTATGCGGATTGGCGGCTGGCGCCGGAGCTTTCGGGTAAGGCAAGCGAGTCAGGTTGTTGTAGATCAGGGCGCCTGCCAGAACGATTAGCGAACAGAGCGCCACCGGCAGCATGATGTACAGACCGAGTTGTTGAAAAGCCGGCCCGCCCAAGCTGACTGCCACGACCACTGCGATGCCCGGTGGATGGAGGCAACGCAGGCTGAACATGGTCACGATGGTCAGCGCCATCGCCACCGCGGCGGCCAGCAGGGTATGGTCGATCCACTGGCCAACCAGTGCACCAATTCCAGCAGCCACTACGTTGCCGCCGATAATCGACCAGGGTTGCGCCAGAGGACTGGACGAGACAGCAAACAGCAGCAGGGCTGATGCACCGATAGGGGCTGCAATTCGCAGCGCAATCTCGAGTCCGTAGAAGTGAGTACACGCCAGAACGCTGGCTACCATACCCAGGCAGGCGCCAAGCGTGGCACGGACCAGTTCACGGGGCGGGGCTTTGACGGCAACAGGTTTGAAACGCTTGAACCAGGGCAGCAAGGAACGCAGTGTTTTTTTCACGATTATTAGAGGCTTTTATAGGCACGCAGGTAATAGCCTCTTTATCCTAGCGAGCCCATTGGGATCGATCTAATAAATAATAATGAGTCTTTCGTTCAATAAAAGTGAGTTAAAAGGCGGGCCGTTAAGACCCGCCTCCTGAGTCAGGCCTCTAAGGAGGCTGCTGGTCCAAAGAATTCATAATGACTTTGCGCTTCAGGTACACCCAGCGCTTTCAGCTCACGCTTGATCAGGGCCATGAAGGGCTTTGGACCCAGGAAGTAGGCATCCAGGTCACGATTCTCGGGTAGCCACTGCTCCAGTAGTGTATGTGTTAAAAGTCCGTTTGCATCGCCCCGATCCTCGGGGCGCGGATGGCTGTAGCAGAAGTAGCAGCGTAGCTGAGGATGCTTTGCCTTCTGCGCTTCGAGCCACGGGCGAAAGGCTTGGACGCCTGCGTCGCCGGCGCAGTGGATAAAGGTAATAGGACGACGGGTTTCGAGTGCCGCTTCCAGCATGGTGAGTGCCGGAGTGATGCCGACACCAGCGGTAATGAAGACCAGAGGCTTGTCAGATGGCCTGAGCGTAAACTCGCCTGCCGGTGGGAAAAGCTCAAGACGATCCCCTTCGTTTACCTGATCGTGCAGGTAATTGGAAACACGGCCATCGGCCTCGCGCTTAACGCTGATGCGGTATTCGCGACCGTTGGCGCGTGCCGATAACGAGTAATTACGGCGTACCTCTTCACCCTCCAGATTCAGGCGCATGCCAATGTATTGGCCCGGTTGAAAGTCCAGCAGGGCACCGCCGTCCTCGGGTACCAGGTAAAAGGACGTGATCTCGTCACTCTCTGCCACCTTGCGGGCAACACGAAACCAGCGACCGCCACGCCAGCCGCCGGGGGCTGCCTCATGAGTGGCGTACAGATCTTCCTCGGCGCCAATCAGGATATCGGCCAGCTGACCGTAGGCTGCGGCCCAGGCATCGATCACTTCGTCAGTAGCGATTTCCTGGCCCAATACCTCGCGAATAGCCCGCAGCAGGCAGGTCCCTACGATGGGATAATGTTCCGGCAGAATCTGCAAGGCGACATGCTTGTTGACGATCTGAGCCACCAGCGGGCCGAGTGCCTCCAGCTGGTCGATATGACGGGCATACATGAGTACGCCATTGGCTAGGGCACGAGGCTGGGCGCCACTGGCCTGATGCGCCTGGTTGAACAAGGGGCGGACCTGCGGGTACTCGTTGAGCATCATCTTGTAGAAGTGAGTCGTCAGTATCTCACCTCCGGTTTCCAGCAGCGGAACGGTGGACTTGATGATTGTGCGTTGTTGAGCGGTTAACATGGTTCAGCTCCTGCGTTGGCTTTACCTGAGTAATACACGAGGCGTGCCAATAGCGAGGGCTTTTAAAATCAATAGGTTATCTAGATTCGAGTCATTTTGACTGCTTAATGCGTTTGTCAAAATGACTCTATGAGAGGTCATAATGACCACGGCTCCGTTGTTGTCTGCACTGATTCCCCTGGTCGCCGACCTGTCCCGAGAGCTGCCGGAGCAAGAGCGCTATCGCAAATTATTGCTGGCACTTCGGGAGTTGCTGCCCTGCGATGCCGTTGCCTTGCTCAGGCTGGATGGCGATCAACTGATACCACTAGCCGTACAGGGGCTCAGCCCTGATACGTTGGGGCGGCGCTTTCGCATCAGTGAGCACCCGCGGCTCAAGGTGCTGATCGAACACCGAGGGCCGACCCGCTTTGCAGCAGACTGCGACTTGCCCGATCCCTATGACGGTCTGGTTGAGGGCCATGAGGCCCTTGAAGTCCATGACTGCCTGGGCTGCCCGTTGTATGTGCAGGATCAGGTCTGGGGCTTGCTGACACTCGATGCCTTGGACGAAGCGCGCTTCGGCACTGTGGATCTGGACATGCTGCAAGCCTTTGCCAGTCTGGCTTCGGCTACCGTAACAGCAGCCGAGCGGATCAATGCTTTGACGCGACGCGTGGCCGATGAAAGCCAGTTGGCCGAACTCTACAAGCAGGCAGCAGGGCAGGTGCGAACCCGTGAGCTGATCGGGCAGAGTGCTGCACACAAGCAGCTCCTGCAGCAGATCGCTCTCGTAGGGGATAGCGACCTGACCGTATTGGTGACGGGAGAGACCGGTGTTGGCAAGGAGCTGGTAGCCGAAGCCATTCACGCGCAGTCTGCCCGTGCACGCCGGCCCTTGATCAGCATCAATTGTGCGGCGCTGCCGGAAACCCTGGTCGAAAGCGAGTTGTTCGGGCATGTGCGTGGCGCCTTTTCCGGAGCGATCAGCGAGCGCAGCGGCAAGTTCGATCTGGCCAATGGCGGGACGCTGTTTCTGGATGAAGTGGGTGAAATGCCTTTGGCGGCTCAAGCCAAATTGCTCCGGGTTCTACAGAGTGGTCAGCTACAGCGGGTAGGCTCGGATCGTGAGCATCATGTCGATGTTCGGGTCATTGCGGCCACCAACCGCGATCTGGCCGAAGAGGTAAAAGCCGGCTGTTTCAGGGCGGATCTCTATCACCGTTTGAGTGTGTACCCCCTGAAGGTGCCCGCCTTGCGCGAGCGTGGACGTGATGTACTGCTCCTGGCCGGCTACTTTCTTGAGGAGAACAGGGCGCGATTAGGATTGCGTAGCCTGCGCCTGAGTCCTGAGGCGCAGAAGTCATTATTGACCTATGACTGGCCTGGGAATGTGCGCGAGCTGGAGCACCTGATCAGTCGCGCCGCACTCAAGGCGCTGTCGAGCTACGGCGAGCGGCCACGTATCCTGAGTATCGACAGCCGCTCGCTGGATCTGCCCGCTGCAGCACCCATTGCAGACATAACGCCCGCTGTTGAAAGGCCCGACCTGCCTGTTAGTCTTCCCTTGCGCGAAGCGGTAGATACTTATCAGAAGCAATTGATTGAAGCATCGCTCGAGCGGCATCACCATCGGTGGGCGGATGTAGCCCGTGAACTGGCCGTTGACCGTGCCAACCTGAGCCGCCTGGCCAAGCGATTGGGGATCAAGTGATGTAGCTAACCTGATCCAGATCAGGTTTTGGGTTCAAGCGCCGTTGCACCATGGGTATCCGGAGAGGTCCAATAGTGCATCGAGCAGGAGAAAGGATATGACGCAGCGACTCGAATATCTCAGCCGCGAGCAGATAAAAGCTATCGCGGCATTGGCAACCTGTACCCAACTTACCCATGACGGGTTTGGTACCGGGCTAGGGGGAGGCTTGGGATTGGGAGGCGAATCCGCCACAGGCTCACTGATCGGTGAAACACTGGCCGAACAGCGCTTGCGGGAGGCGATATCCGGTCTTACCCACGAACAACTGGTTGAGCTGCTGGCGCTGGTTTATGCCGGTCAGGACTGGAGTGCCGCGCGGGCGCTGGAAGAATATGCGGCGTCCAGGCAGTCGCTACAGGACCTGTGCTCGGAGTTTCTTATCGACAAATGCATTGAGCACAGTCCCTATTTGCATGAGCATCTTGAGCGAGCTTTGGACGTGATCGCCTGATGCTACGGAGCCCACCGGCAGGGCTCCTTGAGAGGCAGAGCGGCAATCAGGTGGGGGGTACCGTAGAGGGAAGGTGGACTTCCACCACGACGTGGTCGTCAATATTTTTGAATTCGGCATGGCCGCCAAAGCTTTCACACAGCGCTTTAACGATGGGAAGGCCCAACCCCCAGCCGCGATCATCGCTGCGGGTGGAAATGAAATAAGGCGTTGCCAGGTTGACCAATACCTCGTCAGGCATCCGGCCCTGGTTGCGAACGCACAAGACAATACGCTCGGCAGACATCATCTGGCTGACGTCGATCCGCGTATCAGGCGTGCCATGCTTGGCGGCATTGATGACCAGATTGTCGATGATGCGCAGCAAGGCGTGCTTGTCCCAATAGACGTGCTGTTCAGGTGACTCAAGGGTGAGCGTGATCTCGTTCTGTACCTGAATCCGCAGGTTACTGATCGCCTCGCCAAGCAGCGTACTAAGGCTCAGCTTTTCACCGTGCAGTTTGACCCCACCGCCCAGGCTGGTGTGGGAGATATCCAGCACGTTAGTGATCATCTGATTCATACGCTGCAGGTTTTCCTCGAGCAGCTTCAGCATGTCATCGGTGCGTCGGGCAGGCGTGCGACGCATGAGGCTGGCTACCATGGTCGCGGCAGTCAGCGGGGAGCGAAGGTCATGGTTCAGCGAACGCATGAAGCGCTCCAGCATGATCTTTTCGGCCTCCAGGTTTTCACTGCGGGCAATGGCGACGTTGCGCTGGTTTTCGATGCTCGCCAGACGAGTGCTTGATTTGAGCAGGGACGAAATGGTAGCCAGGACTTCGTCCCGGTTGATCGGGTGGGTCAGATAGGCCTGGGCGCCCTGGTTGAGCCCCATGGCCTTGTCCTTGCCGCTGACGAACGTGGCCGAGATGTTGATGATGGCCGGCATCTTGTCCTGGTCCAGCTTCTTTTCAATAGCCTGAATCAGTTCGAAGCCGCTCATGTCTGGTAGGTTGATATCAATGATCACCAGGCTGGTCTGCTCGTTGATCAGCTCGAGGCCAGCACTGCCGCTTCCGGCCTCGAGAATATCGAAGTCAGGCTGGGACAGCAGAATCTTCCGCAGCACATAACGGTTCGCATCCGTATCATCAATGATGACGATGCGCTTACGGTCACTCATTTCTCAAGCTCCTGGACAAACTCTGTACCTGACAGAGCAACTGCTCAAGATACCCAGGTTGGGATTTTTGCAGAATGGCATGGCAATAGGGTCTGAGACGGGCCAGCTCTTCATTGTTCAGAGCCTTGGCTGTGTTGACCAGGACGCGACGGTGCATGGACCAGTCCATGCTCTCCAACAGCTCTTCACCGCTGATATCCGGCAGATCGAGGTCAAGGAAGATGATATCCGGTCGCACGGCATTGAGCTTGTCCATGCTGGCCTTAGCGCTGTCAGCCTCAATCATGATCGGGGCGTAGCTTTCCAGGGCGCGGGTAACGATATAGCGATCGGCTTCGCTGTCGTCAATCAGCAGGATCGTCATGCCGGCGAGGGCGTTCTGCTCGAGCGTGGAGGCGTTTTCCTCCAGCGCTATCGGGATGCGCAGGTAAAACTTGCTGCCCACGCCCTCCTGGCTGGTCAGATCAATTTCGCCTTTGAGCAGGGTGGCCACCTTCTGCGCCAGGGACAAGCCCAGTCCTGTTCCTTCGATGTTCTTGCGACCCGGTGATTTGATGCGGTAGAACTCGTCGAATACCTTTTTCTGGTTTTCTTCGGAAATGCCGATTCCGGTGTCGGCCACCATGAATTCGATCTGCTGGTCGTCCGGGCGAAAACAGCGAATCGTCACGCTACCCTTGGGCGTGTACTTGAAGGCATTGGAAATCAGGTTGCGCAGGATCTGGAACAGACGCTCCCGGTCCGTATTCAGAATGACGTCTTCCGGCAGGCGGTCGAGCCGGTAGCTGACATTCTCGTAGCGGAACGAAAGCGCGGCGGCAAAGGCTTCGATTCGCTCCAGAAGTTCATTCAGGCTGAACGGTTCAGCCATGACTTTCATTCGACCGGACTGCACTTCAGCCAGATCCAGCAGCTCATTGACCAGGGTTGAGAGTTCGGCAGCAGCATCACTGATGAATTTGACCTGACGGTACTGTTCTCCATTCAGTGGTCCGTCCTGACCGGAGATCAGGAGCTTCGAGATGTTCTCGATAATATTGATCGGCGTCCGGAACTCATGGGTCATGTTGGAGAAAAAACGACTCTTGGCTTCGCTGGCATCCTGCAGCTCCTGAGCGGTCTTTTCCAGCTCGGAGTACAGGGCCACAACCCCCTTGTTGGTTTCCTCCAGCTCCTTGTTGGTGTCCTCCAGTTCCTGCTGCTTGGCGCGCAGTTCCGAGGTGGTCACCAGCAGGTCTTCGCTCTGGAGCTGCATTTCCTTGTAAGGGTCCAGCGCACTCTTGTCGGTGAGCTGATGCAGCAGCCGACTCAGCTCCGCCTCGCTGGGAAAGGGCTTGGGTACGGACAGGTATTTGGCGGCGCGGATGCGGGTACCGCTCGAAGAGGTGTCAATCTGGAAATCATCCATCAGGCGCTGGGCGCCCCGCAAGCCCACACCCATGCCGGTCTGGGACACGTAGCTGCCATTAAGGATATCGTCCAGATTCTGGATGCCTGCACCATTGTCCTGCGCTTCAAAGCGCAGGCCGTTCAGGCGTCCTTCGGCAGTGGTCATCATGTAAAAGCTGAATCGACCCTGCCTGGCGTATTGGTAGATATTGCGTGCCAACTCAGAAACCGTGGTGGCAACGCGAATCTGGTCGAGCCTGGGTAGCCCAATCCAATCGGCAAGCTGCTTGGCACGTTGGCGACACCAGACGATGTCCTGTTCGCTTTCGATGCGCAGGCTAGAAATCAGGCGATCATTAGACATGACGTACTACCAGCGCCGTGGCGTCATCCGTTGAACGCTTGAAATCACGATGAATCAGGGCGGCGATAATGGCGGGATGCTTGCCTAGCAGGCCGGTATACCCTGCAAGGTTGACCCGGGAATTGATACCATCCGAATTCATGACCAGCACGGTAGAGTCATCCCAGGGATAGGAAAAGGATTGTACGCGGCCTATCTTGTAGCCAACAGTACCGTTGGCCGAGACCATGCTTCGCGGCCGATCTGCCATCAGGGTGCCGGCAATGTTGCCAACACCACAGAAATTGACGGTGCCTTGTTCCGGTAGAATTTCAGCAAAGGCCAGGGCTGCACCACGTGTACTTGTCAGGGCACGGTGCATGCGCTCCATCAGCTCGGTCAGGGGAAGGCCGGTGGGGTGGTTGAGAAATATATCCCGAGCCTTAGCACTGGCTTCTCTGGCCTGTATGCCATGCCCAAGCCCGTCACACACCATAATCCGGTTGTTCAGCACAGCCCAGCTGTCGCCACACACTTCCTCCCGCGGATGCGGGGTGCACAACACACCGTCTTCAAACTGCTTGCCTAGAGGCGAGGGCGCCAATTGCGTTCGGGAAAATACAATAGTGCCCTTGCCCGGCTGCGAGTAGATGTCGAAGCGATCAGACATACGCCGGATCGCCCCCAGTCCGGCTCCCATCGTACCCTTGGTGGAATAGTTGTCGCTCAGGCACTGCGCCACGTTGACCATGCCTGGACCGCTATCGACTGCGATCAGGTCCAGCTCATGGTTATTATGGCTCAGGTACAACTCGCCTTCGCCGGCATGGTTGACCAGATTGCGTGCCAGCTCCTGGACAACAAGGGTCAGCTTGCCCAGTACTTCTTCGTCATCGGTCAGTTCGCGGGCATGACGGATGACCGCCCGGCGCGCAGCATCCACGTGAGCAACATCGGAAACCGAGAATGTCTGGCTGCAATACAATGGGGTCAACGCCACTTCCACAACTCCACACGTGTACCCTGGCCGGGTGCACTTTCGATTGCGAATTCATCCACCAGCCGCTTGGCACCGCTCAGGCCCAGGCCCAGACCATTGCCTGAGGTATAGCCGTCCACCATGGCCTTGCTGATGTCATCGATTCCCTTACCCTGGTCGGTGATGACCAGGTGAACGGCGCTGCGGCCGTTACGCATCGTATCCTCGATCACGCATTCGCCGCCGCCGCCGTAAATCAGAGCATTACGGGCAATCTCGCTTGCGGCCGTAACGATCTTGGTCTGTGAGACAAGCCCCAGCTTGGCTGTCTCGGCAGATTGGCGTACACGCTGCCGGATGAGGACAATGTCAGTCTCCTGCTTCAGCGGAAGTATGTCTTTCTTCGCCACGCTCTAGCTCCAGGAGTTCATCATCCGCGACCATCTGTTCCAGACGGGCCATCCCTTTTTCTACATTCAATGCCGTGGCAATGCCGTCGAGTGACAGGCCTAATTCGACGAGCGTGATTGCGACGGCAGGTTGCATGCCCACGACGATGACCTTGGCGTCAAGGATGCGAGAGACATTGGCAATGTGGGACAGCATGCGGCCAATGAACGAGTCGACGATCTCCAGGGAAGAGATATCGATCAGCACGCCCTTGGCTCGGTGCTTGACGATTTGATTGGTCAAATCTTCCTGCAGGTCCAGGGCCAGTTGGTCGTGCATGTCGACCTGGATGGACAAGAGCAGGTATTTGCCCATTTTGAGAATAGGGATCTTGTCTACCATGGCGGCTCCTTAGCGTGCCGTAGCAGAAACGAGACGAACGTTGAGCTCTTTCAGAGCCATCTGGAATGCATCGGCCAGCGAGGCTTTGGTCACGACGTCACCGAGCTCTACGCCCAGATGGACGATGGTGGCGGCGATTTGCGGACGAATACCACTGATGATGCACTTGGCGCCCATCAGCTTGGCGGCGGTCACTGTCTTGAGCAAATGCTGGGCGACCATGGTGTCCACAGTAGGCACGCCGGTAATATCGATAATGGCAAGGTCGGACTCGGTCTGGACGATCTTTTCTAGCAGGGCTTCCATCACGATCTGGGTACGGTTGCTGTCGAGCGAGCCGATTAGGGGAATGGCCAGGATGCCTTTCCAGAGTTCAACGACAGGGGTCGACAGCTCCAGCATGCTTTCCTGCTGCTCGCGAATAATCGCCTCCCGGCTTTCCATGTGGCTTTCAACACAGTACAGGCCGAGCTTGTCCAGTAATTTGCTGGCAATCCATACCACTTCTACGGGATTGGCGCACTGCGCTTGAATCCGTGCAAAAAGAGGCTCTTTCAGCGAGAAGACAAAAGTTGCCGTTTCAGACGGTGAGAATCCCTGCCGGCTCTGGCTGCGAGACAGACGATCCAGCATGGCTTTGACCGGGGTCCATTGGTCATGATGAAGATCATCCAGGCCTTCGGCAGCCGCAACGGTCAATAGCTTGAGCATTTCTCTGGAGTTGCTCTTGACCGTTTCTTCATCAATCAGATCGGTACGAATACCTGCTGAGCGTTGCGCAGTGATCCATTCCTCTAACAACTCGCGTTCATGCTGTTGTAAAAGCTCGGCAATAACAGATGCAGGCATTGCTTATCCTCGTAAGAAGAGCGAGGTCGCCAGACGCGTACCTCATGGACATCAGATTCAACCTGAGTGTCCATCATGCAGTATTTTGCGGGCTGGCATGATGGAATCGTGGCGTCGGGTCATTGATGCTGAATAATCAGCCTTTTAATGTGGCCTTCGACCCGCGATTCAAGGGATGGTGCACACACTGAATCAAAGAATTTCAGTGGCAGACAAGCGCAGGGTAGCGCGTGCAGGGCATGAAGCGGTATGGCGTTTCATGCCCTGCCAGGGAGGGTTACTGCGAGCTCAGTGCCTGCTGACCCGCGCTCTGCAGATCCTTGCGGCGAAACAGAACGAGCGTAGCCGTCAGGCCAAGTACGGCCGCCAACGTCAGCCAGATGCCCGGTGCGGCACGGTTATCCAGCGTATGGATCAGCCAGGTACAGATGACCGGGGTGAAGCCGCCAAAGGTCGCCGTGGCCAGACTGTAGGCCAACGAAAAGCCTGTAGTCCGTACGTCAGCCGGCATGACCTCAGCCAGGGCCACGACCATCGCGCCGTTATAGCTGCCATACAGGAAGGACAGCCATAGCTCGACCAGCAGCAAACGGGTGAACGAGGGTTCGTTCGTTAACCAGATCAGCGCAGGGTAGGCGGTAAAGATAGCCAGAACCGTTGCTGCGATCAGCAAGGGGCGACGTCCGATCCGGTCCGATAGCGAACCCATCACAGGTAACCAGATGAAGTTCGAAACTCCTACGCACATGGTGACCAGCAAACTGTCGATGTCGCTCAGGTGCAGTTCGGTCTTGCCAAAGGTCGGGGTATAGGCGGTGATCAGGTAGAAGGATGCTGTGGTCATCGAGACCATGGCCATCCCGGCGATGATCAGACCGAAGTTGCTGCCAATGGAGCGGATTACTTCGCCCAGAGTCGGACGGTGGTGGCGCGCCTGGAACTCGGGCGACTCCTCCAGCGAACGGCGAATGATGAACAGCACGGGTACGATCAGGCAGCCAATCAGGAAGGGAATACGCCAGCCCCAGTCACCCATGTCTTCTGGAGACAGCAAACGATTGAGCATGACGCCCAGCAGGCCGGCAAAGACCACTGCTACCTGTTGGCTGGCTGACTGCCAGCTGACAAAGAAGCCGCGGCGGCCGGGCGTTGCAATCTCGGCCAGATAAACGGATACACCACCCAGTTCGACACCCGCCGAGAAACCCTGCAAAAGACGGCCCAGCAAGACGAGGATGGGCGCAAGCACGCCCAGCGTGGCATAGCCGGGCACCAGTGCAATCAGCAAGGTTCCGGTGGCCATCAGGGCCAATGTGATGACTAATCCCTTGCGACGGCCATGACGGTCGATATAAGCCCCTAGAAAGATGGCGCCTAGAGGACGCATCAAAAAGCCCGCTCCGAAGGTTGCCAGGGACAGCATGAGCGAGGCGAGGGGGTTGTCGCCGGGGAAGAAGGTTTTGGCAATGGCGGTGGCATAGAAGCCATACACCATGAAATCGTACATTTCCAGGAAGTTGCCGCTGACAACCCGGAAGATGGCTTTGCCTTTGGAGTTGTTCGCCATGGGTACACACTCGATGTTGGAATAATCGGCCCTGACGTATCTGGTTACAAATATCAGGCTCTTTTGAGTCACGCGTTTGTAACCATATGTGTAATTGCTACCTTACGGCAAGGCTTGTCAGCATGCGCATTTCCAGTTATGGGTGTCTGGCATCACTATTTTGGAAAAGCAAGAGGGGCAGGCTCTGACTCGAGACGCCAGACAGACGTGGGTCCGCCTTTCAGCAAGCCTTGGCGCTTACAAAATCGCTTGGCCGACAGCTGGTTTGTGCTCCATCAGTTTCGCTTTTGCAAAATGTGACCGTTTGGGCGTAGTGAGGAGGATTTAACCCGTTCATTCAGCGGGTTCGGCTTTAACTGTCCCGTTTATCTCTGCTAAGACAGCACATCTCGGTCGGTACCGGTGTGCCTATAAGGTTAGTTTGCTAAGCAATTTAATGGCACACTGAGCGGGCAGCGCGTCGTCTGCACCGGGCTTTTGGCTGAATTGCCGAGCCGTGGAAAGCGATGCGTACCATAAAGACAAACGACAAATGAATTGAATCTCGACTGCCAATGAGATCTTGCACCTCTCGATTTTTACGGTGCACCATTTTTAAGGAGAGCCACCCCTGATGAAGACCTTCAGACTGAGCACGCTAACCCTCTCGTTAATGGCTTGCAGCAGTACAATGGCCTTCGCCGGTCAAGCGGATTCCAATGGATTTATTGAAGACAGCCATCTTCAGCTCCTGAATCGCAGCATGTACTTCAATCGCCAGGTCAAAGGCGATGGCCACCACGAAAACGCGCATAACCAGCGTGATCCTCGCGATTGGTCCTATGGTCTTCTCGCCAATTATGAATCGGGGTTCACCCAGGGAACGGTAGGCTTCGGAGTAGATGCCTTCGGGTATCTTGCGCTTAAACTCGACGGCGGTAATGGCCATGCTGGCAGCGGCAATGTCCAGGTCAACTCGAGCGGCGAAACGCAGGATGAATATTCAAAGGCTGGCGGCGCGGTAAAGCTACGAATCTCCAACACCATTCTGAAGTATGGCGAAATGCAGCCGACGGCTCCGGTGTTCGCGGCAGGTGGCAGCCGACTATTGCCGCAGACTGCACGTGGTCTGAACATCATTAGCAAGGAAATCGATGGTCTGACTCTGGACCTGGGGCATTTCACGGCGGGTACCGAGCCCACCTCTACCAGCACCGATGGCGGCTTATGGGCTACTTATGCTGGCGTGGAGACAAGCAAGGTTGATTATCTGGGAGGCGCCTATCAGGTCAATGACAACCTCAGTGTCTCCTTGTATGGCTCGGAATTCCAGGACCTGTGGCGTCAATACTACGGTAACGTCAATTATGCGCTGCCCCTGCAGGATGATCAGTCGCTAACCTTCGACTTCAACATCTACCGTACCAATGATGAAGGGCGTGCCGAGGCGGGCTCCATCAGTAACACGGCCTGGTCTCTGGCAGCGGCCTATAACCTCGGCGCACATACCTTTACGCTGGCGCACCAGCGCATTCACGGCGATACGCCCTTTGATTATGTAGGCTTCGGCAACAATGGCGCAGGCGGCGGCGGTGACTCGATCTTCCTGGCTAACTCGATCCAGTGGTCTGACTTCAACGCACCGAATGAAAAGTCCTGGCAGGCGCGTTACGACCTGGACATGACGTCCTATGGCGTGCCAGGTCTGAGCTTCATGGCCCGCTACATCTATGGCTATGACATTGACGGTACTCATGCGGACGCTGGCGGTGCCTACGTATCCCGAGACGAGGCGGGTGCGGTAACAGGTTATGCCTACGATCATAATGACAAAGAGCGTGAAACCAACCTGGAGGCCAAGTATGTCGTTCAGGAGGGGCCGGCAAAGGATCTGTCCCTGCGCGTTCGTCAGGCATGGCACCGTGGCGCTGCCTCGACGGGCGGGTCGGTCAATGAGTTCCGCTTGATCGCGGATTACCCACTCGACATCTTCTGAATACGAAAGCCCGGCGCTGTCGGGCTTTTATGGGCTCATACCAACGGTTTGGGTTCTCGCTCAAGCAGGGCAGGGCTGTCGTTACGAACACTGCCGACAGCCTTGTTCACCGGATACCATTCGAACTGATCGACAGAAATCGCGCCGTCCTGGGCGATTTCCTCGGCGCGCTCGGGTGAGAGGTCTGGCTCTATCCATTCCCGGGCCGCTTCGGGCGTCAATACCAGCGGACGTCGATCATGAATATCGATCATGCCTTCATCGGCAGCCGCCGTGATGATGACGAAACCATCATCTTCATGTTCGTGTTGGTCGATACGATGAAACTGTCCAATAGCGGCAAAGAACATCGGCTCGTCTGACTTCAGCTTGATGAAGTAAGGCTGCTTGCGTTTGGGGTCATCGGCATCCTTTTTCCATTCATACCAGCCGTCAGCTGCTACCAGTGATTTTCCATGCTTCCACAGGCTGCGAAACATTTTACTGGTGGCCGCTGTTTCTACACGGGCATTGATGACAGGAGGCCGCTTGGGCTTGTGTGACTCTGGATCACGTGCCCAAAAGGGTGCGTATCCCCACGGCACTGGATCGAAGCGGATGCCTTCGGTCTCTTCGTGCAGCAATTGCACCCGGGTGCCAGGTGCCACGTTGTAACGGCCAATGGGCATGGGGTCGAGTCCGCCTGCAAATTTGACCGATGTCTTGAGCGCCTCGATATAGTCTATGGCGGTCCGGTATTGCGCAAATCGTCCACACATGGAAGGGGTGCCTGGCTGTTAGTACTGTCCAGTCGACAACACCGCCTGGCATAAGAGTTCATTTTTTAAGAAAGGCGCAGCAGGGCGGCGGGCGGTGCGTCTTGATACAGGGGGCGCTAGAAGGCCCTTGGCTAGTAATAGTCAAAGTCCCTAAAGGGGCCTAGAATTTCAAGCATATTCACCTTTGAATAAGGTCGCAGCAGTATGTCGATCCGCGCCAAGCTTATTACGCTGGTAATAGCCATCTTGGCTCCGACACTGTTGGCTTCTACATTCGCCATCTACTACGTCTACCAGGATCAGCGAAGCAAGGTGGAAGAGAGCATGCGGGCCACAACCCGGGCGCTTTCGCTGGCCGTTGACCGTGATCTGCTCAGGCGTGATGCGATCATCTCGACTCTGGCCATTTCGCCTTCCCTTGAGCGCAACGACCTTGTGGCCTTCTACAAGCATGCGCGACGGATTACCCAGACCTGGGAAAACTCGATCATCCTGTTTGACCTGGACGGCCAACAGCTGATCAATACCCGTAGACCTTTTGGTGCAGACCTTCCCCATAGCATTAACGCTGAAATCAATGCCACCGACTTCAACAAGCCATTACTGGTGAGCGGACTGTATGTCGCGCCTGTGGGGAAAGAGTACAGCTTTGCGGTCCGGCGGCCTGTTTTTCGTGATGGGCAGGTCACCTACTTTATTGCAATGGGCTCGTTTGCCTCGCAGATGGATACGGTGCTTAAAGAGCAGCAGCTGCCCCAGACTTGGCTGGGCGTCATCATGGATTCCAAGGCGCAAGTCGTAACCAGAAGTAGCCGTCCGCAGGACTTTGTAGGAAGGCAGGCTTCAGGCCCCTTGATGGATCGGCTGATGGTCGATAGCGAAGGGTTTCTCGATTCGGTCTCGCTGGAAGGCATGCCCATGCGCTCTTTCTTCAGCAAGGCACCCTTGTCGGGGTGGTCAGTGGTTATTGGCCTCCCACGCGCGGAAATTCAGCGTACGGCTATTCATGCCTCGATTGCCGTCATCGTAGGATCACTGGTTTTGTTGGGGTGCGCCATTCTTCTAGCCTTCTGGATGGGGCGCAGAATCGCGCAGCCGCTTCGTCTGCTGGATCAAACGGCCCAGGCGCTGGGCCGAGGCGAGGCGATCAAGCCCATTGCAACAGGCATGGTTGAAACGGACCGCACTGCCAACGTACTGGCAAAGGCCAGTGAGGAAATACAGAGCGCCAACGCCAAGATGAACCAGCGGGTGGATGAGGCGGTTGCTCAGGCCGAGCGCTCGCAGAAGGCGTTGCTGCAAGGGCAGAAACTGGAATCTCTGGGCCGCCTCACCGGCGGTATTGCTCACGACTTCAATAACCTGCTGCAAACGCTAACCATGGGGTTGGCGCTGGCTGAGAAGTCAGCCACGACACCCCGCGCCCAAAAAGCGATCGAAGCCTGCAGCCGGTCTGTCGAGCGGGGCACCAAGTTGACTCGCCAGCTCATGGCGTTCAGTCGCAGCCGGGTTGATGAGGCTCGTACAGTGGACCTGCGTACGGTCCTGATGGGTATGGGCGATCTGCTGGATGGCGCCTTGCCCAGCCGTATAAGGCTCACGCTGGAAATACCGGACCAGTCCTGGTCGGTATTCCTCGATCCGCTTCAATGCGAACTGGCCGTCTTGAACATGGTATTCAACTCCCGCGATGCCATGCCTGATGGCGGCGAAATCACCGTCTCGCTGGTGCGTAAGGTAATCCAGACCGGTGAAGTAGAGGGATTGGCAGGGGGAGAATACGTGGCGTTGTGCGTGAAGGATAATGGCCATGGCATGAGTGAAGATGTGCAGGCCAGGGCCATGGAGCCGTTCTTCACGACCAAGGAGGTGGGGCAAGGCACCGGGCTTGGGCTTGCCCAAGTCTATGGGTTTGCCAGGCAAGCGCGGGGGACAGTGCTGATCGAAAGCGCTGTAGGCGTAGGCACGACCCTTACAATCATGCTGCCCCTGGGGGAGGCCGTATTGATCGAGCACCAGGAGGCCGCTTCCGACAGCGCGTTGCCTGCTGCGTCTGCCCGGGTGTTGCTGGTGGATGATGACGAGCAGGTGAGGGAGGTGGTCGGACCGATGCTGGAGGAATTAGGGTTTGAAGTAACCACAGCCGCCAATGCCGACGAGGCCTTGCAGCGGTACGAGACGATGCTGTCCGGCTCGCCCAGCGTACGACCTAACATCATCTTTTCCGACATCATTATGCCTGGCCGTCTGGACGGCGTCGGACTGGCGTTGGCGCTACGCGAGCGCGACCCAGGTTTGCCGATTGTATTGGCCACCGGTTATACCGAGCACGCGGTAAAGGATTATGGCTTCAAGGTCCTTTCCAAACCCTACGATTTGAAGACCCTGGCGCAAACCCTGAGAGATGAACTCGACCGCTCTGCCGCCTGAATAGGCATTAAGCATTACCCGTCCAGGACAGCTGTTGGGTATCGCTGGGCTGCACCCAACCTGCTGAGCGGAGTAACGGAGAGGGCAATTAGGATGGGTTGAGCAACACGATACCCAACTGGAGCGCAAGAACCGAATCAGTAAGGTATCCAGCAGAGCGGTTGAAAATTGCATCACGGCATCCAACCGACTCGCTTATGACCACCTGACCACAGGATGCCAGCCCTCAATCAGGCTGGCATCTCATACGTCAACCCATTCGGGCCTGTATCAGCAGGGCGTAGCCCAGCGCCATCAGCGTCCAGGCTAACAAAGGGCCAAAGGCCCACTTCCAGACTTTCGCCCGAGGGTCGAACCCTACGCCGTGCACAAAGCCGCCCGCCACGCCCCACATCACCAGCATAAGCATGCTATGGCTGTAGTGGCCTTCGGCATTCAGAAACGCAGTGGGATAGATGAGCAGCAACAGGCACAGTGGCGAGGCGAGGAGCAGGGAGAGTACCCTGAACCCTCCTCGCAGCAGCACCGGGCGGGCGTGGGTGATCACGGCTGGATCTCCTCGTCGAGATTTTCAGTCGCTTCGAGCCACAATGCATTCATGATGCCGAAGCCGCACGCCAGAGCGATACCGAGAACCCAGGTGAAATACCACATGATGATGACTCCTGAAGATATTTAGGGCCTGTCCGGCCGATCCCTGGGACTGTTCTGAGCCTCCTCAGGGTCGGCCGAACGACTAGACGAATGAATCAATAAAGGCCGTGGGGGTTGTCGTTGATATGCGCGGTAGTCACCTTGCCCCACATCTTCACGTAACCCCACAGGGTATAGGTCAGGATGATCGGGACAAAGATGCAGGCTGCTACCAGCATGATCCCCAGAGTCTTGTGACTGGAGACGGCATCCCACATGGTCAGGCTCGCCGCGGGATCAAAGCTCGACGGCATGATGAAGGGGAACAGTGCAAAGCCTGCGGTGCACAACGTACCCACAATGGCCAGGCTGGAGCCGAGGAAGGCTACCCAACTGCGGCCGGAAGTCGAGGAGAGCAGGGCCATCAGACCGCCGATGATGCCGATAGCCGGGGCCAGCTTGGTCATCGGATATTGGACGTAATTGGCCATCCAGCCGATGTTGGTTTGGGCGACTTCCTTTGTCAGCGGATTCAGCGCGGCGTTGGCGTCAAAGCTGGACAGCAGAGCGAAACCGTTGATGCCACCCATCCACAGCCAGACACCTGCCCCAATAAAGGTAGCAAGGAACGCCAGCGCCAGAATCTGCGAGGCGCGGCGGGCGCGTTGGCTGATAGCACCTTCGGTGCGCATCATCAGCCAGGTACCGCCATGCAGGGCCAGCATGGTAAAGCTGACGATACCGGCCAGCAGGCCGAAGGGGTTCAGCAGTTGCCAGAAGCTACCGTGATAAGAGGCACGCAACGTGTTATCCAGTTCAAGCGGTACGCCTTGCAGAAGGTTGCCAAAGGCCACACCAAACACGACCGAGGGCACGACTGCACCGGCGAACAGCCCCCAATCCCAGGCCTGACGCCATTGGGTATTTTCCAGCTTGCTGCGGTAGTCGAATCCCACCGGGCGTACAAAAAGTGCAAACAGCACTACCAGCATGGCCCAATAGAAACCTGAAAACGCGGCGGCATAAACCATCGGCCAGGCGGCGAACATCGCACCGCCTGCTGTGATCAGCCACACCTGGTTGCCGTCCCAGTGGGGCGCAATGGTGTTGATTACCACGCGCCGCTCGTTGTCGGTACGGCCAACGATGGGCATCAGAATCGCCGCACCCAGATCGAAGCCATCGGTCAGGGCAAAGCCAATAAGCAATACCCCCACCAGTACCCACCAGATCAGTTTAAGACTCTCGTAATCAAACATAAGGGTGTTCTCAGGCAATGATGGTTGGAGTCGCAGCCGCTTCCGGCGCCTGCGGCAGTTCGGTCTTTGCGCCTTTCTCAAAGTGGTAGCGACCGGTGTGCAGGCTGGACGGACCGAGGCGAGCGAAGCGGATCATCAGGTACATTTCGATCACCAGCAGGCCGCTGTAGAAGACGATCAAGGCGATCAGCGAGCCCCAGACATCACCTGTAGAGACGCTGGAAGCCGACAGGTGAGTAGGGAGCAGTTCGCCAATGGACCAGGGCTGACGACCGTTCTCGGCGACAAACCAGCCCGTCTGGCCGGCAATCCAGGGCAGCGGCAGGCTGAACAGGGCAAACTTGAGCAGCCAGGTCTTGGTGGCCTCGTTGCGGCGTGCCACGGCGTAGAAGGCACAGGCGAACAGGATCAGCATCAGGAAACCCGAGGCGACCATGATGCGGAAGCTCCAGAAGATGCCAGATACGTGCGGGATGGTGCTCTTGGCCGCTTCCTTGATCTGGGCATCGGTAGCCGATACCACATCAGGGGTGTATTTCTTTAGCAGCAGGCCATAGCCCAGGTCTTTTTTCACGTCGTTGAAGGCAGCGATGTTTTCAGGGGTCTTCTCACCGCCACGCAGTTTTTCCAGCAGACTATAGGCCACCATCCCGTTACGGATGCGGTCTTCATGCTGGTCGATCAGCTCATGAATGCCGGTCACCTGCTTGTCCAGCGAGCGGGTGGCGATAATGCCCATGACATAGGGAATCTTCACCGCATAGTCGGTGCGCATGGTTTCCTGATTCGGGAAGCCGAACAGGGTGAAGGAGGCCGGAGCTTCTTCGGTATGCCATTCGGCTTCGATGGCGGCCAGCTTGGCTTTCTGCACGTCACCCACTTCGTAGCCGGACTCGTCACCTAGCACGATCACAGACAGCACCGAGGCCAGGCCGAAGGCAGAGGCGATTGCAAAGGAGCGGCGCGCAAAGCCTACGTCACGCTTCTTCAGCAGGTAGTAACTGGAGATGGCCAGCACGAATACCGAGCCGGTCACATAGCCTGCCGCCACGGTATGCACGAACTTGACCTGCGCGACCGGGTTCAGCAGCAGGGCGCCAAAGTCGGTCAGCTCCATGCGCATGGTCTCGAAATTGAACTCGGCACCCACCGGGTTCTGCATCCAGCCGTTGGCGATTAGAATCCATAAGGCCGAGAGGTTAGAGCCCAAGGCTACCAGCCAGGTTACCGCCAGGTGCTGTTTCCTGGACAACCGCTCCCAACCAAAGAAGAACAGGCCGATAAAGGTCGATTCGAGGAAGAATGCCATAAGGCCTTCGATAGCCAGCGGTGCACCGAAGATATCGCCCACATAGTGGGAGTAGTACGCCCAGTTGGTGCCGAACTGAAATTCCATCGTCAGGCCGGTAGTGACCCCCAGGGCGAAATTGATCCCGAAGAGCTTGCCCCAGAACTTGGTCATATCCTTGTAGACCTGCTGGCCGGTCATGACGTAAACCGTTTCCATGATGGCCAGCAGGAAGGCCATGCCCAACGTCAGGGGAATGAAGATAAAGTGATACATCGCCGTCATGGCAAACTGCAGACGCGACAGGTCGACGACTTGTTCCGAGATCATCTCGGTGTCTCCTCAATTTTAAGCGAAGCGGGAGTGGCACCCAAAAGGCGTTGGCTCATTTCCACGGTGCCGTCCTTGGGAACGGTGGGCGCGTCGAACCAGAGGGCCTTGATGCCCATGAGCAGGGTCAGCTTGATCAGGAGAATCACGGCGATCTCCTTGGCCAAGCGGTGTTTAAGAAAGCTGAAGGGCGAGTTCATAGTCGATACTCCGTGGAGTATCGGCATTAGAGACGATGGCAGGGTGCTATCTATTGATCTGGCGCAATGAAATCAGAGTAGAAGCATCCCTCAAGGGATGGCAGTTTGCCGCAGGGGTCAGGTGTAGCGGATGAAAACCTCGCGAACCTTGGCCAGCGCCTCGGCACTGTCCTGATCGGGATCGCTCATGGCTTCTTCAATCAATGCTGTCAGCATCAGGCGATACGCTTTTTCCAACGCACTGCGTGAGGCAGAAAACTGCTGGGCCACCGACTCGAAGCGCTCTCCGCGTCGGATCATGGCCTGAAGGCCCCGAATCTGGCCTTCGATGCGGGCCAGCCGCTTGAGCATCACCTGCTGCGCGGTGGGGTGTTCGAGTAGATCATCATTCGCGGAAAGATTCGATTTCATGAAGCGCTCAGTAAACATAACGAGGCCACGCTCTTTGAAAGCTGTTATGCCATAGGGCGAGGCGGAAAAACGTAATCAAGATCATGGCTACTGCTTAAAGACACGTCTTATCCATTAATAAAGGAGGCGCCAAAGCGGCTGATAAGCAGCAGGGCTTCCGAGTTACCTCCAGATGGAAGGGCCCCAGGCCCATGAGAGCTGACGCTACAGTGGCTGGAGCCTCGCAAGGGTATGTCCGATGTAGCCTAGCAGGTGATGCCGGTGGCCCTTATCTAGGTAGCGGACTAATTCGCTTTCGATTGACTTGAGTCAATCGAGGTGACGGGCTGTGCTCTTCATGAAGCGGTGAGGTGTGTTTACTGCGGTTTACGGGGTATCCGTACCAAGGCGGCTTGAATGACATCAATCAGGTCGCGGCACATGAGCACAGCGGTTTACTCAAGGCAGAAGAGACTCGCTGTGCCGCACGCTTTGCAACACATGGCCACTAACCTTTCCGTGTTTATCCTTCTGTCGGATCAGGCCGCTGGTAGGCCTCTGAGTGCTGCCGATTTGATATTGAAGGCAACAGTTCATGAACGGTATTGATTGATTTGATTAGTAAATTTTCATTATAAATCAACCAATTAAAGTGTTTTCTTAATGGGGATTCAATTTAACGTTAAGGTTCTCAGCGAGACGGCCGTTACAATAAAGACGATTACAGATTATTGGCGTCAAGGTGTATGCTCCGCACGCATGCTTGATATCGAATGGCCATCGCTCCGCGTGATGAAGCAGCTGTTGGCTGTGCAAGGTGCAGACAGGATCGTGCAGGTCAGGCTGCCAGGGTAGGCCAGTAACCATTCATTATCCGATTTGTTTCATCGCGTGGCGGTGAACGTAGTTATCAGGATTTTCTTGTGCGGAACCGCTTCTCTCAAAGCCCGATTCATTTTGCGCCGCCCTTGTTTCTGGCAATGGTGGCGTGGCTGCTTAGCCTGTATTGGCCGGGCACGGCTTTCATGGCATCGCTGTTCAGCGTACTCCCAACGCTTCTGGTGTTGTTGGGAGGAGCCTTTTGTGTGGTCTATCAGCGGCAGAGCCAACTGTTTTCCCTGGTCACGCTTTACATTGCACACTTTTCATTATCGCTTCAGGTCAGCCATTATCAGCAGACCCATACGCTCAACCCTGAAACGCCCTTAGTCTTTCACCTTGCCACCGTCATGACTCCACTGCTGATTGGCGTCTACTGCGTCTGGCAGGTCAAGGCGCATCTGCTGCAGGACAGCATTGCCCGGCTGACGCTACTGATTGTGGCAACAGTCGTCCCGCTGGCACTGGGCCGTGTCTATCCCGAGGCGATGCTGCACGCGGTCGATACCATCTATTGGCCCATGCTGCACGGCGACTGGATGAAGCTGGCGCAGCTGGCCTACTTCACTTTTATCGTGGGGTTGGGACTTGTCATCACGCGATATGTTCTCTTGCCAAGGCCGCAGACGGCGGCGCCTATTGTGGCTATTGGCTGTCTGATGTGGATGTGGTCCAAGGTCTTTATCGAGCCCCAGATCCTGGATGTAATGATCAGCTTTGTTCAGCTCATCATCATCGGCTCGGTCATTCATGAAACCTTCTACATGGCCTTCCGAGACGAGTTGACCGGTATTCCGGGGCGCCGTGCGCTCAATGAGCGCTTGAGTCGCCTGGGCAACCAGTACGTCATTGCCATGGCGGACGTGGATCATTTCAAGAAATTCAACGACACCCACGGCCATGACGTCGGCGATCAGGTACTCAAGCTGGTCGCCAGTAAGATGCGCAAGGTCGGCGGTGGCGGCAGTGCGTATCGGTATGGCGGCGAGGAGTTTACGCTGCTTTTTCCAGGCAAGACGCTGGAAGAATGCCTGCCGCATCTGGAAGCTGTGCGGCGTAGCATCGAAGAGTACCCTTTGCGTATCAGGGACAAGCAGAGCCGCCCCCAGGATGACGAGCGGGGCAGGGAGCAACGTGGCTCCGGTGAGGCCAAGACTGTCTTTATCACAGTCAGTATGGGCGTCGCAGAGCGGGGCGTGGCGGCGCGCACCCCTGAAGAGGTCATCAAATGTGCGGATCAGGCACTGTATAAAGCCAAGGGCGCTGGCCGTAACAATGTCATGCCTTATGGGCAAGGCGTCCAGCCTGCTTCACGGGTCAGGCGGGCCTGACCTTGGCGCCGTGCAGGAAGAACTGCACAGCATGGTCGACAAGCCCGTCCAGTTCCTCTGAGGTAGATGAGGGGCTGCACCTAGAGCGGCGCGGCGCTGGGCGCCTGGAATTACCATACCGAGCAGCATAATCAACGCCTCCCTGGCATCCGGTACATGCCAGCGTCCCGCCTGGATACGTAGCGGTAACTACCATGTCAGCCGCAGGCGCTAATGCCTTGGAATGCCCACTCAGGGCACAGGTGCGCCTTACCGAGAAATGCTTCCCGCCGTAACCGTGAAAAGCCGCGGTATCTGCTTGTCCTATGTTGGGCACCCTCCGGTCATCCCTGGGTCATACCTGTATCGATAAGCCACAGTAAGTCAGTGCAGCCATGCGACCGATCACGATAAACCTCGAAGCGCTCAAATCAGTCCTCACCAGTGAGGCCCGACACGACCACGTACTCGATCTGGAAACCGGCAAGCTCCTGAATCTGACCGAGGATGACTTTGAAGCCGAAGAACTGCACGCCATCGAAACCCAGAAAGACCGCTACGTGCCCATCGAACCACTGGGCATCGCCGAGCGCGTAGCCATGCGCGAAGCCTTTTTGTTCGATCTTCATGACCCCCATGCACATCCGGTGCTCTCCCGCGCCTTGACCGACCGCAAGCCGCTGCGCACCTTTGACTACGAACTCAAGAACTTCCCAAAGGCCCAAAAGGCTTGGGAAGCCTATGAGGCTACTCAGGTCAGCCAATATGCCCTTATCTGGCTGCACGACCATGATCTGGAGCCCGTTTCAGAAGACTACGCTTCCCAGCCTGATGTTAAAGAAGGCGTGCCCGAAGGTATTCTGCGTCGCATGAACAAGAGCAACGTTCAAGAGTAGAGCGCTACCTGATAGCAGCAGGTGCCTGAATAGATGACTCAGGCACCTGCCTGGATACCTCTGATCCCCTCTACTGGCCCGCCCGTTCTGCACAAATAAATTTGATGAAGCTATCTAGCCAACCGAACTGTCATATGGGATAGATAGGATGGACAAAACATAACAAGAAAGTCATCTGTATAACGGGGGATGGAGACCATGCGTGGTTTAGTAGTAGTAAGTCTGATCACGTTACTGACAACCGGCTGCGTCATGAGCGGGCGCAACATTGACGAGCAACAGGTAGGGCAGATCGTCGAGGGCCAGACGACCCGCTCACAGCTCATCGCCATGTTTGGCGAGCCTCAATCCAAAATCCGCAAGTCGGGCTATGAGATGCTGTACTGGTCCTATTTCAATTCAGGCTTTCTCGCTGCCTCTGAACAATCCAAGGGCCTGCGCGTCCTGATCGATGAAGACGGTACGGTCAAGAAATACCAGGCAATCAACTCGAATACCAAGTCCGCACTGGCACAAAGCGATATCTAAGCGCATTCATACCATTTTCCTGTGCGTTGCTCAGTGGCAGCGCACGGGCAAACTCATGTCTTCTGCCTACAATCCTTACAGCAGGTATATATTTTTTGAGGGATGACATGCGGAAGGTAACGGCGCTAACGCTGCTGCTTGGGGTGGGATGGCTAGTGCTGGTCGCCATTACGCTTCGCGGTACTGTCGAGATGGGCTTAGTGACGGGCCTGTACACCTTTGTAGGCGACTTTGCTCATCCGTGGCGAGCGCAGTTCCACTCAGACCTGAGCCTGAACGTTTTTCTGATTGCCCTCTGGCTTCTCTATCGAGCCCGCTCCTGGCAGGTTGGTCTGCTATGGGGCTTGCTGGCACTCATGGCGGGCGCCTTGTTTACGCTGCCTTACGTAGTGATAGCAATGATTCGGGCGAAGGGGGATTGGCAAGTGCTGCTACTGGGAAGGCAAGCCAGGCTGTCAGCCCCGCTTGAATCATGAGGAAGCGAATTGGAGCGGGCGAAGGGAATCGAACCCTCGTCATGAGCTTGGGAAGCTCAGGTAATGCCATTATACGACGCCCGCTTCGGGAGGCGTCCTTTGTACCAGAAGCCGAGCCTTGGGTGAAGCCTCTTGATAAGGTTTTTGTGCGAGGGAGTCTAGGGCGGGTTTTGCGGTCTAACCCTGTGCCACGTAGAGTGGCGTGAGAGGGGTAGTGTTGTGCTGCTCCAACGCTGGCTGCTTAGGGAGGGCGTTCGTATGCCTCGCTTGGGTTCTGTTCAAGGTTTTATCCCCCCGTACATCCTCAGCCGTATCGTTGATCATGGTGATGAACGCCAGCGCTCCTGCGCGTTGGGTACGCTGAGTCATGTACGTACGCTTTTGCATAATCCAGGCCCGCCTGGTGTGCGTCAGGCACCGGTGAGTGAGCTGGAGCGTACCGATGATGAGCGTGCACAGCGCAGCATCTATGATGCAAAAAATGGTAACCAGTTGCCGGGTGTGCTGGTTCGCAAGGAAGGCCAGCCTGCCGTAAGCGACATTGCTGTAGATGAGGCTTATGACCATCTCGGCTCCACCTTCGATTTCTTCTATCAGGTGCTGGGCCGCAACTCCATCGATAACCGGGGCCTGCCGCTTTCGGGCACGGTGCATTACGGTCAGGACTATCAGAACGCCTTCTGGAATGGCGAGCAGATGGTATTCGGCGATGGGGACGGCGAGATCTTCAACCGCTTTACCATTTCGCTGGATGTCGTTGCCCATGAGCTTACCCACGGGGTGACGGAAAGTGAGGCGGGGCTGGTGTATTACAACCAGTCTGGCGCACTTAATGAGTCCGTGTCCGATGTCTTTGGGGTCTTGGTTAAGCAATACAGCCTGAAGCAGCGAGCCGAGGAGGCCAACTGGCTGATCGGGGAAGGGCTGTTGACCGAGAAGATCAATGGTCGTGGTCTGCGCTCGATGGCTGAGCCGGGTACGGCGTATGATGATCCGATGCTGGGCAAGGACCCGCAGCCTGGCCATATGCGTGACTTCATTGAAACGCGGGATGACAATGGCGGTGTGCACCTCAACTCGGGCATTCCAAATCGGGCATTCTATCTGGCGGCAACCGGGATCGGCGGATACGCATGGGAGACAGCGGGCCGCGTCTGGTACGACACCCTATGCGACAGCCGCTTGACCAACGATGCTGATTTTGCGGCCTTCGCTCGACTCACCGTTTCGAATGCCGGTCGCCGCTTCGGCGCAGAAGCGCGCGAGACCCAGGCAATTAACAAGGCCTGGGAAGACGTTGGGGTAGAGCTGACCTGAGGAGGTCATTATGAAAGAGCTACCGAAACTGGGACCGGATGCCTTGTTAAGGCTTTCTCGACAGGGCGGCTTTGCAGCGATCCATGCGCTGGCGCGCCCACGGGAGATCGATTTTTCCAGTTGTAATGAGGATGAGCGCGGACGAATCTGTTCCGTGCTCGAGCGTTCGCTGCCAGCCTCGGCGGAAAGCGTAGGGCGTGGCGATCAGCGGTATTACAAGATCGAGTTGCGCTTCAAGGACAAGCCCGACGAGATCACAATTACCGTTCCGGAAGACCGTGCACCCAACGAGCTGGTAAGGCTGTGGGATAAGGGCGACGCCAAGGTGCCCTGATCCCACTTCACGCCTAGTGTCTGGCCGTCTCGCCTGGCACCGGCGCATCAGGGGGCAGGACGCCCTGCTCCCGCAGTGTTGTCCAGAGTTCCTGCGGGATTGGTACCTGCATCAGTTCAACGTTTTCCCTGACCCGCTCAGGCTTGCTGGTGCCCGGGATCGTGGCGGCTACAGTAGGGTGTGCCATGCAGAATTGCAGGGCTGCAGCGCGCACGTCGACGGCGAACTGTTCGCAGACCCATTTGAGGTGCTTGGCTTTTTCCTTAATGGAGGAATCAGCCTCGGCATAGTTGTAGTTCTCGCCGCCCGCCAAAATACCCGAGTTGTACGGACCTCCTACAACAATACCTACGCCGCGCTCCAGGCACTGCGGGAACAAGGTGTCCAGCGCCTCGCGATGGTCCAGCAGTGAGTATCGACCCGCCAGCAGAAAGGCATCCGGGTCAGCCTGTTCCAAGGCAAGACGGCAAGGCTCGACCATGTTCACACCCAGCCCCCAGCCTTTGATGAGGCCTTCTTCGCGCATCCGGGTCAGTGCAACCGCTGCGCCTTTCATGGCCTGGTCAAAATACTCTCGCCATGTAGGGCCGAACTGGTCTTCGGATACATCATGGATCCAGACGATATCAATCCGGTCGGTTTTGAGGCGTTCGAGGCTGTCTTCAATGGAACGACGGGCACCGTCTGCGCTGTAGTCCAGAATGCGGCGGTAGGGGCGCTCGTTGACGAACGGGGCCGCATTCTCAGGCTGGTCGGCCTTTTGCAGCAGACGGCCAACCTTGGTGCAGAGGGTGTATTCATCCCGGGGTTTTTGACTGAGCACCTCGGCAAAGCGAATTTCCGACAGGCCGGCACCGTAATGGGGTGATGTATCGTACAGGCGTATACCGGCCTCCCAGGCCGCCTCAAGCGTGGCGGAGGCTTGTTCTTCGGTGAGCTCATGAAACATGTTACCCAGCGGGGCACCGCCAAAACCGAGGCGGGGAACGTGAATGCGCATACGGCTCTCCTGGCTGATGAATGATTCTTATGCCGACCGGAGTGCGCGACGAATGTTCCTCAGTGGTCTAGGCAGGGACGCCGCATGCGATTTCTGTAGCGGTAAGAGGGCGATATTCACCAGGTGCCAGGGCGGGGTCGAGCACAATGGGGCCGATCCGCTCCCGGTGCAGGTGCAAGACCTGATTTCTAAAGTGCCCGAACATGCGCTTGACCTGATGATAGCGGCCTTCGATGAGAGTAAGCCGCGCGCTGCGCTCGCTCAGGATATCCAGATGGGCGGGCAAGGTAGTAAGGTCTTCAAACTTGAAGTACAGCCCGGCGGCGAATGTGGAGACGTATTCCGGCAGGATTGGGTTGGCCGTCTCGACGTAATACACCTTGGGCAGCTTGCTGCCGGGCAGGGTCAGACGACGAGACCAGAGACCATCGTTGGTGATGAGCATGAGGCCTGATGTGTTCAGGTCCAGACGGCCGCTCAGGTGGAGATCATCCTTGTCCTGTTCGTTCAGCAGATCGATTACCGTGGGGTGATCCGGATGCTGCGTTGCGCTCACATACCCAACGGGTTTGTGCAGCATGAAGTAACGAGCAGCCTTGCCAGGTTGAAGCAGCTCGTCCAGCAACTCGACCCGATCGAAGAAGCGCACCTCGTAGCGACCATCACGCACAGGCACGCCATTGATCCGTACGTGTCCATGCGCTAAATGCATGCGTGCGTCCAGGCGGTTGAGGGTCGGTCGGTTACTGATGAAACGATCCAGGCGCATCAGCCGTTAGTATCCATTTCATGTTCTAAGGTAGCACTGGCGCAGCGGGCGCACAGGCAAGCCACGTTGCGAGCGTCTTCCGGCAAGGTCTCGAGTGCTTCGGGAGCGATACGAGTGTGGAAGCACCAGCAGTCAGTCACCGGTTGGCTGCAACCGAGCTGAGCACAGCCATTGGGTTGCCCGCAGCGAGGGCAGAGATGGGGTGGATAGGCTGTGTTCATGTCTGTCGCCTCGTGCGCCTGTAAGGGCGTACGGAAATCGAATGTAAATAGGGGGAGACCGTAATCGTACCCCGTGTGAGGCAGTACGGCTATGAAGACCAGCCGTATGGGCTACGCTTGCTTACGTTCTTTGACTGATGGCCCGCAAGGGTGGAGATAAGCGGTATCGTCACGTTAACGTCGTGTTCATGCCGCAGCATAGGCGTTGTGTATTCAAAATCCAAAAAGTCACAACAACGGGAGACACCGATGGATAGAGGTTTATGCAAGGGATTATTGGCAGGAGCGCTAATGGCGGCCATGGGGATGATGGGGCAGTCGGCTGGTGCCGCGAGCGAGCCGGCAGGCAAGGCGCTGAGCGAGAAGGCGGGCATTCCGTATCCGGCCGTGATTGCACACCGGGGGGCGTCCTATGATGCACCAGAGTCCACCGCGCCCGCGTATATGCTGGCCCGTGACTTGGGCGCCGACTATCTCGAACTGGACCTGCAGCGTACCCGTGATGGCGTCCTGATCGCCCTGCATGACGACAACCTCAAGCGCACCACTAACGTTGCGCAGCGCTTTCCGGACCGGGCGGATCAACCTGTCAGTAGCTTTACGCTGGAGGAGCTTAAAAGCTTGGATGCCGGAACCTGGTTCAATACGGCCCACCCGGATCGTGCGCGGCCCAGCTTTGCTGGCCAGAAAATTCTGACCCTGGATGAGGTGATCGATATTGCCGAAGGTGGACAGAACAAGCCGGGCCTATATATCGAGACAAAGCAGCCCAAACTGTTCCCAGGTATCGAAAAAGACCTGAAGGACAAGCTTCAGGCGCGCGGCTGGTTAAACAAGCCTGCCGAAAAACCGGCCGATACGCAGCATGTGCACGTGGCGTCCATGCCTGGACGTGTCGTGCTGCAAACGTTTGAGAAGAGCAGCATGGAGCTGTTACAGCAGGAAATGCCGCAGGTGCCCAAAGTGCTTCTGCTATGGCTGGGCGATGGCAGTATCGAGCCCAAGTCGAATGTGAGCTTTGCCGACTCGGGCGAAAAGGATAAGGCCGCCTATTATGCCAAGCAGGAGGTCAAATCCAAGGCTGAGTACGAACGCTGGCTAGATTGGGCGAAAGCGCATGGCGCATTGGGCGTAGGGCCTTCCTCAGCACTGACACATGGTGGTGATCAGAGTTATGCGGATCTGGTGAAGCCCTGGATGAATCAGATGGCTCATGAAAAAGGGCTGATCGTGCATCCATACACGGTGGACGAGGCCGTGGACTTCAAGAAAATCAGCGATGCGGGCGTAGATGGCTTCTTTACCAACCGCACTGCCGAGCTGTTGAAGTTTTACAACCGCCCTGCAAAGGACGGCACCGACACGATACTGAAGCGCCACGGTTATTGATAAACGCCCTTTAGCTTTATGATGGGTACCGCGTTGCTCCACCCACTCTAGAAGAGACCGGCTTGGACGTAGGAGGGGGACGCAGCGATACCCGTCATGTCGCCCCCCTTATCCGTACAACCGCCTATGCGCTCACCGCAATTCGATCACAACATGGATAAATTGGCAGGGTGGATCTGAAAAAGAGTCTGCCAACAGGAGAGCGGTAGTGAATGATTTTTCCGGGGCTAAACTTGCCTTGTTGTGTGGTGATCAACTCCTGACCTACAAGCGAGACGATAAAGACTCGATTCCCTTCCCGGGCTGCTGGGATTTTGCTGGCGGTGGTCGAGAGGGGAATGAAAGCCCAGTCGAGTGCGCGTTGCGAGAGTTAGATGAAGAGTTTTCCCTACAGCTGACCGAAGATCGGATCATTTGGGAAAGGCGCTACACGAGTTATACCCGTAAGCCTCTTGGCGCCTATTTCTTCGTCGGCGAACTAACCGCTGAAGAGGTCGAATCCATACGCTTTGGTGATGAGGGCCAGTATTGGCAGATGATGCCAATAGGGGAGTTTCTGTCCTTGCCGGACGCAGTACCTTATCTGCAAACACGGCTGCGCGACTACCTTGAGCAGATATCTTGAGATGAAATATCTGGTTACGTTGCTTAATGCCAGCTGAATGCCTGGGTGATTACACAGGACAGGGTTTCGCAGGGCGGTAATATGCCATTACGCACCGTTTTTTAGGGCGTGGAGGATACTGTTTTGCGGCGTCTATTCTTGGCGTTAGCGTTTGCTCTACCGTTAAACGGGTGTGTGGTCTACGGCGATAACCCTTACCGTCATACCACCACGACCTACTACCGCTCCTATACCCCCGTTTATGTAACACCGGCTGTTCCTGTTGGGCCGCCGCCTTCCGTCATTATCTATGACCGGCCCGTGACACGTTGGCGCTCGAATTTCTATTATGACCCACCACCGCCTCCGCCGCGGTTTCGCCCTGGTTGGGGCCCCGGTCCCGGCCCAGGCTATTGGCGTCATGGACCGAGACCGTACTGGGGGCCACCACCGAGACGGTGGTAAGCCCCGGCAGGCGATTAGCAAGCCCCTCCTATCGCTGGCTGGCCATATAAGCCCGCCAGCCACCGAAGTGGGTGATGTCCTTGGCGCCTTCCAACCCATAGGGCTCACAGATAAACCCGGTTTCCCAACTGCCATCAGCCAGCTGAACCTTGCCTAGGCCGAGCGGAGCGGGAATACCCATCAAAAACGAGCCCAGCTCGCGGCTGGGCAGTTCCCAGATCTCCACGGCAATGGCTCGACCACCTTCGGCTACACGAACCATGCTTAGGAGGAGGGGTGGGCTGTCAGTCAAGGCATAGAGCCTGTAAGAGATGTAAGGACGTCCATAAGCGCACCGTTTACCAGGGGTAGCTTTCTGCGCCCGCTGGAGGGCATTGCTTTGTGCTTCGCACGTTTGTGGGGCGGGAGCCTGCTGGCAGGAAATGGGATGAATGGTTGACAGAGCAGATCACCTTTCCTACGGTGCGCTCGATTGACATGAGGACATAACGTGGACGACGACCGCATCAAACTGGAACCGCAGTGGAAAGCCGCACTGCGTGATGAATTCGATGCTCCTTATATGAAGCAATTGGGTGAGTTCCTGCGCAGCGAAAAAGCGGCCGGCAAGGTGATCTATCCGCCAGGCCCCTTGATCTTCAATGCGTTGAACAGTACGCCGCTGGATCAGGTAAAGGTCGTCATCTTGGGGCAGGATCCCTATCACGGCCCAGGGCAGGCCCATGGCTTGTGCTTCTCCGTACAGCCCGGTGTCCCTGCACCGCCATCCTTGCAGAATATTTACAAGGAATTGAAGCGGGACCTGAATCTGCCCATTCCCAATCATGGCTATCTACAGCATTGGGCTGAGCAGGGCGTACTGTTGCTCAATACCTCGCTGACGGTAGAACAGGCCAAGGCCGGCTCCCATGCCAATGCCGGCTGGCAGCGTTTCACTGATCGTGTGATTCAGGTGGTCAGCGAGCAACGTAACCATCTGGTCTTTCTGCTGTGGGGTGCTCACGCACAGAGCAAGGAAAAGCTGATCGACACACAAAAGCATTTGATCCTGCGCTCACCCCATCCGTCACCGCTCTCTGCCCATCGAGGCTTTATCGGCAACGGCCATTTCAGCCGGACGAACAAGTTTCTGGAGCAGTCAGGCCTTAAGCCCATCGACTGGGCGTTGCCGCCTTTGTAAGGCATCGGGCCGGGTTATTCGATTACTCGGCCCGTTATATCCTCAAAGCGTACTGAACACTTTTTTGGCAATGTTGGTAGCGGCGGCGGCCGGGTTTTCCCGGAGTGCGCGTTCCTGGTCAGCGATTACGGTGAATAACCCATTAAGCGCCTGGTCCGTGACGTAGCTTTCAACGTTTGCACTCTTGGCGTCCACCGCGCCGAAGGCAGCAGCTTTGCCAGCCAGGGCGTTGTATTGCTGAGCCAAGCCTACCTTGTCCGTTGCCTGCTTGATGATGGGCATCAATTGAGCGCGAAGCTGGTCTCGGCTGGAGCGGTCCAGATACTGCGTGGCCGCATTATCCCCGCCGGTCAGAATACCCTTGGCATCCTGAACCGTCATACGTTTGACCGCATCGATCAGCAGGGCCTGCGCCTTTGGCACAGCGGCTTCGGCAGCCTGGTTCATGCTAGTTTCCAGCTGTTCTACCTGCGCACCCATACCGAACTGCTTGAGCAGGGCGGATGCTTTGCCCAGTTTTCCAGGCAGCTCAATACGGACTTCCGGGTTGTTGGTAAATCCTCCCGGTTTACCCAGTTGTTGAACCGCGATTTGCGCGCCCTGAGTCAGTGCGTCCTTCATGGCGCTGGCGGAATCTTGTTGGGAAAAGTCAGACAGACTCAAGGCAAAGGCGTTGACCGAGAGGGTTAAGGCCGCAAGCGTAAGCGCGAAACGTTTCATCTATATCCCTTGTATCAACGGACGGGGGTCAGCTTGATTTCAACCGGCTGGTCGTTAGTGTCATTGAGTTGCACCGGTATTGCCTTTGGCGTCAGGAACAGCGGGCGGCCACCCAGCAATACGCGAGCGCTGATGGCATAGCGCTGACCAGCCTTGACCTTTGATGGATCGTAGTCCAGACGGAAAGGGATAGGCGTTTCCTGTTTCACGAAAACGGTACGTTGTGCGAGGCGCCCTGAGGGCGTATCGCCCGTGGCCGCATTGTGCAGACTGACAGTCAGCTTGGCGGTAGGCGGCAAGGGTTCGGACTGTTCGAAATAGGCATCACCTTCCAGGCTACGTTTGGCCGGTGAAGGCGTACCGGGTTGCGGCATGATGACCGGAGGTTTGCTCGTGCTGGGAGTCGTAGGGGTAGGGCCAGGTTCGGAAACTGGGCGCAGCCCGCCGCTACAGGCCGTAAGCAACAGGCTGGTCAGACTTAACAGAACAATCTTGCGCATGACATAAGGTCTCTTCTGAATGGGTCAATCGGGCATCGGAACTGAGGGCGGAATGCTGGGTTCATCGGGCCGTTCCAATGCCACGTGTCGAATCGACAAGCGTATTTCGGCTGGCAGCATTCGCTTACCAGCTTCTTCGGCCAGCTCGCCCAGCAGTTCATGGTGGCCAAGCTTGCCTTCGGCGTTCTTGTGCAGCACGCCTTCTTTCAATAACGTTTCGATAAAATGCCGGAACAGGCTTTTGTCAAAGAATTCCGGTGCGTTCAGTCCATGCAGGATGGAAAGTCGCCGTGCCATGACGGTACACAATTCCTCCAGCTCGCTGGCTGTTAGTTTACCCTGGCCCTGGTTGAGCAGTAGGGCAATGGCCATGTAATAACGCTGTAGCGTTTGCTGAATGCTGCGGGCCAGCAGTGCCAGACGTACAAACTGCCGTGAGCTGGGAGGCGGGCGTTTGAAGGTCTCGTCCTCTTGTTGAAGCAGGTCATACTCCACTAGCGCTGCCAGCCACTGATCAATCATGGCGGGCAGCTCGTCGCGGTCCCAGCGGATGAACAGTTCGGCTTGTAAATAAGGGTATAGCGCCAGGGTAAACCGGTGAATCTGCTCTCGGCTCATGCGAGGCGTGTTCTGGAAGAAACTGGCCAGTAATGCCGGTAATGCAAAAATATGCAGGATGTTATTGCGATAGTAGGTCATCAGGATGGCATTCTGCTCATCGAGATAGAGTATACGGCCCAGCGCATCCTGTTGCTCGGCCAGCAGGTTCAGACTCTTCACGTAGTCCACCTGCGCTTGTCCGTCACCCTCGGGCAGGGTTGCAGAGGGCGAGTAGGGAACCTTTCGCAAAAGCCCCAGGTAAAGGTCTAGTACGCCAACCAAAGCGCGCTCATCCATCGCCTGTCGATGGGTGGATAGCATGATCAATGCCACCAGATTAACGGGGTTGATGGCTGCCGCATCGTTGATCCTGCGAGCCACCACCTCACCCAGGCAGTGAGTCAGCGTGCTGAACCACTCAGGGCGGGCATCATGATCAAAGGAGAGATTACGCCAGCCTTCCTGGCGCTGGTCCAGAAACTGCGGCAGGCTCAGGGGCTCGCCAAAATTGACCCACACCTGACCGAAGCGCTTGCGCAAGGCCCCTACGGCCTTGAACACATCAAAGATAGATTCCTTCTTCTTGGCCGCTCCCCGTAACTCGCCCAGGTAAGTGCGGCCTTCAAAGACCCGCTCGTAGCCAATGTACACTGGCACGAATACCAGCGGACGACGGGAGTCCCGCAAAAAGCTGCGCAGGGTAATGGCCAGCATGCCGGTGCGTGGCTGCAGCATCCGTCCCGTTCGCGAGCGACCGCCTTCTACAAAGTATTCGGTCGAGAAGCCCCGGGAAAACAGGGTGTGCATGTATTCATTGAAGACAGCGGTATAGAGCGCATTGCCCTTGAAGCTGCGGCGCATGAAGAAGGCACCGCCACGGCGCAAAATATTTCCCACGACGGGCATGTTCAGGTTGATACCTGCTGCGATGTGTGGAGGCGTCAGTCCATTGTGAAATAACAGGTAGGATAGAAGCAGATAGTCCATGTGGCTGCGGTGGCAGGGCACATAAACGATCTCGTTGCCCTGCGCCGCATTCTGGACGCGCTCGATATGGTTGACCCGCAGACCCTCATAGAGCTTGTTCCAGAACCAGGTCAAGATGACTTCAAGGCAGCGTACCACCGGATACGAGAAGTCCGAGGCTATTTCCTGGGCATACTCCAAAGCCTGCTGCTCGGCTTGTGCATGAGATGTGTTCCCATGCCTGGCTTCATGTTCGATTGCCTCACGAACCTGGGGGGCCTGGATCAGGCTTTTGACCAGATTGCGCCGGTGGGAGATATCAGGGCCGATAACCGCTGTTTTCAGATTACGGAAGTGCACTCTCAGGATACGCAGCACCATGCGCTGAGTGCGCTCCTGCCCTTTGTTCTGGGCGACAAGCCGGCTCAAATGGATAGGCTCGGAAAACAACACCCGTGTCATACGGCCCAGGAAAAGGATACGTGCCAGTTTGCGTAGCCGGCCTGTAATGACCCAGTTATCCGTCCAGAGCAGTTTCCATAGGCTCGTTTCACGGTCAGGCGACTGCCCCCAGAACACGCTGACAGGTACGATCTGGGCATCTTCGACTGTGCTTTGGCCAACAGCTTCAAGCAGTCGGGTAAGGCAGGGTGGAACGTTACGCCTGGTAGGACGACCCAGCCAGTCAGGTGAGGGCGTTGTATAGATATAGGCATTCGGTTCGACCACATCCCCAATCGTTACGGGTGTTACCGGGCGGGGCAGGCCATTTTTGATGCATTCGGCATCCAGGACGGCCAGATCGCTTAGCGAATGCTCCTGCAAGACATAGATCACCGGCTTGCTGCGGTCGAGCTTGAGGGTTACCGCTGACTGATTGATGGTCTGCGAGCGAACCCAGGTGTACAGCAGGCGTTTGAAGGCGGCAAACAGCATGCGGCGAAAAGGGGAGCGATTCATGACATGTACCTGAAATTCAAGCGAGCAGTGTGCCGTAATGGCCCGATGGCGCAAAGCCCACGATCATCAGACTGAAACACTCGTCAGCAAAACTAAAGAGGCTCAGGCACTGCTTGATTGGCGCTCTTTTTTTGACATTTCGATTACGCAATTTGTTGTTATAAAGCACGAATTTTGTGCTTTCAGCCACGATTAATACGTAATTAGCACCAAAAAAGAGCATAAAACATTTTAGTGATAAAACCTGTTGCAATTGCCTGGAAACTTTTGCTTTATACGCCGGTACGGCGGAAACGAGCATCAGTTGTTTGGCCTGGAAGGCCATGAGGATGACTCGGATCGGCTGGGGAGCTGTCCTGCAAGGGCACAGATAATAATTGCGAAGCTTGGAGAGTGGTAATGGCTGAACGTGAGACCGGAACCGTCAAGTGGTTCAATGACGCCAAAGGTTATGGATTCATTCAACGTGAGAGTGGCCCGGATGTGTTTGTTCATTACCGCGCCATCCGTGGCGAGGGGCATCGCTCGTTGATTGAAGGCCAAAAGGTGGAGTTTTCTGTGATTCAGGGCCAGAAAGGTCTACAGGCCGAAGACGTCTCCAAGCTTTGAATCCTGAAAAAAGCCCGTCAGTTGAGCTGACGGGCTTTTTTATTACTGGCAAATCTTCAGGTTCGCCAGATGATTTCTTCTATGCCGGCTGAGGTGACTTTTATCCAGCGATCGGCATCCTCCTCGCCCTGTTCCTCTTCCCAGCTCCCAGGGGCGCACCGTACCTGGATATCCAGTGCGGCAGCGGCTGCCTTGGCGCAGGCCAGATCGTCTTCCCAGGGGGTTGCATCGCTTTCCAGCAGAAGGCTGTTCCATTTGCCGACAGCTTTGGGTAGCCAGGTTACTGGAATCACGGTGCCCTGGTAGTCGACCGTACACTTGTAGGTTTGCCCCTGCTGGCGCCACTCGCTGCAGGTACCCAGCGCCTGGCTCAGCCACTCGGTAATGGCAGGCTGGTCGGCATCCTTGAGGTAGATTTCAATGTCTGGCTGGCGCATGGTTAATCTCGATAGGGCTTTCAGGTCCGGGTAATCCAATCGTAGCGTACGGCAACGGTGACCTCGAAGGGTTCAGCCAGTACGCGTTCGCGACGCTCGGCATTAACACGCCAACCATGGGGTGTCATGGATAGCAGATCGGCTCGGGCTTCGCGAGTTTCCAGGCTGAGGCGAAAATTCAAGGTTTCACTGTCGGCCAATGTCAGCGCCGAAGGCAAGCCCTGCAGGTGCTTGGCCTCGTCGTAATCACGTACATCATCGTACAGCCGCTGGCGCAGTTCGATCAGATGATCACGCGCCGGACCAAGGCGCAGTATGCCGCCGCCGGGCGTCAGCAAGCGTACGGCTTCAGCCCAGTCAATCGGACTGAATACGCTGGTCAGGAGCTGGCAGCTTGTGTTGGGCAAGGGAATGCGGGCCATGCTGGCAACCAGCCAGTTCACCCGCGGCGCCCGGCGACTCGCCCTGCGTACCGCCTCACGGGAGATGTCCAGCGCGTAACCATCGCTCTGTGGCAGTGCTTCTGCTAGACGCGTGGTATAAAAACCTTCGCCGCAACCAATATCGACCCAGCGAGCCGGTGCTTTTTCCTGTGCCAGTTCCGCCAGACGCTGCGCCAGCGGAGCATAGTGGCCAGCATCGAGAAAGCGGCGACGCGCCTCAACCATCTCGGCATTGTCGCCAGGGTCACGGCTTTTCTTGTGCTGTACAGGCAGCAGGTTCAAATAGCCCTGGCGTGCACGGTCAAAACGGTGGCCTTGCTCACAGATAACACCTTGTTGTGCCTCGGTCAGCTGGGCCGAGCAGAGGGGGCAGATCAACATCATGCCAGCAGCCTTACCAGGGTCTGGTAGTACACCTCGGTCAACAAATCCAGATCACTGGCCAATACTCGTTCATTGACCTGATGGATCGTAGCGTTAACAGGCCCGACTTCAACCACCTGTGTGCCAAGCGTGGCAATAAAGCGACCATCCGAGGTCCCGCCGCTGGTAGAGGCTTCTGTTGTAAGACCGGTAACCGCCTGGATGCTCGAGGCGATAGCGTCCAGCAATTCGCCAGGCTCGGTGATGAAGGGCAGGCCCGAAAGAGACCAGTCAATGTGCCAGTCAAGGTTATGCTTGTTCAGGATAGCCTCAATGCGCGCCTTGAGTCCCTCTTCGGTCGACTCGGTCGAAAAGCGGAAGTTGAACAGGGCATTCAGCTCGCCCGGGATTACATTATTTGCGCCTGTGCCCGAGTTCAGGTTGGAGATCTGGAACGTGGTGGGCGGGAAAAAGTCATTACCGGCATCCCACTGTTCAGCGGCAAGTTCTGCCAGCGCGGCTGCGGCCAGATGAATGGGGTTGCGAGCCAGATGAGGGTAGGCCACGTGGCCTTGCTTGCCACGAATCGTCAACTTGCCGTTGAGCGAACCGCGGCGACCGTTCTTGACGACGTCGCCCAGAAGCGTCGTACTGGAAGGCTCGCCTACAATGCACCAGTCCAGGCGTTCATTGCGTGCACGCAGACGCTCGACCACCGCGCGTGTCCCGTGCAGGGCAGGCCCTTCTTCATCACTGGTAATCAGAAAGGCAATGGCGCCTCGATGGTTGGGATGATCGGCTACGAAGCGTTCGACCGCGATGATCATGCTGGCCAGGCTGCCTTTCATGTCCGCTGCGCCACGCCCCAAGAGCATGCCGTCTGCGTCGACCTGAGCATCGAAGGGGCCTTGTTGCCAGGCCTCGACCGGCCCGGTCGGCACAACGTCGGTATGCCCGGCGAAGCACAACACCGGACCTTCGCCTCCCCGGCGTGCCCAGAAATTATCGACGTTTTCGATACGCATGGGCTCGAGCGCAAAACCTGCTGCTTCAAGCCGCGTCATCATCAGGGCTTGGCAGCCCTCGTCGACCGGTGTGACGGAGGGGCAGCGGATGAGCTCGCAGGCAAGCTCGAGCGTCGGGGTAAGGGTCGTCATGGATGAATCCTGAAGCAGCAAGGGCACGAAAAGTTGTCCATGGTAAAGCAAAACGCCATAAGGAGCGTCGCTCTTCGGTGATCAACAATGCCGTGGCATGTCTTTATACTGTTAGCTCGTTGAGTGAGAGCCATTATGAATATTGATCAACAACGCTTTGGTGGCATTGCCCGCTTGTATGGTAACGATGCGCTCGAGCGTCTGGCTGCCAGTCATGTCGCGATAGTCGGTATTGGTGGTGTAGGGTCCTGGGCGGCCGAGGCCCTGGCGCGCAGTGGCGTTGGCCGTATCAGTCTGTTCGATCTGGACGATGTCTGCATCAGCAATACCAATCGACAAATCCATGCGTTGGAAGGACAGGTGGGACGGGCTAAGGTCGATGTGATGGCTGAGCGCATCCGGGCAATCAACCCGGCGTGCGCCGTCCATGCCGTGGCGGATTTCGTCACGCGGGAGACCATGGCGGATTACATCACGCCGGAGATGGATCTGGTGCTGGACTGTATCGATAGCGTCGCGTCCAAGGCTGCTCTGATCTCATGGTGCAAGCGCCGCAAGATCAACATCATCACAACCGGTGGAGCGGGTGGTCAGATCGACCCGACCCAGATTCAGGTCGTCGATTTGAACCGGACCTATAACGATCCGTTGGCATCCCGCGTACGTTCACTGCTGCGCCGCGACTATGGGTTTTCACGTAACCCCAGCCGGCACTACAGCGTGCCGTGCGTGTTCTCGACCGAGCAGCTGCGTTATCCCAAGCCGGATGGCAGCGTGTGCCAGCAGAAAAGCTTTGTAGGGGAAGGGGTACGACTGGATTGCTCTGGCGGTTTTGGTGCGGTCATGATGGTGACCGCAACCTTTGGCATGGTGGCCGCAGCCAAGGCGGTAGATAAACTGATCGCCAAGCCTTCAAAGCCAAAGATGGTCTAGGCCCGTCGGCTACATTTCCTGCTCGGGTTCCTTTTCAGCAATACCGGGCAGGTGCATGCCGCTCTTGGCCAGCTGTGAGCCTTCCATCTGCGGCTGGGTCACCCAGGTCAGAATGTCGTAATAGCGGCGAATATTCTGCACGAAGTGCACCGTTTCGCCGCCTCGGGCATAGCCGTAACGGGTCTTGCTATACCATTGCTTCTGACTGAGTCGTGGCAACATGCGTTTGACGTCCAGCCAGCGATTAGGGTCCAACCCTTCGTCCTGCGCCATCTTTCGCGCATCTGCAATATGCGCACTGCCAATGTTGTAGGTTGCCAGGGCGAACCAGGTCCGATCCGGCTCCTTGATCGACTCGGGAAGCTCGCCGCGAATCTGATTGAAGTACCGGGCGCCGCCCTCGATGCTCTGGAAGGGATCGAGCCGGTTGGACACGCCCATGGCCTGGGCTGTGTTGTTGGTCAGCATCATGAGGCCGCGTACCCCGGTTTTTGAGGTCGCATCAGCCTGCCACATCGATTCCTGATACCCGATGGCAGCCAGAAGCCGCCAATCGACCTCCCGTTGCTGTGCAGCCTTGCGGAAGTGCTTCTCATAAACAGGCAGGCGTTGTTGCAGGTGCTGTGCAAAGGTGTAGGCGCCTACATACCCCAGAACATCCACATGACCGTAGTAGCGCTCCTTGAGGTGCTGAAGCGTATTGTCCTGCTTGGCCTTGTCGATAAAAGCGTTGATGGCTTTCATCAAGGTGCCGTCTTCGCGCTCGGCTGTTACCCAGGCGAGGCTTTGTCCATCTCCGAGATCAAAGGCGACGCGCACGTTGGGAAAGTAGACCTGATTCATGGCCAGCTCGTTGGAGTCGACCAGCGTAAGATCGATCTGGCCCTCATCGACCATCTTCAGCAGGTCAGCCACCTCAACCTGATCAGACTCTTCGTAGGTAAGATCCGGCTGCTGGGGTTTGAGCGCAGCCAATTGTTCCGCCTGGCTGCTTCCCTTGAGCACCATGATGCGCTTGCCTACCAGATCGCTTACCTGTGCAGGGCGCCGTGAACCATTGCGATAGATGACCTGCGGAACAACATCAAGATAGGGATGAGAGAAGTGGAACTTCTCCTGCCGTGCCGGGCTGGGCGTCAGGCCTGCCGCTGCCAGGACTGGTCCTTCAGCACTGTCGAGACGGTTGAAAAGATCATCCAGGTTATCTGCAGTTTCGATCTGCAGTTTGAGCCCCATGCTGTCGGCGAAGCTTTTCACCAGCTCGTATTCGAAGCCGGTATCACCGTTACGGTCTTGGAAATAGGTCGCCGGGCTGTTGCGGGTAATAACGCGTAGAACGCCCTCCTTCTGTATCCGTTCCAGGGTAGTGGGTTGTTTGGGAGGAGCTTCGTCAGGCTCTTCGCACCCCTGGAGCAACAGAAAGATCGCAGTCGCCATGATGCAGGCGATTCGTTTCAGGCAAAGCGCATGGTGTGCAAACATCCACTCAGTATACGCAAAGCTATCCAAGTGCCATACCAGGGGAGCGCCACAGAATTTTCTATTGCCTGGATTCCACTCGTAACCAATTTTTGCTAAGCAAGGCCAAAATATCCGAGTGAAGTGGGATCAGTCGCGACGATTCCAGGGTTTCCAAGAGGCATCTTCAAGCCGTCGAGAGGTCGTTATTTCTGGAGCGAAGCGTTTCTCAGGACGGCTGCATGAGTCGGTTTGACGCAGCATTAGCGAAACCTTTGTCGCCTAAAGGTGTCTCGCCGGGTCCTTTGCGGTAGAATACCGGCCCCTGAAATTCCTCTAGCCCCGAGGCTGTCCTACGATGCTGATCTTGCGCGGCGCTCCCGCTCTTTCTTCGTTTCGTCACGGCAAACTGCTCGACCAACTGACCCGTAAAGTGCCGGGTGTTTCCGGACTTTATGCCGAGTTCGCTCATTTTGCCGAGGTGGTCGGCACGCTTACCGCTGAAGAGGAGCACGTGCTTGAGCGCTTGCTCAAATACGGACCCAGTGTTCCGGTACAAGAGCCTGTAGGCCGGCTGTTCCTGGTAGTCCCGCGCTTTGGCACGATTTCGCCGTGGTCCAGCAAGGCCACTGACATCGCCCATAATTGCGGTCTGGCCAAGATCGAGCGCATCGAACGGGGCGTCGCCTATTATATTGCTGGCGATCTGTCCGATGCCGATGTTCAGGCTGTGGCTGCCACCCTGCATGATCGTATGACCCAGCTCGTGCTGGGAGGTCTGGATGAGGCAGAAGCCCTGTTCAGTCATGCGACGCCCAAGCCGCTGACGGTCATCGATATCCTGAATGGCGGCCGTGCCGCGCTGGAAAAGGCCAACAGCGAACTAGGTCTTGCCCTGGCGGATGATGAGATCGATTACCTGGTCAAGAGTTTCCAGGGACTGGGTCGCAACCCCCATGACATCGAGCTTATGATGTTTGCTCAGGCAAACTCCGAGCACTGCCGTCACAAGATCTTTAATGCCAGCTGGGATATCGATGGCGAAGGCCAGGAAAAATCCCTGTTCGGTATGATCAAGAACACCTATGAAATGCACCGTGAGGGCGTCCTGTCTGCCTACAAGGATAACGCTGCGGTGATCGAGGGATTTACTGCCGGTCGTTTCTATCCTGACCCGCAGACTCGTCAGTACAGCGCCAATCAGGAGCCGATTCATATCCTGATGAAGGTGGAAACCCATAACCACCCGACAGCAATTGCACCATTCCCTGGCGCCTCTACGGGTTCGGGTGGCGAAATCCGAGACGAGGGGGCGACCGGTCGTGGTGCAAAACCCAAGGCAGGTCTGACCGGTTTCACGGTTTCCAACCTGAATATCCCAGGTTTCGAGCAACCTTGGGAAAAGCCATACGGCAAGCCCGAACGCATCGTGACACCACTCGATATCATGATCGAAGGGCCATTGGGCGGCGCGGCATTCAACAACGAATTTGGCCGCCCGGCACTGGCAGGTTACTTCCGTACCTTCGAGCAGGCGGTTGAAACCCCACGTGGCGAAGAGGTCCGGGGCTATCACAAGCCGATCATGCTGGCGGGCGGTATGGGTAACATCCGTGCCGACCATGTCCAGAAAGGTGATATCTCCGTAGGTGGCAAGCTGATTGTCTTGGGTGGCCCGGCCATGTTGATCGGCCTGGGTGGAGGCGCTGCCTCGTCGATGTCCACTGGCTCCAGCTCGGCAGACCTGGACTTCGCTTCCGTGCAGCGTGAAAACCCCGAGATGGAGCGCCGCTGCCAGGAGGTGATCGACCGCTGCTGGCAGATGGGTGACAAGAACCCTATTACCTTCATCCATGACGTAGGCGCAGGCGGTCTATCCAATGCCTTCCCTGAGCTTGTCAACGATGCCGGTCGTGGCGGTCGCTTTGAGCTGCGCAACGTACCTAACGACGAGCCCGGCATGAGCCCGCTCGAGATATGGTGCAACGAGTCCCAGGAACGCTATGTGCTGTCCGTGGACGCCGAGAACTTTGAAACTTTCAAGGCCATTTGTGAGCGTGAACGCTGCCCGTTCGCGGTAGTTGGCGAGGCTACTGAAGAGCGTCGTCTCACGGTAGCGGACAGCCATTTTGAAAATAATGCGGTCGACATGCCGCTAGATGTTCTTCTGGGCAAGCCTCCACGTATGCATCGCTCCGCTACTCGCGAGGAAGCGCTGGGTGATGACTTTGACGGTGCCGGCCTGGAGCTCAAGGAGGCGGTAGAGCGCGTTCTTCGGCATCCAGCCGTTGCCAGCAAGAGCTTTCTGATCACCATCGGTGACCGGACCATCACCGGCCTGGTCGCGCGTGATCAAATGGTTGGTCCCTGGCAGGTTCCAGTGGCTGACTGCGCGGTTACAGCGACCAGCTACACCGTCTATACCGGCGAGGCAATGGCCATGGGCGAGCGTACGCCCTTGGCATTGCTGGATGCGGCAGCGTCTGGCCGCATGGCGGTAGGTGAAACACTGACCAACCTGGCGTCGGCGCGTATCGAGAAAATCAGCGATATCAAGCTTTCCGCCAACTGGATGGCAGCTGCCGGACATCCGGGTGAGGATGCTCGCCTGTACGATACGGTAAAGGCAGTGGGCATGGAGCTGTGCCCGGCTTTGGGTATCACCATCCCCGTGGGCAAGGACTCCATGTCCATGAAGACCCGCTGGGAAGAAAACGGTCAAGACAAGAGCGTGACGTCGCCTCTGTCGCTGGTCGTGACGGGCTTTGCTCCAGTGCAGGATATTCGTCAGACCCTGACGCCTGAGCTGCGCATGGATAAAGGCGAAACGGACCTGATCCTGATCGATATTGGTCGAGGCCAGAACCGCCTGGGTGGTTCAATTCTGGCGCAGGTTCACAACAAGATCGGCCACAAGGCACCTGATGTGGATGATGCAGAGGACCTCAAGGCCTTCTTTGCCGTCATCCAGGGGCTCAATAAGGACGGGCTCATCCTGTCCTATCATGACCGTTCCGATGGTGGCCTGATCACGACGCTCGTGGAGATGGCATTTGCCGGTCACTGTGGCCTGTCTCTGAAACTGGATGCCTTGGCCGCTACCCGTGATGAACTGACCCGCGCCTTGTTTGCCGAGGAACTGGGTGCTGTGATCCAGGTGCCTCAGGATTTCACATCCGAAGTGCTGGCGCAGTTCACTGCTGCAGGTCTTGAGGATTGCGTGGCGGTCATTGGCCAGCCGGTAAACGGTTACGAGGTCAATATCACCTATAACGAGCAGAACGTCTTCAAGGCCGAGCGCCGCTCGTTGCAGCGTATCTGGAGCGAAACCAGCTATCAGATCCAGCGACTGCGTGACAACGCTGACTGTGCTCAGCAGGAATACGACGCATTGCTCGAAGAGAACAATCCGGGCCTGTCTGCCAAGCTGAGCTTTGATCCGAACGAAAACATCGCTGCACCTTATATCAAGACAGGTATACGGCCTCAGGTCGCGGTTCTGCGTGAGCAGGGCGTTAACGGTCAGGTCGAAATGGCTGCAGCGTTTGACCGTGCCGGCTTTGCCTCGGTAGACGTGCACATGAGCGATATTCTTGCTGGTCGTGTCGATTTGAACGACTTCAAGGGTGTCGTTGCGTGCGGCGGTTTCTCCTACGGTGACGTCTTGGGTGCCGGTGAGGGATGGGCCAAGTCGATTCTGTTCAACGCCCGTGCACGTGATGCGTTCCAGCAATTCTTCGAGCGTACGGATAGCTTTACGCTGGGCGTCTGCAACGGCTGCCAGATGGTCTCGAACCTGCGCGAGCTTGTTCCGGGCAGTGAATTCTGGCCACGCTTCGTGCGTAACCGCTCAGAGCAGTTCGAAGCGCGTATTGCCATGCTACAGGTACAGGAATCGCCATCCCTGTTCTTTGCGGGCATGGCAGGCTCGCGCATGCCGATTGCCATTGCGCACGGTGAAGGCCATGCCGAGTTCAGGGACGCCGCGGCCCTGCAGGCAGCAGATGCCTCTGGCACCGTCTCGCTACGCTTCGTTGACAACCATGGGCGTGTCACCGAGACGTATCCGGCCAACCCCAACGGCTCGCCGCTGGGTATTACGGGCCTGACCAGCCGTGATGGTCGCGTCACCATCATGATGCCGCACCCTGAACGCGTTTTCCGCGCAGTTCAAAATTCCTGGATCCCATGTGATTGGCAGGGCGAGGACGGCGGCTGGATGCGCATGTTCCGTAATGCGCGTGTCTGGGTAGACTGATAAGTCCGAGAAGGCCGGTCATACTGTTTCAGGTATGACCGGCCTTTTTGCATCTGGAGGATTTATGTACAAGTTATGCTTCTATGTGCCAGGCAGCCATCTGGAGTCCGTCAAGGACGCGGTATTTTCTGCAGGAGGTGGTCGCATCGGTAATTACGAGGCGTGCTGCTGGCAGGTCTTGGGGGAGGGGCAGTTTCGCCCATGTGCTGGAAGCAACCCTTTTCTAGGGAAGATTGGCGAGCTGGAGCGCGTGGCAGAATGGAAAGTAGAGCTGGTCGTGACCGATGACTATGTAAAGCAGGCTGTCGAGGCGTTACGCAAAGCCCATCCCTATGAGACGCCAGCCTATGAGGTGTGGCAGCTGGCGTCATTCTAGGTCAAGGCCGAACGTTGTGACTCCTGTGCTTCAGGTGTGTACCGGAGCTTCAGGGGCGTATCTCGATCAACGTACCGTCCTTGACGAGTGTCCAGATTTCACGCATATCTGCATTGGTTAGCGCAATGCATCCATTCGTCCAGTTCAGCGAAGAAAAATACCACTCCGGGTATTCTTCATCGATAGGTGTGCCGTGAATCATAATCATGCTGCCCGGTGGCACGCCTGCTGCTTTTGCGCGTGCCAGGTCCTGTGCATTGGGGTATGAGATGTGCATCGACAGATTGAACTTGTCGCTCGTCTTTCGCCAGTCTATCCAGTAGAAGCCTTCTGGCGTGCGCTGATCCCCTTCGCGAAACTTGGGCCCCTTGGGGAATTTGCCCAGTGATACCCGGTAGGACTTGATGGTTTCGCCCTTGCTGAGCAGCTCAAGCTTGTTCATCGACTTTATGACCAGCACCTTGTCGATTGTCCGGCCATCAAGTGTTGTTGTCGTGCTGGCAAGGCAGAGGGTAGAGAAAAACAGGCAACAGAAAGCAGTAAGCCAATACATCCGGCGCATTTGAAAAATAATCCCTAGCTAAGCGACTGCAGAAAGCAGCCAAGGCGTGCTGCTGTTCACTCTGTATATATCAGCTGGAACTAGCGTTCCAGCATGGGTGCGATGCCTTCATGATGCACTGAATAGTGACCGGTTCGGCGATCAGCAAAAAAGCATTCTAGGGTACGCGCAATGGTCGGAAAAGCGAGTGACGACCAAGGGATATCTGCTTCGTCAAACAGGGCTGTTTCCAGGCTTTCTTCACCAATGCCAAACGACCCGCCGACAAGCTCGCCGCGGAACAGCATATAAACCTGATTGATATGGGGCAGGTCGAATAAGGTATAGAGCTTGAGGTTGCCGACGTTAGCGCAGGCTTCCTCCCAAGTCTCACGGGCGGCGGCCTGTTCGATCGTTTCGCCGTTTTCCATGAAGCCGGCCGGGAGTGTCCAGTAGCCGCGGCGAGGTTCAATGGCGCGGCGACATAAAAGTACTTTATCTCCCCAGACGGGCAGGCATCCCGCCACAATGCGAGGGTTCTGGTAGTGCACCGTGTGGCACTGTGTGCAGATGTAGCGAGGGCGCGTATCCCCCTCGGGAATGCGCTGAACCAGCGTGCCGCCGCAATAGTTACAGAATTTCATGATGCCTCCTCGTCGTCCTGCCATCTTGCGAGGAGCTGAGGCTGCAAGCAAGGGGTTGGGCAAGCTGGATATTCCATGCCATGATGCCTCAAGAGTAAGCGTGTGGAGAAAGCATCGTGGATGAGTTGCTCCATCGATTGCGGCATTATCGACCGCGTCACCTGGAGACTGATCGTACACACCCCGAAGCCGCCGTATTGTTGCCTATTATTCGAGGTGATGATCCTGAGCTGGTTCTGACGCTGCGCGCCAGCAATCTGTCGACGCATGGGGGAGAGGTCGCATTACCAGGTGGGCGACGTGATCCGGAAGATCCGGACCTTATTCATACAGCGCTGCGTGAGGCGTATGAGGAGATTGGTCTGCCGCCGGGGCTGGTTGAAGTGGTCGGGCCGTTGAGCCCCTTGATTTCTTATTACGGGATCAAGGTAACGCCTTATGTCGGCATTATTCCCGATTACGTGGAGTACACGCCCAACGACGCTGAAATCGCAGCCGTATTTACGGTTCCGCTCAGCTTTCTGTGCGAAGTGCCTCCAGAGGTCACGCCGAGGATCGATGAGCAGGGGCGACGTTCCTATATCCCAAGTTATCAGTACGGTGAGTATCGGATCTGGGGCCTGACGGCTGCCATTATCGTGGAGCTGGTCAACCTGCTTTATGATGCCGGCATTTCGCTTCATGAGCCGCCTCATTCAGTTGAGAAATGATGCCTTTTGATGCACTTCTGCCATCAGGCCAAGTAGAATTCATGCCAACGATACGTTATCAGGCCGCTGCCTGTACGAGATGACAGCCTTGGACATGAATGAAAACGAAAAGCCTGTTCGCTCTCCCTGCGTGCAAGTCTGTGTGCTGGATGAGGCCGATATGTGCACAGGATGCCAGCGCACCGCTCAGGAAATATCTCAATGGGGACGCATGACCAACACCGAGCGGCGTAGGGTTTTGCAGCTGTGTGAGGAACGTGCCTGCGCCGCTGGCCACTATTTCTAAGGGCACCTCAGATAGCGATCGAGTGCGTTGTCGCTATGGGGCAGCCCGGTTAAACCCATGACTGTATACACCAGAGGATGCTGCATGACCCAGATAGGAACTCCATTGTCACCTACCGCCACTCGCGTTCTGTTATGTGGCTCTGGTGAGCTTGGTAAAGAAGTTGTCATTGAGCTACAGCGTTTGGGTGTGGAGGTCATTGCCGTCGATCGTTATGCCAATGCACCGGCCATGCAGGTAGCCCATCGTAGTCATGTCATCAATATGCTGGATGGCGCTGCGCTTCGCGCGATCATCGAGCAGGAAAAACCTCATTACATCGTGCCCGAGATCGAGGCAATTGCCACGGCAACCCTCGTTGAGCTGGAGGGCGAAGGGTATACCGTCGTGCCTACCGCACGCGCTGCGCAGCTGACCATGAACCGCGAAGGTATTCGCCGTCTGGCTGCGGAGGAGTTGGGTTTGCCCACTTCACCGTATCACTTCGCGGACACCTTTGAAGAGTATGCCGCTGCCGTCGAGTCTGTAGGCATGCCTTGTGTCGTGAAGCCGATCATGAGCTCCTCCGGCAAAGGGCAGAGCGTCATCAAGTGCAGCGAAGACATTCAGGCCGCCTGGGATTATGCTCAGGAGGGCGGACGCGCGGGTAAGGGACGCGTCATTGTTGAAGGCTTTATCGACTTTGATTATGAAATCACCTTGCTGACAGTTCGTCATGTCAATGGGACATCCTTCTGCGAACCTATTGGTCATCGTCAGGTAAAAGGTGATTACCATGAGTCCTGGCAGCCGCAAGCGATGAGTCCCAAGGCACTTGCTGAGTCCGAGCGTGTTGCCAGGGCGGTCACCGAGGCGCTGGGCGGGCGTGGTCTGTTTGGCGTTGAGCTGTTTGTAAAAGGCGATCAGGTGTGGTTCAGCGAAGTCTCTCCACGTCCCCATGATACAGGCTTAGTAACGCTGATTTCTCAGGATCTCTCTGAGTTTGCCCTTCATGCCCGTGCCATTCTGGGATTACCGATACCGGTCATTCGCCAGTTTGGTCCATCAGCCTCTGCCGTACTGCTGGTTGAAGGACAATCTACCCAGACAAGTTTCGGCAATCTAGGTGCAGCGCTAAGTGATCCGGATACGGCCCTGCGCCTGTTTGGCAAGCCTGAAGTGGCAGGGCAGCGCCGAATGGGCGTGGCACTGGCTCGAGATGAGTCGGTGGAAGCGGCCCGTGAAAAGGCGACCAAGGCGTCGCAAGCCATCAGCGTAACGCTTTAATCCTTCGGGACGACAGCCCTGCCTGCACAGGGCTGTCGCTTGATTACAATTCCCGATCTCGTGTTTCCTTAAGGCACAGTACGGCAATCAAGCTGATCAGCGCCGCTGCGGAAACATAACCTCCTACCCAGCTCAAGCCTCCGGTATCGGCTAGCTTCTGCGCAATATAAGGCGCTACCGAGGCACCCAGGATACCGCCAAGGTTATACGCGGCCGAGGCGCCGGTATACCTGACGTGGGTGGGGAAAATCTCCGGTAACAGCGCGCCCATCGGTGCGAACGTCATACCCATGAGAAACAGCTCCAGCGCCAGGAAAAGCGCAATGCTACCTGTTGAGCCATGGGTAAGCAGAGGCTCCATGGCAAAGCCTGACAGCAGGGCGGCGGCTGCACTGATTGCTAGAACTGGTTTGCGGCCATAACGGTCGGCAAGCCAGGCCGACAGAGGGGTAGCCAGAGTCATGAACAGAACGGCAAAGCACAGGAGCCCTAGAAAGCCCTCTCGGCTGAACCCTAGTGTTTTAACGCCATAGCTCAGCGAAAACACTGTTGAGATATAGAACAGCGCATAGCACACCACCATGGATAAGGCGCCCAGCAGCATGGGGTGCCAGTGCTTGGTAATTGCTTCGGTTAATGGAAGGCGCAGCTTTTCGTGTCGCTCCATCGCTTTGGCGAACACTGGTGTTTCACTTAGTTTGAGGCGGACATAAAGGCCAACCATTACCAAGGCGGCGCTCAGGATGAAAGGAATCCGCCAGCCCCAGGCCTTGAATTGCTCGTCCGATAGCAGCACGGCCAGCGCGAGAAACAAGCCGTTAGCCGCAAGGAAGCCGATAGACGGGCCCAGTTGGGGGAACATGCCAAACCAGGCTCGCTTGTTCTTCGGCGCATTTTCCGTTGCCAGCAGCGCGGCGCCACCCCATTCTCCGCCCAGTCCAAGCCCTTGGGCGAATCTGAGAACGCACAACAGCACGGGGGCCCAGCCACCTATGCTGGCATAGCCAGGGAGCAGGCCGATCAGTGTGGTCGAAACACCCATCAAGAGGAGCGAAGCCACTAGAGTGGATTTTCGACCAATCCGATCGCCGAAATGGCCAAACAGTGCAGAGCCGAGAGGACGGGCCAGGAAAGCGATGCCAAAGGTGATGAATGCGCTGAGCGTTTGCGCAATCGCAGATGTTTGTGGAAAGAACACCGGGCCGATGACGAGTGCGGCGGCGGTAGCGTAGACATAAAAATCGTAAAACTCGATAGCCGTGCCAATAAAGCTTGCCGTTGCGATACGGGCTGTAGAGTTTGCAGGCGCGGCAGGCGAAACAGGTTCCGCCTCGTAGGTTGCAGTAGCAGTCATTGGATGTCCCAGGCGCTGTCGTTTTTTTATGGCCTGACTCGTACGCTTGCCCGGGTAGGGCACAGGTGCGTAATCATCCGGTGCGGATGTGAATCGTTAGCCTGTTATGACGCGGCTCTATCGACGAAGGGGTAACCGCAGAGAGAGACGTTTAGCTGGGTAAGCCTTTGGATTATGGACAAGCCTTGCCGTTTCCGGCAAGGCTTGCGAGGGACGAGGTGCCTATGAGGCGATCTTCAGATATGCAGGATGAATTCACGCACCAGCTTGCTGCCGAAATACGCGAGCATCAACAGGCAGAAGCCGGCCAATGTCCAGCGGATGGCCTTGTGTCCACGCCAGCCCATGCGATGACGCCCCCACAGCAGGACGCCAAACAGGACCCACGCCACACAGGACAGAACCGTCTTGTGTACCAGGTGCTGGGCAAGCATGTCTTCGAGAAACAGCCAGCCGGAAATCAGGGATAAGGACAATACAGCCCAACCCGCCCACAGAAAACCAAACAGCAGGCTTTCCATGGTTTGCAGAGGGGGGAAGCTCCGGATCAGCCCCGATGGGTGCTTGTTCTTGAGCTGCCTGTCCTGAATCAATAGCAGCAACGATTGAAAAACAGCCAGTGTTAACAGACCGTAGGCAACAATCGAGAGCAGGACATGGGTTAATATGCCTGGCGTAATATCGATCGGTTGAACAGTGCCCGACGGTAACACATCAGCCAGGAGCGTCGTGATGGCTCCTAGAGGATAAATCAGTACCAGTAATGTCTGTAGCGGCATGCGGATGCAGCCGAGCAGAATCAGAAGTATGGCTACCGCCGCGATCAGGCTGGACGCATCAAAAAAGTCCAGCGAAAGACTGCTGGGTAGAATCAGCTGAATGAACAAGGCCGCGCCATGGGCGAGCAACGCCACTACGCCCAACGAGACCAAAAGGGTATTGTTGGGACGCTTGCGCGTGGTCAGACACACACTTTGATAGGCCGTGGCGACACTATAGAGAAGGGCAGCCGTCAGGCTGGGCAACAGGGATGACATAAATCCTTGAATCACTGAGCCGAAAGCGGATGAGTTTGGCACAGATGCCAGTGTTCAAGGAAGACTGTAGACGATGCCAGCCGACGTCCTCTTCGTTATACTTCACAACCTGCCGCCAGTTTTGGACGCATTTGCATGTTTGAAAACCTGACAGATAGACTTTCACAGAGCCTTCGCCATATCACTGGCAAGGCAAAATTGACCGAAGACAACATCAAGGACACGCTGCGTGAAGTGCGCATGGCGCTCCTTGAGGCGGACGTGGCGTTGCCGGTCGTCAAGGATTTCGTCAATAAGGTCAGGGACCGTGCCGTAGGCACTGAAGTCTCCAAGAGCCTCACTCCTGGCCAAGCCTTCGTGAAAATCGTTCGAGCCGAGCTCGAAGAGCTGATGGGGGCTGCAAACGAAGATCTGGCTCTCAATGTCTCTCCACCGGCCGTTATTCTCATGGCTGGTCTGCAGGGTGCAGGTAAGACTACTACAGCAGGCAAGCTGGCGCGCTTCCTGAAAGAGCGCAAGAAGAAAAGCGTTCTTGTTGTCTCTGCTGACGTCTATCGTCCTGCCGCGATCAAGCAGCTGGAAACCCTGGCTCATGAGGTCGGCGTTACGTTCTACCCCTCTGATATCAGCCAAAAGCCTGTTGCGATCGCCGAAGCCGCTGTGCGTGAAGCCAAGCTCAAGTTCATTGATGTCGTAATCGTGGATACCGCTGGTCGTTTGCATGTCGATGCAGAAATGATGGCTGAAATTCAGCAGGTTCATGCCGCGATCAAGCCTGCCGAGACGCTGTTTGTTGTGGATGCCATGACGGGTCAGGACGCGGCTAATACCGCCAAGGCCTTCAATGACGCGCTTCCCTTGACAGGCGTCGTGCTGACCAAGGTCGACGGTGACGCCCGTGGCGGTGCGGCATTGTCCGTGCGAGCCATTACAGGCAAGCCGATCAAATTCCTGGGCATGGGAGAAAAGAGCGAGGCGCTGGATCCTTTCCATCCTGATCGTATTGCTTCCCGTATTCTGGGTATGGGCGATGTGCTCAGCCTTATCGAGCAGGCCGAGCAGAACCTGGATAAGGAAAAAGCCGAAAAGCTGGCCAAGAAGCTCAAGAAGGGCAAAGGGTTCGATCTGGAAGACTTCCGTGACCAGCTTCGCCAGATGAAAAGTATGGGCGGCCTTGGCTCGCTTATGGACAAGCTTCCTACCATGATGGGTGGTGTCAATTTGTCCCAGATGGGAAATGCTCAGGGAGCAGCCGAAAAACAGTTCAAGCAGATGGAGGCTATTATCGACTCCATGACGCCTGCTGAGCGCCGTGATCCAGAAACGATCAGCGGCTCGCGTAAGCGTCGAATCGCCATGGGTTCCGGAACCCAGGTACAAGATGTAGGACGCCTCATCAAGCAGCATAAGCAGATGCAGAAAATGATGAAAAAGGTGACCTCCAAAGGCGGCTTGTCAAAGCTTATGCGTGGCATGGGTGGCATGTTCCCAGGAGGAATGCCCAAGCTGTAAATCCCCAGGTTGCTGCCGTTGGGCGATCAGCCCTGCATAAGATAGGGAAAAAGAGTTTGCAATCGCTCGGATTATCCTTAGAATATGCGGCCTTTCGGGCCTGAGGCCCAGCGTGCGTAACATTTGTAAAGCACCGACTACAGGAACAAAGTTCACATGTTAACCATCCGTCTTGCCCGTGGTGGCTCCAAGAAGCGCCCCTTCTATCACCTGACCGTGACTAACAGCCGTAACGCCCGTGATGGTCGTTTCGTTGAGCGCATCGGCTTCTTCAATCCGGTTGCTTCCGGTAATGAAATCCGTTTGTCTGTTGACTCCGAGCGCGCTAGCTACTGGCTGAGCCACGGTGCACAGCCGTCTGAGCGCGTTGCTCAGCTGCTCAAGGACTCTGCTAAGGCAACTGCCTGAAATTTATGAGTCAGACGCCTGCGCCTGAAGAGGACCTGGTTGTCCTCGGTAAGATTGTCTCGGTGTATGGCGTGCGTGGCGAAGTGAAGGTCTATTCCTTCACCGACCCCTTGGACAATCTGCTGGAGTATCGTCATTGGACCCTGCGTCGTGATGGCGAAATCCGCAAGATAAGTTTGGTAAAGGGCAGCCTTCACGGCAAAGTCCTGACGGCCAAGCTTAAAGGTCTGGATGATCGCGAAGAGGCGCGAGCCCTTTCAGGGTTCGAAATTTGTGTGCCTCGCCATGAGCTTCCAGGCCTGAACGAAGGTGATTACTACTGGTACCAGCTCGAAGGGCTGAAAGTGATCAACCAGGAAGGGCAGATGCTCGGCGTGGTGGATCATTTGCTTGAGACTGGTTCCAACGATGTCATGGTGGTAAAGCCATGTGTCGGCAGTCTGGACGATCGCGAACGTTTGTTGCCCTATGTTTTGGAGCAATTCGTCAAGTCGATTGATCTAGTGGCAGGTGAGATGCGGGTTGACTGGGACGCGGATTTTTAAATCATGCGTGTCGACGTCATCAGTATCTTTCCTGAAGTATTCACAGCCGTCCGTGATTTCGGGATTACCGGTCGTGCGGTCAAGCAGGGGTTACTTCAACTCAATTGCCTGAATCCGCGGGACTATACCGAAGACCGGCATCAGACTGTTGATGATCGTCCTTTTGGGGGTGGTCCCGGCATGGTGATGAAAATTCAGCCATTGGAGCGGGCATTGAATGATGCACGCAGCAAGGCTGAGGGCTCGGTAAAAGTAATTTACCTCTCCCCTCAAGGGCGACAGCTGTCGCAGCAAGGGGTGAAGGAGCTGGCGAAAGAAGAACACCTCATTCTGATCGCTGGTCGTTACGAAGGTATCGACGAGCGCTTTATTGAAGCGCACGTTGATGAAGAATGGTCGATTGGTGACTATGTGCTGTCTGGCGGCGAGCTGCCAGCAATGGTCCTGATCGATGCGGTGACGAGGCTACTGCCTGGAGCGTTGGGGCATGTAGATTCCGCCGAGCAGGACTCGTTTACGGACGGTCTGCTCGATTGTCCTCATTACACTCGACCTGAGGTGTATGAGGGACGGCGGGTACCTGATGTGCTGCTCAGTGGTAATCACGAGCATATCCGGCGTTGGCGTTTACAGCAGTCCCTTGGAAGGACCTATAAACGGCGCGCTGATCTTCTGGAAAGACGCTCGCTTTCTGGAGAAGAGCAGAAGCTGTTGGCGGAATTCCTTCGTCAACAGGACGATAGTTAACGTATCGATGGCAGGTCTGACGGCTTGTCTTAGGAGCACACTAGCATGACCAACAAGATTATTGCACAGCTTGAAGCTGAACAAATGAACAAGGAAATCCCGGCTTTCGCGCCCGGTGATACCGTAATCGTTCAAGTAAAAGTAAAGGAAGGCGACCGTCAGCGTCTGCAGGCCTTTGAAGGCGTTGTAATTGGCAAGCGTAACCGCGGCCTGAACAGTGCTTTCACCGTTCGCAAGATTTCCAACGGTGTAGGTGTAGAGCGTACCTTCCAAACTTACAGCCCCATGATCGACAGCATCAGCGTCAAGCGTCGCGGTGATGTTCGTAAAGCCAAGCTGTACTACCTGCGCGAACTGTCTGGCAAGGCAGCACGTATCAAGGAAAAGCTGGCTTAATTCAGCGATTCCACAAAAAAGCAGCCCTAGGGCTGCTTTTTTGTTGCATGGATGAAAAGTCAGTATGGTGAGTTAGCCAAGCGAGTTCCCGGATGTCCATGACCCCTAGAGAGCAAGAAATCGCACGCCGAGCAGAGCTGTCTGAAACGCGCGTGGCCAAAGCGGTATTTCCTCCTGATACCAATCATCATCACACGTTGTTTGGCGGGCAGGCGATGGCGTGGATGGATGAAGTCTCTTTCATTACGGCGACACGGTTTTGCCGTTTGCCGCTGGTAACGGTATCGACCGACCGTATCGATTTTAATCACGCCATTCCAGGTGGCTCTATCGTTGAGCTGATTGGTCGAGTGATAAAAGTGGGTAATACCAGCATCAAGGTGGGTGTCGAGGTTTACCTCGAGAGTATGTATAACGAAGGACGTGAACTGGCGATCAGTGGTGCTTTTAGCTTTGTTGCGATCGATGAGGATAAGCGTCCCGTCGCTGTTCTGCCGGACTTCCCTCAACACTCCTGAGTTGTAACACTGCCGATGCGAGATCATCCGTACATCAATCGATTTTTGGATGCCTTATGGCTTGAGAAAGGCTTATCCGAACACACGCGTGACGCCTATTCCAATGATTTAGGGCAGTTCAACGCCTGGTTGACGGAGCAGGGCGTTTCGCTTGAAAAAGCTGGTCGAGAGATGATTCTTGATCACTTGGCCTGGCGGCTGGACAAGGGTTACAAGGCACGCTCAACGGCGCGTTTTCTATCGAGCGTTCGTGGTTTTTATCGATATGCGGTTCGTGAAGGACTGATCGATGTTGATCCTACGCTACAGGTCGATATGCCTCGCCTTGGCGCTCCTCTACCCAAAAGCTTGTCCGAGGCAGATGTCGAGGCATTGCTTGCCGCACCGGATACTGATGACCCGCTGGGCTTGCGTGATCGAACCATGCTGGAGGTACTGTATGCAACGGGTCTTCGAGTCAGCGAGCTGGTTGGGTTGACGCTTCAGCAGGTAAATCTGCGACAGGGCTCGATGCGGGTGTTTGGCAAGGGAAACAAGGAGCGTCTGATTCCTCTGGGGGAGGAGGCTATCAATTGGCTGGAGCGGTATGTGAAGGAAGCGCGCGGCCTGTTACAGAACGGGTTGGCATCTGATGTGCTGTTTCCGAGCCTGCGTGGGACTGAAATGACGCGGCAGACCTTTTGGCACCGCATCAAGCTGCACGCCCAGGTGGCCTGTATCGACAAGCCGCTTTCACCCCATACGCTACGCCATGCCTTTGCAACCCATCTGCTCAACCATGGTGCTGACTTGCGTACCGTACAAATGCTTTTAGGCCATTCAAGCCTTTCGACAACCCAGATTTACACGCATATCGCCCGGGCTCGTTTGCAGGCTCTGCATGCGGAACATCATCCTCGCGGTTAAATTGTAGGGTCGGCCTCTGTGGTAGGCTGGCAGCTATTGTTCACAGGAGTTATTCATGCGCATTACTCGTTTGGTGCTGGCGGTTTGCCTGGGGCTCGCAAGTACTTTTGCAATGGCTGAATCCGAGCAGGCTATCCGTAAGACCTTGAGTGCACTACAGCCTGATCTGGGTATCGAGTCGATTGGGAAAAGCCCTTTTGAAGGCCTTTATGAGGTTCAGCTCAAGGGCGGGCGTATCCTGTATGCCAGTGTTGATGGGCAATACATCGTTCAAGGATACCTGTACCAGTATAAGGACGGTCACGCCGTTAACCTGACGGAACAGGCTGAAAATGCAGCAGTGGCCAAGCAGATCAATGGTTTGGACAAGCAGCAGATGGTCGTCTTTCCGGCAGTGGGCGAGACGAAAGCTCACATTACAGTTTTTACGGATACCACATGCCCTTATTGCCAGAAGCTACACGCCGAAGTTCCCAAGTTGAACAAGCAGGGTATCGAGGTGCGTTATTTGGCATTCCCGCGTCAAGGTTTAAATTCGGCGGGGTATAAGCAGCTTGAGGCAGTATGGTGCTCCAAGGATCGGGCCGAGGCGATGGAGCGCATGTTCGAGGGTAAGGAAATCAAGGCTGCCTCCTGTGAGGATCCGGTTGCGAAGCAGTTCACTCTGGGGCAACAGATTGGCATTCAGGGCACGCCTGCCATTATTCTTGCCAATGGACATATGATCCCTGGTTACCAGCCAGCGTCAGAATTGGTAAATGACGCGCTGGCAGCCGGTAAATAGGTATAGTGCAGTCATGACGGCCGAGCTAAGCTCGGCCGTTTGGTCTTGACGATAAGCCTGAGCGATACGTGGCAGCCAAGCGGCGTGCTTGAGGTAAACTCCGTTTCCAAGTTTTTATCAGCCCGGGTGTTCTACCGAGGCCTACAGCAGGGGAATAAAGCGTGAAACCGGTAAAAGTGGGTATTTGCGGACTGGGTACCGTGGGTGGCGGTACTTTCAATGTGCTCAAACGAAACGCTGAAGAGATTGCACGTCGTGCCGGCCGTGGTATTGAAGTAGCACAGATTGCTCAGCGTCGTCCTAATCCCAAGTGTGATACCGGTATTACCCCGATTACCGACGATGTGTTCGCTGTGGTGGATAACCCGGAAATCGATGTGGTGGTCGAGCTAATTGGTGGTTACACAGTGGCCCGTGAATTGGTCATGCGTGCAATCAACAACGGCAAGCATGTGGTTACCGCAAACAAGGCGTTGATCGCAGTGCATGGCAATGAGATTTTTGCCAGGGCGCGTGAAAAAGGCGTCATCGTAGCCTTCGAAGCGTCGGTTGCTGGAGGCATTCCTGTTATCAAAGCTGTGCGTGAGGGCCTTGCGGCTAACCGCATCAATTGGGTGGCGGGAATCATCAACGGTACTGGCAACTTTATCCTGACCGAAATGCGCGAAAAGGGCCGTACGTTCGAAGACGTACTCAAGGAAGCCCAGGCGCTCGGTTATGCCGAGGCGGATCCAACCTTTGATGTTGAAGGTATCGATGCGGCGCATAAACTTACCATTCTGGCATCCATTGCCTTTGGTATTCCGCTTCAGTTCGATAAGGCCTACACCGAAGGCATTACCACGCTGACCACGGCCGACGTTGGTTATGCCGAGGCACTGGGTTACCGCATCAAGCATCTGGGCGTTGCGCGCAGCACCGAGAAGGGTATTGAGCTACGTGTTCATCCCACCCTGATTCCAGCCGATCGCCTGATTGCCAACGTAAATGGGGTAATGAATGCCGTCATGGTTAACGGTGATGCGGTGGGTTCGACACTGTTTTATGGCGCAGGCGCTGGTATGGAGCCAACGGCCTCTTCCGTAGTGGCTGATCTTGTCGATGTGGTACGTGCCATGACGTCAGATCCGGAAAATCGCGTTCCGCACTTGGCCTTCCAGCCTGACGCTTTGTCCGATCATCCGGTATTGCCTATCGAAGCCTGTGAGAGCGCCTACTACCTGCGTATCCAAGCCAAGGACCATCCAGGTGTGTTGGCCCAGGTGGCAAGTATCCTGTCGGAGCGTGGCATTAATATAGAGTCGATTATGCAGAAGGAAGCCGAGGAACATGACGGCTTGATTCCCATGATTCTGCTGACCCACCGGGTACATGAACAGCATATGAATGAAGCCATCAAGGCGCTTGAGTCACTTGAGGATGTGGTAGGGGCTGTTGTTCGTATCCGAGTCGAACATCTGAACTGATCCAGGCCGGCCGGATGATGGATCCGGCTATCAGCTGCTCTAATTGAAGGTTAAATCGATGCGTTACATCAGCACCCGCGGCAATGCGCCAGCGTTGAATTTCGAAGACGTTCTGTTGGCTGGCCTGGCCAGTGACGGAGGTCTGTATGTGCCGGAAAATCTGCCGCGGTTTACTCAGGAAGAGATTGCTTCCTGGGCTGGGCTGCCTTATCACGAGTTGGCGTTCCGCGTCATGCGCCCGTTCGTTGAGGGCAGTATCAGCGATACCGACTTCAAACAGATTCTTGAGGAAACGTATGGCGCATTCGCTCACCGTGCGATTGCGCCGCTGCGTCAGCTCAATGCCAATGAATGGGTGATGGAGCTTTTCCATGGCCCAACCCTGGCGTTCAAGGATTTCGCACTACAGCTGCTGGGCCGTCTGCTGGATCATATTCTGCTCAAGCGGGATGAGCGCGTCGTGATCATCGGCGCCACTTCGGGCGATACGGGGTCTGCTGCTATTGAGGGCTGCCGTCGTTGCGAGAAGGTAGACATTTTCATTCTGCATCCTCACCAGCGTGTATCTGAGGTCCAGCGCCGTCAGATGACGACCATCCTTGGCGAAAATATCCATAACATCGCCATCGAAGGCAATTTTGATGATTGTCAGGAGATGGTGAAGGCGAGTTTTGCCGATCAGAGCTTCCTCAAGGGCACGCGTCTGGTTGCCGTAAACTCGATCAACTGGGCGCGCATCATGGCCCAGATCGTTTATTACTTCCATGCAGCGCTGCAGTTGGGTGCCCCGGCGCGCTCCGTAGCGTTCTCCGTTCCGACCGGTAACTTTGGCGATATATTCGCAGGATACCTGGCGCGTAACATGGGGCTGCCTGTAAGTCAGCTTGTTGTAGCAACCAATCGCAACGATATCCTGCATCGCTTCATGAGCGGCAACCAGTATTTCAAGGAAACGTTGCACGCCTCGCTATCGCCCTCCATGGATATCATGGTGTCGTCCAACTTCGAACGTTTGTTGTTCGACCTGCACGGACGTAACGGTGTGGCGTTGGCCAAGCTGATGAGCACGTTCAAGGCCACGGGCAAACTCTCTGTTGAAGAAGATCGTTGGGTTGAAGCGCGTAAGCTGTTTGATTCATTGGCGGTAAGTGATGAAGACACGTGCGCTACCATCGCTGATGTCTTCAAGCGTACCGGTGAGGTGCTTGATCCGCATACGGCAATTGGCGTCAAGGCGGCGCGAGAGTGTCGTCGTAACCTGTCTACGCCGATGGTGGTGCTAGGAACAGCACACCCCGTCAAGTTTCCTGACGCGGTCGAGAAGGCCGGTATTGGTAAGGCGCTGGAGCTTCCGGCTCACCTGAGCGATCTATTCCAACGCGAGGAGCGCTGCACTGTGCTGCCTAACGCCATTGAGGCGGTACAGGCTTTTGTCGCTCAACATGGTAATCGCGGCAGGCCGCTCTAAATAGCGTTCAGGGGCGGATGCTGTTCTGGCATTCGCTCCTGACCAGCTTCCCCTTGCTCGTTTGATTGACACGCGTACTGCCAGGAGGGCTGTCGTGACTTTGAGCATGCCTACGCTACTTGTGACCAATGTGTATGTACTCGTTCTGCTTGGCGTGCTGATGCTATTTGCATGGGCAAGAGGGAGCCGCGAGGCAACTCTGGGCTTTCTGTGCGTGATGCTATGGTCCGGCGCGCTGGGGCTGGTAATAGGCAGCCTGCGTGGACGAGGAGTGGATGCGTTGCCTATCGTGCTGGGGAACGTGCTTGTTCATGTCTGTTATGCCATGGGGTGGACTGCCATACGAGCTTTTTCCGGGCGACGAGTACTCTGGCCCGGAGTGTGGGCTGGAAGTTTACTATGGTTGCTTGCCTGTCTGATTCCCGCCTTTTATGGCTCGCTGGCCGCACGAATTCAACTGAGCTCGCTGGTAATTGTCAGCTATACCGTGTTGGCAGGTTATGAACTCTGGCGCTCCCGGAACGAAAATCAGGTATCGCTGGCGGCCTTGTTCAGTCTGTTTGGATTGCACAGTGCTTTTTATGTCGGTCGTTTCTTTCTGGATCGCTCACTGCCGTTCGCCGGGGAAAGTCATGGAATCGACTTTGCGGCGTTTCTGCTGCTCGAGACCTTGTTGTACAGCATTGGTCTGACGTTTGCGGCGACAGCCATGGTGCAGCAACGAACGGAGAGGCGTTACCGGCAAGCCTCGTTGACGGACTCGCTGACAGGTATTGGCAATCGACGGTCCTTCGTCGAAGACAGCGAAAACATGCTGCGTCACTGCCAGGTTCAGCATAGCCCTGTGACATTGCTACTGTGTGATATGGATAATTTCAAACAGCTCAATGACAGGCATGGTCATCAGGCTGGAGACCAAGCATTGGTAGCCTTTTGTGAGGTGGCCAGGATGCGGCTTCGAAAACGTGATGTTTTTGGTCGTTTGGGCGGCGAAGAGTTTGCGTGCCTGCTACCAGACACCACTACTGAAGCGGCGTATCAAATGGCTGAGCGGATACGGAAGGAATTTGCTTCATGCTCACGGGTAGCAGGGGTTTCCTTGAGTATCAGCATTGGTGTAGCCAGTTCGGCGGAGGCGGGTTATGTGCTTGATTCGCTGATTGCCCTGGCTGATAAGGGATTATATGAAGCCAAGGGGCTCGGCAAGAATCGAAGTGTCATTAGCCAGCCTGTCTGAGCAAGCCACTTTTCAAGCGTTTTCACGGTACACTGGTCAGCTTTACTTTCGAGCGGACATTCATGGCCCTGCAAGCCACGCCTTATAAAGTTGAACTTAACCTGACTGATCTGGACCGCAGCGTCTACGAGAACCTGCGTTTTACCGTTGCTCGTCATCCCTCCGAAACCGAAGAGCGTCTGGCTGTGCGCATCCTGGGGTACGCCCTGTGGTACGGCGAGCAGCTTGGGTTTGGGCGGGGACTTTCCGATGTAGATGAGCCTGCCCTTTGGGAAAAGAGTCTCGATGATCGTGTACTGCATTGGATTGAAGTAGGGCAGCCTGATGCTGAGCGCCTGGTCTGGTGTTCTCGCCGTGCGGAGCGGGTCAGCTTGCTTGCCTATGGCAATTTGCGGGTCTGGCAGAGCAAGGTAGTCGATTCGGTGAAGATGCTGAAGAACCTGAACATTGCAGCGGTGCCTGTTGAGCCGCTGGCTGCATTGGCTACTAATCTGCCACGCTCGATCAGCTGGAGCGTAATGATCAGTGAGGGGACTGTGTTCGTGACGGACGAGCGTGGTCAACACGAGCTTCATCTCGACTGGTTGATGGGTGAGCGTTGATTCATCGGAAAACGCTTTAAAAGCCATGGAAGCAGACGCATCTTGAATCTATCCATGGCTTGAGCCGTCTGGTCGGCCTGTTCTCTATTTCTGTTGTAATACTTGAGTAATCGATGCGTATCGAACTTCGTTCCCTGCCGGATGAATTGCCCGATCTGGGTGATCTTCCGCCGCTACTGACCCGTCTTTATGCCGCGCGTGGTGTGAAGAGTGCTGATGAGCTTGAAAAGGGGCTAGCGCGGTTACATCCCTATCGGTTGTTCAAAGGGATGGATGACGCCATCGGGCTGCTGGTCGATGCGCTGGCTAAGCGTCAACGCATCCTGGTCGTGGGTGATTTTGACGCTGATGGCGCAACCGCTACCAGTGTGGCGGTTCTTGCCTTGCGCAGCCTGGGCGCCGCTTGGGTCGATTACCTTGTTCCCAATCGCTTTGAATACGGGTATGGGCTGACGCCTGAAATCGTCGCGGTTGCCCGGGAGCGCCAGCCTGACCTACTGGTGACCGTGGATAACGGAATTTCCAGCATAGACGGTGTCGAGGCTGCCAAAGCCGCAGGAATGCGCGTGCTGGTGACCGATCACCATTTGCCGGGCCATGAGTTACCCGCTGCTCATGCGATCGTTAACCCCAACCAGCCTGCCTGTGAGTTTCCCAGCAAGTGCATTGCTGGCGTGGGCGTTATCTTCTACGTGATGCTTGCACTGCGGACGCGGCTGCGTGAAGAGGGCTGGTTCGATGCGCTGAACATCAAGGAACCTAATCTGGCTGAGCTGCTGGATATGGTTGCGCTGGGCAGTGTTGCCGACGTGGTCCCACTGGATGCCAATAATCGGATTCTGGTGCATCAGGGGTTGGCGCGTATACGTGCCGGGCGTGCTCGCCCGGGGCTCAGGGCCTTGCTGGAAGTGGCCGGCCGGCAGCCGGGCAAGATCACGTCTACTGACCTGGGGTTCATTCTTGGGCCGCGCCTGAATGCGGCGGGGCGGCTGGATGACATGTCGCTTGGAATCGAGTGCCTGCTGTGCGAGGACGAAGCCCTTGCACGGGACATGGCTGTCCAACTGGACCAGCTTAATAAGGATCGAAAACTGATCGAGCAGGGCATGCAGCGTGAGGCCTTGGCGCAGCTCAAGGAATTGCCCAAGGATGATATGCCGTTCGGGTTGTGCCTGTTTGATCCCGAATGGCATCAGGGCGTCATTGGTATTCTGGCGTCTCGTCTCAAGGAACGTTACCACCGGCCCACGCTGGCCTTTGCCGATGCCGGTGACGGCATGCTCAAGGGCTCGGCACGTTCGGTTCCGGGGTTTCATATCCGTGATGCGCTGGATGCTGTTGCGGCGCGTCATCCTGGGCTGATCACTAAGTTCGGCGGGCACGCCATGGCAGCGGGGCTGTCACTGCCTCAGGAGAATTTCGGTGCGTTTGCTGCCGCTTTCGATGCGGAAGTCAGACGGCATCTAGTCGAGGATGATCTGACAGGGCGTTTGCAGTCGGATGGTTCGCTGGAAACTTGCGATTTTCAACTGGAGATTGCACGTGCACTCAAGCATGCCGGCCCCTGGGGGCAGCATTTCCCCGAGCCGATGTTTCACGGTGTGTTTGAAGTTGTGCAGCAGCGTATTGTGGGTGAGCGGCATTTGAAGCTGGTCTTGAAGAGTGAGTGCGGAAGCATCCAGCTGGACGGCATTGCGTTCAACATCAATCGCGAGATCTGGCCGAATCCGCAAATTCGCTGGGTCGAAGCCGCCTACCGCCTGGATGTGAACGAATTTCGTGGTCAGGAAAGCGTGCAGCTGATTGTGGTTCACCTGACGCCAAAGTGAAGTAATAGGCCTCATAAAAATAGTTGCATTGCTATCGAAATGATCATTCCGGCAAAGTAAGGCTCTAATAGATTCAAGTCCTTGTGCCGAGAGCGATCATGAGCAAACTTTTTGAGCCTTTTACCCTTCGCCAACTGACGCTTCCGAATCGCGTTGTGGTTTCCCCCATGTGCCAATATTCGAGCGAAGACGGTTTCGCCAATGATTGGCACATGGTCCACCTGGGCAGCCGTGCCGTTGGTGGCGCGGGTCTGGTCATCAGTGAAGCTGTTGCCGTTACGCCAGAAGGTCGTATTACTCCGCAGGATCTGGGCCTATGGAAGGACGAGCAGATCGAGCCGCTGCGCCGAATCACGCACTTCATTCAGTCACAGGGCGCGGTACCAGGTATCCAGATTGCCCATGCCGGGCGTAAAGCCAGTACGTGGCGTCCTTGGGAAGGCAAGCACGGCAGCGTTCCTATCGCTGAAGGTGGCTGGGTTCCCGTAGCTCCGTCAGCGATAGCCTTTGACCCCCAGCACACACGTCCTACCGAGCTGGATGCTGAGGGTATTGCCGGTCTCTCCAAAGCCTTTGTCGCAACAGCCGAGCGCGCATTGGCTGCCGGGTTCAAGGTTGCTGAAATCCACGCGGCCCACGGTTATCTGCTACATCAGTTTCTTTCACCGATTTCAAACCAGCGTAGTGATCAATATGGTGGCAGCTTCGATAACCGTATCCGTTTCCTGTTGGAGGTTACACAAGCCATTCGAGCCGTCTGGCCTGATGAGCTGCCTGTCTTTGTTCGGTTATCAGCAACCGATTGGGTCGAAGATGGCTGGAATGTGGACGAGACGGTAGAGCTGGCCAAGCGCTTGAAACCCTTAGGTGTCGATCTGATTGATGTCTCCTCGGGAGGTACTGCGGCAAACGCCGAAATCCCGGTAGGCCCAGGTTATCAAACGCAATTTGCAGAGCGGGTTCGCAAGGAGGCTGATATTGCCAGTGGCGCCGTTGGCATGATTACCGATGCGGCCCAGGCTGAGCACATCATTCGTACCGGTCAGGCCGATGTGGTACTGCTGGCACGCGAACTGCTGCGTGATCCGCACTGGCCGCTGCAGGCCGCTGAAGCATTGCGCGACAAGGTTTCCTGGCCCGCACAGTACGTTCGCGCGGCACACCGGGATACGCCCCTTCGCAAGCCGCTATCGTTTGATTGACCCTGTCAGGGCGAGCTTCCAATAGGTTCGCCCTGTTTAATCCTCCCTCCAAGCGTCCCTGCAATATCTCGCAGCAGAAGAGCGCTCCGCTGCATGAACCATCTGCCGGTGTGTCTTGCCCTAATAGGTATCTGCCATTATCTGGAGAGCAATGATGCAAACACGTGGCCTGCTGGATCAATTACTCAAGACAGGGCAGGACATGCTCGCCAAGCAGGGCGGCCTGTCCGGTGCACTTGGAAAGTTGAATCAAGGTAATGCGAAGTCTCAAACCCCTTCGTCGAAAGACCCTCTGGGCGGCATGCTGTCGAGTGCAGGCGGCGGAGCGCTGGCCGCCAGTGTGTTGGGGATGCTTTTGCGCGGCAAGGGCGCCAGCCGTGTGGGAGGTGGCCGGATGGCCAAATATGGTGGGCTGGTCGCGCTGGGTACGCTGGCCTACCAGGCTTATACAAACTGGCAGAAAAGCCAGGCCAATGCGCCTCAGGTCGAGCCTCAGACAGTGGATCGTGCGCCGGAAGGAAAGGTGGAGCAGCACAGTCAGGCCATTCTGAAGGCACTTATTGCGGCAGCCAAGGCAGACGGGCATATCGATGATCAGGAGCGTAGGCTCATTGATGACGAAATGAATCGACATGCAGATGATCCTGAGCTTCAGAACTGGCTGCGTCAGGAAATCAATAAGCCGCTGGACCCTGCCGAAATTGCTGCCAGCGCCAAGACGCCGGAAATGGCTGCCGAGATTTACCTGGCAAGTCTGTTGATGGCCGATGATCAGCAAGTGATGGAAAAGGCGTATCTAGACGAGCTGGCGCGTCATCTGAACCTGGATCCTGCCCTCCGGGCTGAGTTGGATAGCAAGGCCAAGGGCTGATCATGTGTCCGGGCCGTCTTGCTCGGCGGCCTGGCCCATCAAGACATATTGATGTTTGCCGGGGGCAGTCTGGTGGTAGGCCTGCTGTTCCTGCGTGAGACCCGTCATGTCGATATTCACGCAGATTAAGCGCACTCAAAGGTCTGGGCTGTGTAGGCCGCGCTGTAAACTGTGCCGCCTGTATCGAATGTCGTACCGGTAGGCGCCAAGCGGCATGAGTCGACTAGAGCCTGCAGCAGCGCTTTTCCATGCTGCTGTAGGCCACTCGGAGGGGCTGAATAACGGAGGGACGAACAAACACCGGCAAAGGCTGCCGGATCGTAGCCGGTTGCAGTATACTCGCAGGCTTTTCCACGTTTTCCGCGAGTGATTGCCAGCCATGGAAATCAACCCGATTCTGAACAGTATCAAAGACCTTACCGGACGTACCCAGACTATTCGGGGGTATCTTTGACTACGATCATAAAAAAGATCGTTTGACCGAAGTTGAGCGCGAGCTCGAAGATCCAAGCGTCTGGAACAAGCCTGAGTACGCTCAGAGCCTTGGCAAGGAACGCGCCCAGCTGGCTCAGGTAGTCGAAACCCTTGATGAGCTTTCCGGTGGTCTGGCCGATGCAAACGACCTGCTGGAAATGGCTGCCGAGGAAAATGACGAAGGCGCTGTCAACGATGTGGCCACCGAGGTCGAGCGTTTGCGCGAGATTCTCGAGAAGCTCGAGTTCCGTCGCATGTTCAGTGGCGAGATGGATCCGAACAATGCCTACCTCGACATCCAGGCTGGTTCCGGTGGTACAGAGGCTCAGGATTGGGCCAATATGCTGCTGCGCATGTACCTGCGCTGGGCTGACAAACACGGCTTCGAGACGACCATCATGGAGCTCTCCGAAGGTGAAGTGGCAGGTATCAAGGGCGCAACCGTTCATGTGAAGGGTGAGTATGCGTTCGGCTGGCTCAAGACTGAAATCGGCGTACATCGCCTGGTTCGCAAGAGTCCATTCGATTCGGGCAACCGCCGCCACACGTCGTTTACGGCCGTCTTCGTTTCGCCGGAGATCGATGACAACATCGAAATCGAGATCAACCCAGCCGACCTGCGGATCGATACCTACCGTTCCTCCGGCGCGGGTGGTCAGCACGTTAACACCACGGACTCGGCGGTGCGTATCACCCACGTGCCCACCAACACGGTGGTCAGCTGCCAGAACGAGCGTTCCCAGCACGCCAACAAGGACACCGCCATGAAAATGCTGCGGGCCAAGTTGTATGAGCAGGAAATGCAGAAACGTACGGCCGCTTCCCAGGCATTGGAAGACTCCAAGTCCGATATCGGCTGGGGCCACCAGATCCGCTCCTATGTACTCGACCAGTCTCGGATCAAGGATCTGCGTACCGGCATCGAGAACAGCAACTGCGATGCGGTACTGGACGGCGACCTGGACGAGTTTATCGAGGCCAGCCTCAAGCAGGGCCTGTAACACTACCTTAAACGCCTTCTCCGACAGGGGAGGGCTGATCCCGTGATGGAAATACCCAGACCATGAGCGAACAACCTTTAGACCAACATGCCCAAGAGCAGGAACACAACAAGCTGATTGCCCAGCGCAAGGAAAAGCTTGCAGCCCTGCGCGCCGAGCAGCGCATCGCGTTCCCGAATGACTTCCGCCGCGACAGCTACTGTGCGGATCTGCAGAAAGCCTATGAAGGCAAAAGCAAGGAAGAGCTGGCCGAAGTGGGCATCAAGGTCAAGATTGCTGGCCGCATCATGCTCAACCGCGGTGCGTTCATGGTTCTTCAGGACATGACCGGCCGGCTTCAGGTTTATGTAGACCGCAAGAAGCTGCCAGCGGAAACGCTGGAAGCCATCAAGACCTGGGATCTGGGCGATATCATCGCGGCCGAGGGCACACTGGCCCGCTCCGGCAAGGGCGACCTGTATGTAGACATGGACAATGTTCGTCTGCTGACCAAGTCTCTGCGTCCTCTGCCTGACAAGCATCACGGCCTGACCGATACCGAGATGCGCTACCGTCAACGCTACGTCGACCTGATCGTCAACGACGACGTCCGCCATACATTCCGTGTACGCTCGCAGGTGATCGCTCACATTCGCCAGTTCCTGCGGGATCGTGACTTCCTCGAAGTCGAAACGCCCATGCTGCAGACCATTCCAGGCGGTGCGGCGGCCAAGCCCTTCGAGACGCATCACAATGCGCTGGATATCGATATGTTCCTGCGTATCGCTCCAGAGCTTTATCTGAAGCGCCTCGTAGTAGGTGGCTTCGAGCGCGTCTTCGAGATCAACCGCAACTTCCGTAACGAAGGCGTATCGACTCGGCATAACCCCGAATTCACTATGCTTGAGTTCTACCAAGCGTATGCCGATTACGAAGACAACATGGACCTGACCGAGGAATTGTTTCGCGAGCTGGCCATGGCGGTTCTGGGTACCACCGATGTGCCGTACCAAGGCAAGGTCTTCCACTTCGGTGAGCCGTTTGCACGCTTGTCCGTGTTCGACTCGATCCTGAAGTACAACTCCGAGATCAGCGCTGATGATCTGCGTGACATCGAGAAAGCACGTGCGATTGCCAAGAAGGCCGGTGCGGACGTCAAGGGCTTCGAAGGGCTCGGCAAGCTACAAACCATGATTTTCGAAGAGCTGGTCGAGCACAAACTGGAGCAGCCTACGTTCATTACTCAGTATCCGTTCGAAGTCTCTCCGCTGGCCCGTCGTAACGACGACGATCCAAGTGTGACTGATCGCTTCGAGCTGTTCATCGGTGGCCGTGAAATCGCCAATGCCTATTCCGAGCTTAACGATGCGGAAGACCAGGCTGAGCGCTTCCACGCTCAGGTGGCCGATAAGAACGCCGGTGATGACGAAGCCATGCATTTCGATGCCGACTTCGTGGCGGCGCTGGAGTACGGCATGCCGCCAACGGCAGGTGAGGGCATCGGTATCGATCGTCTGGTCATGTTGTTGACCGACTCTCCGTCGATCCGTGACGTAATTCTGTTCCCGCATATGCGCCCGCTGTAAGCAGTTGCTGTAAACAAAGAACCGCCTTTATGGCGGTTCTTTTATTTCTGGCGTACCGAGATCTGTCGAACCGCCGTCTACCCAGGCAGTCGATACGCTATCCTGCATACGTCAGGGTTTGTCTTCCCTGTAATGAGGTGGGCATGAATTCACGCAAGGTGAAAAACCAGTACCAAGAGACGATTCGCACGCTTTCCGATCGTATCGTGGCGGCCCAGGCCCCCATCCGGATTCTCGATGCGGTGAAGTGGGAGGATGAGGTCAAACAGCGCTTTCTCGATGGCAAGGGCAAGATGCTACCCCCGGTGGATCGCGCCTACTATGAACAGCGGCCGTTAGGGTTCGACCCGGATGAGGTCAAGGGCGAGTTTCAAAGCATCGAGCGGGAAGTGACCCGGCACCTGGGGCAATTCAGCCCGGTGGGGCAAATCATGCGGCGTATGTGTCGTGAGTACCGCATGGTCGTGCGGATGCTTCAGGCGCGAGGGACGCGAGATTTTGGCCTGATCTCACAGGAACTCTATGGGGCAGCGTCCGATGCCTTTCATGCCGGTGACCCGACTCTGGCGGATCTAGGCATGATGATGTCGGATTATCTGAACAACATCGATAAGCGCAGCGATCTCAAAGACGAGCCCAAGACACTCACCGCCAAGGAAGCTGCACCGATGCTGCAGCAGCGCCTGAATGCAGTATTTGGAGAAGACGAAGGCACTATCCGTGTGTTCGAATCAGATGGAATCGTTGCCGACGCTGCCGCAGGTGCGGATTACATCAAGATCCGGGCGGACGCCATGTTCAACGAACGTGATATTCGTGCGTTGGAGGTTCATGAGGGGTTGGTCCATGTCGGGACAACACTGAACGGTCAGAATCAGCCGATCTGCACCTTTCTCTCGAAAGGACCGCCATCGTCCACCGTTACGCAGGAAGGCTTGGCTATCCTCATGGAGGTCATCGCCTTTACTTCTTACCCTTCACGCCTGCGCAAGCTGACCAATCGTACCCGTGCTATTCACATGGCAGAGGAGGGTGCTGATTTTCTGGATGTCTTCCGCTTCTATGAGGAGCAGGGTTACAGCCTGGAGGATGGTTACCAGAACGCCAGTCGCGTATTCCGCGGTTCTACACCTTCCGAGTTACCGTTTACCAAAGACCTCTCCTATCTCAAGGGCTTCATTCTCATCTACAACTACATTCAGCTGGCCGTTCGTAAGGGTAAGGTAGAGCAGATTCCCCTGTTGTTTTGTGGCAAGACCACCCTGGAAGACATGCGCATCCTGAGCCAGCTGGTTGAAGAGGGTCTGGTCGCGCCGCCCAAATACCTGCCGCCCCAGTTCCAGGATCTCAATGCCTTATCGGCCTGGATGTGTTTTTCCAACTTCCTGAACCATCTCAGCCTGGATCGAATCGAAGCGGATTACGCCAATATCATTTGACCACGCCGACGCCTTGTGTCGGCTTACAGGAGTAAGCCATGCCCAGTCATGAGATCGATTACCGCATCATTGGTGAGTCCATGCAGGCGGTGGAAATCGGACTTGATCCCGGCGAGACCGTTATCGCCGAGGCAGGTGCCATGACCTATATGGAGGAGGACATCGATTTCACTGCCCGCATGGGGGACGGATCCGGCGGAGTGCTGGGCAAGCTGTGGAGCGCTGGTAAACGCATGATGGGCGGCGAATCGCTATTCATGACGCACTTCACCAATGAGGGGAAGCGCAAGCGTCATGTAGCCTTCGCTGCGCCTTATCCAGGACACGTTGTGCCGGTTGACCTCTCAGCTATTGGCGGTACGCTTTTCTGTCAGCGCGATGCCTTCCTCTGTGCTGCGCTAGGTACACGTGTAGGCGTAGCGTTTACCCGCCGCCTGGGGGCCGGCTTCTTTGGTGGTGAGGGTTTCATCCTGGAAAAGCTGGAAGGCGATGGTCTGGCCTTCATGCATGCGGGCGGTACGGTCATTCGCAAAGAGCTCAATGGGGAAACGCTCCGTCTTGATACCGGGTGTCTGGTTGGTTTCACCGAAGGTATCGATTACAGCATTGGCTTGGCAGGCGGCCTACGCAGCATGCTGTTTGGCGGTGAGGGCTTGGTATTGGCAACCCTAAAAGGACACGGCTCCGTATGGGTCCAAACGCTCCCTTTTTCACGTCTCGCTGAGCGCGTCTATGAAGCAACGACCAAGGCGCAAGGCGAGAAAGGCAGTGAATAGCCATCCATCGCTCGTAGAGGTTTGAATGAAAATTCGGGTATGGCGAGGGGATATTACCGCGTTAGATGTTGATGTCATCGTCAACGCGGCGAATGAGCGTCTGCTAGGCGGGAGTGGCGTTGATGGCGCGATTCACCGGGCAGCGGGTCCTGAACTCTTGGAGTATTGCCGACGACTGGGCAGATGCCCGGTAGGAGAAGCCAGGCTTACGCCTGGCTTCAATCTTCAGGCCCGCTTTATCATTCATACTGTCGGGCCGGTTTGGAGCGGAGGCAATTCAGGTGAGCCCGAGCAGTTAGCGCGGTGTTATCGAAACACGTTGGCGCTGGCTGAAAGTATCGATGCCCGTACCCTGGCCTTTCCTGCGATCAGCTGTGGTGTCTATGGATATCCTGCGGAGCAAGCGGCACGCGTTGCGGTATCCGTTCTCCAAGAGCCCAGACCGGAAGGTAGCTCGATTCGTGAAGTCATCCTGGTAGCGTTCTCCACTGAAATGGCAGGGGTATTAACTAACGCTACGCTCATTGATTGATCACCCGCCCATAAAAAAAGCCCGGCATTAGCCGGGCTTTTAGGATGGTCACCTATTACATGCGTGGTGCAACCGGATTCGCGTCGTTGGAAATAGTAACCTCTACGCGACGATTCATGGCGCGATCAGCTGCGGTAGAGTTGCTAGCTACCGGGAATGCCTTGCCATAGCCTCGGGTTACGATGCGATTAGGTGATATGCCCATGCTGACCAGCGCGGTCTTGATAGCATTCGCACGACGCTCGGACAGCTGCTGGTTGTACGAGTCGGAACCTGTGCTATCAGTGTAGCCTTCAACAATGACCTGGCGTTCTGGGTTCTGCTGCAGGAAGCTGGCTAGCTGCTGAACGTTGGTCATGCCTGCGGGCTTAAGTGTGGCCTGGTTCAGATCGAATAGTACGTTGCCAAAGGTTACGACAGTACCACGATCCGTCTGCTTGGCGTTAAGCTGGCTTTGCAGCTGCTTGAGCTGTGCAGTACGGGCATCCAGACGAGCCTGGGTACGCTGTGCGTCAACGCCTTGCAGCTGCTGCTCGGTCATGCGCAGCTTGACAGTTTGCATGGCCAGTTGAATGCGCTGGTTGGCCAGGTACGCTAGTTGGTCGACCTTCTCCTGCTTGTCGCCTTCACGGTAAGCACGGCTGGCCTTGTCTACCCAGTCACCAGCATCCTTGGTTTCCAGCGCAGCCAGCTGAGAGGACTGAGGCTGGGATTGTAGTGCTGCATAGTCAGCCTGGGCCTTCTCAAGGTTCGGGTTTGGTGGAGTCGAACAGGCAGCCAGGGCGATGCTCAGGGCAGATACGGCAGGGATAAGAAACTGTTTACGCATAACATTCATCCTTTAGGCATAAGACGGGAATAGGGGATGGGTCAGCTTATTGCTGGCGTTGGTTCTGCTTTTGCTGCAGCTCGCCGTTGATCATCCCTTCCTCGCGGATCTGCTGAATGCTCTTCTGAGCGTCCTGGAGGGCTGCATCAGCCTTGGCAGCCTGGGTCTTGCGAGTTGCCAGACGTGCGTCCCACTCGGCCTGCTCGGCCAATTGCTTGGCTTTTTCGTAGTTCTTTTCGTTCAGTGCTGTTTGAGCCTGTGTCCACTTGTCCTGGGCAGACTTGGTTTCCAGCGGAGCGTACTGATTGCCGCCACCACTTACCGCTTCATTGACTGCGGATTGAGTAACGGCCATCTGCTCACTAGGCGGATCACCTGCGCAGCCGGTCAGGATCAGTGCACTGCCTAGCGCCAGTGCAGCGAATTTCAAACCACAGGCTTTTTGTATCGATTTCTTGGCAGTCAATGTATTCATAGGGCTCAGCTCCATTAATAGTCCGAACAGCTAAATTGTTCCCTGGCTGACAGGGTAGCCGAGGCCTTTTATTACCTTCGCTATTTATCGGATCGAAGGTTATTGACAAAAAGCCTCTCATTTACTGGCTAACGTATGGACCGCTTCAAGTCACGAAATGTTCATCCCTTGTCTAAAAATCCATAGCACGCTAAGCGGTAAAACGGCATTTCAATCCAGCTAATGGCTTGTTCTGGCTAGGGTTATTGTGCGTCTGCCGATCATGTGGACGAATCGTTTTTGTTGAGCTCAGCCAGGTGCTTCTTCGACAGTTCCAGAAAGCGTGGCGTAGGGCCAACATCTTCATAAAGTGGATCACCCAGCTCGTCCGTTGCTACGACTCGCTGTCCCTTGACATAGGGAAAGCTGGCTTCAAGCTCCTCTAGCGCCGCGCCTACCAGCTCAGCCAAGAGTTCTTCTACGCTACGCTTTGGATACATTTCGTGGAGGGCATGCAACCGGGCCGCGGATTCAAGGTCCAGAACCAAGTTGTAGTGTGCGTGGGCCATACGGCCTGTAGCGTTCTGCTCCCATTCCTTTACGAGCTCGCTGATCTTCATGAGAATCTCCTTCGACTGACCGTTTCGTTGCAGTTCTACAAAAGCTAGACAGCAGAGTGTCGTACGAGGTCCCTGGCGCAGGTGTGCTAGAACAACAAAGAGAACAACGAAAGAGGGATAAACATGGTCGTCGAGATTGATGTTCGTCTGCGGGAAGATGTTCACCGACTGGGAGAGCTGTTAGGGCAGACCATTTCCGATCAGTATGGTCCTGCCTTTCTGGAAAAGATCGAGCGTATCCGAAAGGGCGCGAAAGCTTCGCGTGGCGGGTCGCTCCGTGGCGAAAGACAGCTGTCCGAGACGCTCAATTCGCTGGATGAGTCCGAGCTGCTACCAGTTGCCAGAGCCTTCAATCATTTCCTGAACCTGGCCAATATCGCCGAGGAGTATCACCGTATCCGTCGGCGTAGCGCTGGCGAGCCGGCAACGCTGGAAGACCGGGTGCTCCAGGAAGTTCTGTCCCGGCTCAGACAGGCGGGGCACACTGGGCCAAAGCTTGCCGAGCAGCTGTCTCAGCTGAGTGTCGAGTTGGTTCTCACGGCGCATCCAACGGAGGTTGCTCGCAGAACGCTGATTCAGAAGTACGAGGAGATTACCGAACAGCTGGCCGCCCAGGATCACGATGATTTGACGGCTGCCGAGCGGCACGAGGTTCAGCAGCGACTGCGCCGCCTCATTGCGGAAGCCTGGCATACCGAAGAGATTCGCCGACAGCGGCCCACGCCTGTCGATGAGGCCAAATGGGGATTCGCCGTTATTGAAAACTCCCTTTGGCATGCAGTACCCAGACTGCTGCGGCAAGTAGACGAAACCTTACAGGAGGCTACTGGAGAACGTCTGCCGTTGCTGGCAACGCCTGTTCGATTCGCTTCCTGGATGGGCGGCGATCGTGATGGGAATCCGAATGTAACGGCTACGATAACGCGCGAAGTGCTGCTGTTGGCGCGCTGGATGGCGGCCGACTTGTACATGCGTGATGTAGACCGCCTTGCATCGGAGCTTTCCATGCAGCGTGCCTCGGCTGAACTCATGGCAGAGGTAGGTGATACACCTGAGCCGTACCGCGCCCTGCTCAAGCAACTACGCGAGCGACTCAAGGCCACGCGCGACTGGGCTGCCCGAGCCGTTCATGAGCCTCATATCCCCAGCACAGGGGTGCTTGAGCACAATGAAGAGCTCCTGGGACCTCTCAAGCTCTGCTATGAGTCGCTCCATGCTTGCGGAATGGGCGTTATCGCTGACGGGCCGTTGTTGGATGCGTTGCGTCGCGCTACTACCTTCGGGCTTTTCCTGGTGCGGCTGGATATCCGTCAGGATTCGACCCGCCATGCGTCAGCCATGAACGAAATTACAGAATATCTGGGGCTTGGCAGCTATGCCGACTGGGATGAAGCGCGTCGGCTGACGTTTCTGGAAACCGAGCTTTCCAATCGCAGACCCTTGCTGGCACCGGATTACACGCCCTCGGCAGACACTGCCGAAGTGCTTGCAACCTGCCGTGTAATTGCCGAGTCACCTGCAGCAGCGCTGGGGTCTTATGTGATATCGATGGCGGGCTCAGCGTCAGATATCCTGGCCGTGCAACTCTTGCTCAAGGAAGCAGGCGTACGTCGACCCATGCGGGTGGTACCTTTATTCGAGACACTGGATGATCTTGATCATGCAAGCGAGGTCATTGAAAGCCTGCTGGCGCTGCCGGGCTATCGCGAACGGCTTCAGGGGCCCCAAGAGGTCATGATCGGCTATTCCGACTCGGCCAAGGATGCAGGAACCCTGGCTGCGGCCTGGGCGCAGTATCGTGCCCAGGAAGCCTTGGTAGACATCTGCAGCCGGCAGGGTATCGAACTCATCCTGTTCCATGGGCGCGGAGGCACGGTGGGACGCGGTGGCGGTCCTGCCCATGAGGCGATCCTTTCGCAGCCGCCAGGTTCGGTCTGCGGCCGTTTCCGGGTAACGGAGCAGGGTGAGATGATACGCTTCAAGTTTGGTCAGCCCGATATCGCGCGGCAGAATCTCAACCTTTACCTGGCTGCTGTCTTGGAGGCTACATTACAGCCACCTCCAGTCCCTGAGCCGGAGTGGCGGGCTGACATGGATCGTCTGGCTGCAGACAGCCTGAAGGCTTATCGTGGCGTGGTGCGGGAGCATCCTCAGTTTGTTGACTACTTCCGCAGGGCTACGCCTGAGCAGGAACTGGGCCGTCTGCCCTTGGGCAGCCGCCCGGCGAAGCGTCGTGAGGGCGGGGTGGAAAGCCTGCGTGCCATCCCCTGGATTTTTGCCTGGACACAGACCCGCCTGATGTTGCCTGCCTGGTTGGGCTGGGAAACAGCGTTGGCTAGGGCCTTGGAGCGGGGTGATGAACAGCGGTTACAGCAGATGCGTGAGCGCTGGCCGTTCTTTCGTACTCGCATCGATATGCTGGAAATGGTTTTAGCCAAGGCTGACGGAGACATTGCCCGGCTCTATGACGAGCAGTTGGTGCCGGAGCAGTGGCGTGCGCTAGGGCAAGAGCTCCGCGACCTGTTGTCGCAGGCGGAGCGCTCTGTACTGCGTCTGACCGGCCAGGCCGAGCTGCTGGCTCACAACCCTCAAACGCGGGCGTTCATTGCCGTACGTAATATCTACCTTGATCCGCTACACCTGCTTCAAATCGAGCTGCTGGAACGTTCTCGACAAGCTGGAGAGGGCACGGCAAGCCCCCTGGATCAGGCCCTGCTGGTCAGCGTTGCAGGCATTGCGGCAGGCCTTCGCAATACGGGTTGAGGGCCGGTCCTGTTGTTTGAAAACGTCCTGTCTGCTCCTCATGAGGGAGCAGCAGGACGGTCAGCCAGGCAATCCTTCCATTTCATCTGGAAAGCACGAATAAATCCCTGCGACTTTTAGTGGCTTGTGCCCCCTCGTGATGCTGTGTATTTTGAATCCCCTTGACCGTCAAACGGCCAAATAAAACATCGAGACAGCCTGAGGATCGCAATGGCTCTGTTGAGCGGGCCACTTCAAGGCAAGTCCTGGATACCATCATTTAAGGAGCGACGTGCATGCGCGTGATACTGCTAGGGGCGCCCGGTGCCGGTAAAGGTACTCAGGCTCGGTTCATTACCGAGAAGTTTGGCATTCCGCAAATTTCCACTGGGGACATGCTGCGTGCTGCCGTCAAAGCCGGGACTCCGCTAGGTCAGCAGGTCAAAGGCGTCATGGACAGTGGTGGCCTGGTTTCCGACGAGATCATTATTGCCTTGATTTCCGAGCGTATTCTGGAAGCCGATTGCTCCAACGGCTTCCTCTTTGATGGTTTCCCTCGCACCATTCCACAGGCCGAAGCGCTGAAGAATGCTGGCGTCACCATCGATCACGTGCTTGAAATTGCCGTGGATGATGAAGAGATCGTCAAGCGTATGTCGGGTCGTCGCGTACACCCGGCTTCAGGTCGTGTGTACCATACGCTCTACAATCCGCCGAAAGTCGAAGGTAAGGACGACGAAACCGGAGAGGATCTCGTTCAGCGTGAAGATGACAAAGAAGAAACCGTACGTAAGCGTCTCGATCTGTACCATTCCCAGACCAAGCCGCTGGTAGACTTCTACCAGAAGCTAGCAGATGCTGAAGGTACGCCGAAGTGCAGCCGGGTTGAAGGTGTCGGGTCCGTCGAATCGATTACGGCCAAGGTACTCGAAGCGCTCAAGTAAAGGCGTTTCTATCTGTTGCCAAACGGTCCTTTCAGGGCCGTTTTTAGTATCTGAAGGGAAAATGCAAAAAAGCAAAAGCCAGCCTCTCAAACAAGAATAGTTGAACTCCTCTGTCTTGCGCTCAGTCCTAATAAGGCACACAACGAAATTAGGAGAACGCTATGAGCAGCACAACAGATAAGATCAAAGGCACTGCGAACGAAGTAGCGGGTAAAGCCAAGCAAGGTGTAGGTGAGGCCACCGATAATCAGAGCCTCAAGAATGAAGGCGATACCCAAGAGATCAAGGGTAAAGGCCAAAAGGTGGTTGGCGATGTCAAAGATGGCGTCAAGAAAGCCGGCAACCTGTAAGTATTAGAGATTCGATCAACGGCCATCTTCGGATGGCCGTTGTCGTTTCTGGAACTTATACTGGCAGACTTTGCTGTTTTGTCTGGATACCACCGATGCCTACGCTGTTGGCCATTGATACTGCTACCGAAGCCTGTTCTGTTGCGCTCCTCCATGAAGGAAGCGTCATGTGCCGCTATGAAGTGATTCCCCGTATGCATGCACAGAAAGTGCTGCCCATGGTTCAAGAACTCATGGCTGAATCAGAACTTGCGCTAACGGCCATAGACGCCATCGCATTCGGTCGCGGTCCTGGCGCATTTACCGGCGTGCGTATTGCGATTGGTGTTGTTCAAGGCCTGGCTTTCGGTCTGGACCGGCCAGTGCTGCCGGTATCCAATCTGGCTGCACTGGCGCAGCGGGTTTATCGTGAGCGAGGCGTTAATCAGATAGCCGCCGCTATCGATGCACGTATGGATGAAGTTTACTGGGGTTGTTATCGCTTGGAGCAGGAGGTGATGCAACTGGTTGGAGTTGAAGCGGTGCTTCCTCCCGAGCAGGTGCAGCTTCCAGCAGGCAGTGCAGGAGAATGGTTTGGAGCTGGTACAGGATGGGGGTATGTTGGCCGCATAGCGGCTCCTGTTGCCGAAACGGATGGTAATCTTCTGCCCCATGCCAAGGATATCCTGACCCTGGCGACGTATGCATGGAGTCAGGGAGGCGCCGTACCAGCAGAAGAAGCGCAGCCTGTCTATTTGCGTGATCAAGTTGCCACGCCTAAGCAGCCACGCTGATCCGGCCTCGACAGCAACAGGCGACAGGCGGTAAAACCCTGTGTGTATTACTGAGGTCAACAGATGAACTGCTGATTTCATCGACCGTATGGTATTTGAGATAGTTTGCTAAGCGCAGGCGATCTCATACAGTGGCGATACTGGCAAAAGGGCATTAATCATGCGTATCGATAGCTACACTTCCTCTTACTCATTAGATCGTCCTGGTCGTAATCGGGCGGACAGCTCGTATCATGAGATACAGAATGAGGAAGAAGTCCGTCGTGAGCAGCCCGCTACGGGTAATGTTTCCTCGCAGGGGTTGGGTACTGCGCCACTGATTCGCAGAGTCGAGTCAACCCAGCCAGATGATGAAGTGACCAGTGATGCTCAGCTGCTGACAGCGCGGGAATATGTTCTCTATGAACAGCCGATCAGCGCCCGTAGCGCACGGGCCATTGCCAGTTACGATAGCATTGCCATGCTGCCACGAGATACCGGGGCCGCTCAGGTAGTAGGCCTGGACTTTTATGTCTGAAGCTTGATGCTGCCTTATTATATTGGTTGCCCATCATGGAGTGATCCTCACTGGCGAGGTTCACTCTATCCAGCATCTACACGATCCTCGGAATTTCTTCCGCGCTATGCTCAGGTGTTTAACGCGGTAGAGGGAAACACCACGTTCTATGCCGAGCCCTCTGTCGAGACGGTATCGAGATGGGCTGAGTTGATGCCGGATCACTTTCGCTTCTGCGCCAAGTTTCCTCGCGAGATCAGCCATGACGGTGATCTAAGAGCCTGCTTATCCCATGCGCATTCCTTCATGCAGCTGCTGGTCCCGTTAGGGAGGCGTGTCAGCCCATACTGGCTTCAGTTTTCTTCAAACTTTGGTCCGAATCGACTGGCAGAGCTGGCTGATTTTCTGGATGCACTGCCTTCCTCAGGGCGAATAGCAGTAGAGGTGCGACATGACGATTTTTTCAGCAAGGGTATGGCTGAGCGTGAGCTCAACAATTTGCTGATGGCCAGAAATGTCGAGCGTATCGGACTGGATTCCCGTGCCTTGTTCAGTAGCGAACCGGTCTCCGAGGTCATTCGTGACGCGCAAGCCAAAAAGCCTCGCGTGCCTGTCCGTGTTCCTGCTTTTACCCAATCACCACAGATCCGCTTCATTGGTCGGTTGGAACTTGAGGCCAATGATATCTATCTAGAACCTTGGGTGAATAAATTTGCAGAGTGGATCAAGGAAGGGCGTACTCCTTACATATTTCTGCATACACCTGACAACCGTCATGCTCCTGAACTTGCCATGCGTTTTCATGCGCAACTGCAGGAGCGCTTGCCGGAACTACCGCCATTGCCAGTCATGGCTGAGCCTGTCGAGCAGCTAGGCTTGCTGTAAGCCAGATCATATACGCCAGTCATGACCGCTCACTGTCAGGACAGGTATGCGTTACGTCTTTGCTCTAATGTGCTTGATCATTCTGGTGGCCGGGATCGGTCTGGCCTATGACTGGATCCGTGTTCCGCCTCAATGGAATCCATTTAAGCCGCTTGATGTGCGACAGCCACCCAATTTTCTGACCCGATACAAGCTGATAAGGCTGCAACACGATCCTGAGCTATGCGCACAGGCGTTGCAGACGTCACCGCTGCGCTACGCCCAGATGCCTGCTAATGCCGGGACCAAGCAGTGCCCGCTGGAGAATGTCGTTAGGGTGCAACGCTCCAATGTAGCCTTCAGCGGCAGTTTCCTTGCGACATGTCCTTTAGCAACAGCCTACGCCTTGTTTGAACTGCACACGTTACAACCAGCAGCAGAGGCCGTTTTCGGGCAGCGTGTCGTCAGTGTCGAGCATTTTGGAAGTTTCGCCTGCCGCAATATTTATCATCGTGCCAATGCCCGTCGTAGTGAGCATGCTACCGCCAATGCGTTGGACTTGGCTGGCTTTCGCCTGGAGAACGGACAGCGCATTACCGTAGCGCGTGATTGGAAAGGGGACGATAGCAAGGCACGGTTCTTACATTTGCTTCGAGAAGGAGCCTGTAAATCCTTTAACACGACGCTGTCTCCAAATTACAACGCGGCGCACCATGACCACTTTCATCTCGACATGGGGGGCTTCCATGTGTGCCGTTAAGCGTGCCTATCCGGCAGCGCTCTGGCAAAATGCGGGCTTTGTTTCTTGATTGACCTTGTCATGATTACTGATCCAAGTGCTGTCGCCGTTTCCATCCAACCGCTTGATGCCGCATGGCAGGGACAGGCAGATGCCTTGGGCTTGCAGCTAGGCCTGCCTGTCACTCAAGCGCCTGAGACGGATTTTGTGCTTCAGTTGGGGGAGTCGGGTCTTCAACTGGTTCAGCGTGGCCCAGATGCGCCAGGACCGGTGCGGGTAGATCTTTTGGAAGGTGCAGCAGCGCATCGGCGACGGTTTGGAGGCGGCAGTGGGCAGATGATTGCCAAGGCTGTCGGTGTTGGCACAGGCATACGTCCGAATGTACTCGACGCCACGGCCGGCCTTGGCCGTGATGCCTTCGTTCTGGCGACGCTGGGCTGCGCGGTCACATTAATCGAGCGCCAGCCCTTGATTGCTGCTCTGCTTGAGGACGGTCTAAGGCGTGCAACAGGCGACAAGGAAGTCGGCGCTATCGTGGCGCGCATGACCCTTCTCAAGGGAAATGCCATTGAGCTGATGCGGAAGATGGATGAGGCACCTCAAGTGATCTACCTCGATCCCATGTTTCCCCATCGTGATAAGTCGGCGCTGGTAAAAAAGGAAATGCGCATTTTTCGTCCCTTGGTAGGTGATGATCCTGACGCACCAGCCTTGCTTGAGGCTGCCCTCGGGTTGGCCAGTCATCGCGTGGTGGTGAAGCGTCCACGCAAGGCGCCTCCTATCGAGGGGGCGAAGCCCAGTTATAGTCTGGATGGCAAATCCAGTCGCTACGATATTTATCCCAAAAAGGCGTTGGGCAAGGGCTAATCGCTAGTCAGTCGCTCGGCGCATCCAGAGCCGGTAGACCGGTTGTGCCAGGAAAAGAACCAGCAGCAGCCGAAGCACCTGCATGGCTGTGACCAGCGGTACCAGCAAATGCAATGCTTCGGCGGTCAGGCTCATCTCGGCGATACCTCCAGGTACCATCCCCAGCAAAAGCGAGCGGGCATCGAGTCCGGTCAACCAGCCCAGTCCCATTGCAATAGGGGTGGCAATGAGGATGGCCAAGCAGGTAGCCAACACCGTGCGTGCCATGAAGGCGGGCGCCTGGCGAAAGAAGGGGCGATCGAAATAGCATCCTAGTGAGCTGCCAATGAGCCACTGGCCGATGTCCCCCGCTCCTGCAGGCAAGCCGATATTCAAATTGAATGTCACGCTGGCTGTAATGCTGGTCAGGAGAGCGCCCAATTGCCAGGCGTTTGGCAGTCGCAGCTTTTGAAAGATGAATGCCAGACCGGCACCGGCCACCATGATGGGCAATAACCAAGAAAAACTGATTTCAACAGTGTGCGAAACAAGAACATGCTCGCCTGCAAATAAATACTTGTAAGCTGCCGGAACGCTTAACAGCACAAACACCATTCTCAGGCTCTGAGCAGCGGCCACTCGAGCCAGTACGGCGTCATTGCGTTTGGCCAGATTGACCATTTCATTGGCGCCTCCAGGCATGCTGGCAAAAAAAGCAGTTGCACGGTCCTCGCCGCTGCGTCGTAATAAGACAATGCCTATCACACTGGCGGTGACGGTCAGCACCGTGCCAAGCGCAATGATCAGCGCGTGCGCTGCAATCTGTTCAACAATGGTTTGGTTGAAATGCAGGCCAATGCCTGTGGCGATCACCCATTGGCCTCCTTTGCGCGCGTGAGGCATTTCCTTAGTCAGCCAGCCACAGCAGCGGATAGCGATAACTCCAAGCAGTGAGCCGATCATCCAGGGAAGGGGCCAGTGCGCGAGACTGGCCAAGTATCCTCCGGCTGCTCCGGCCAGGGGAGTCATCCACCAGGGCCGGAGCGAGACGATCAACGTGTGACAGAAACGCTTCACTGTTTGGTTTTTGCCTTTATCACGCGTTGGCCAAGTTGGCTTTACGGCGAAGAGAGCGACGACGCCAGATGCGAACTATCGGCAGGATCAACATGACGATGACCAGCAGCCATACGATTTGGCTGATGCCACTGGACCATAGAATGTCCATGCTGCCATTGGAGATCGAAAGCGCTCGGCGCAGGTTCTGCTCCATGAGGCCGCCCAGAATGAAGCCCAGCAGCAGCGGCGACAGTGGGAAGTCCAGCTTGCGCAGGATGTATCCAATGATTCCAATAATCACCATGAGGATCAGGTCAAACGTTGTCGCGTGCACGGCATAAACGCCAATTGACGTGATGATGGCAATGATGGGGACCAATGCCCAGTTCGGCACGGCCAGGATCTTGGTGAAAACCTTGATCATGGGTACGTTCAGGATGAGCAGCATCACGTTGGCAATGAACAGCGAAGCGATCAGACCCCAGACCAGCGTAGGCTCGTTCTGAAACAGAAGCGGGCCAGGAGTGATGTTGTACAGCGTAAGGGCGCCAATCATGACTGCTGTCGTTCCCGACCCTGGAACACCCAGCGTCAGCATAGGGATCATGGCGCCACAGCAGGACGCACCGATCGCGGTTTCGGGCGCAGCAAGGCCGCGAAGGTCTCCTTTGCCAAACTCACCCTTTTCACCAGCCATGCGCTTTTCAGTCATGTAGGCCAAGGCACTGGCCAGTGTCGCACCCGCACCGGGCAATACACCCATGACAAAACCGCCAACAGCACAGCGAAGGTTGGTCAGGAATACCGACTTGGCTTCCTTGAAGTTGAACAGCATGCGACCTGTTGCCTTGACAGCTTCCTGGCCATGGTGGGTTTTCTCAAGCAGCAATAACACCTCGCTTACTGAAAACAAGCCCAGGACCAGCACAACAAACTGGATGCCGTCTGCCAGATGGATGCTGTCAAAGGTGAAGCGATAAACACCACTGTTGGCATCAATGCCGATGGCTGCCAGGAAAAGCCCTAGCAACGAGGCGACCAGCGTTTTGACGGGTTTGTCACCCGCCATGCCTGCCAGACAGACAATGGCAAAGACCATCAGCACGAAGTATTCAGCTGGGCCAAAGGCAATTGCCCATTTAGCCAGCAGCGGGGCAAACAGTACCATGCCGCATGTCGCCACGAAGGCGCCAATGAAGGAGCTCCAGGCTGACAAGGACAGGGCTACGCCGGCCAATCCTTTACGGGCCAGTGGATAGCCGTCCAGGGTGGTCATGAGCGTTGATGCTTCGCCCGGGATGTTCAGTAGAATCGACGAAATACGTCCGCCATATTCACAGCCAAGGTAAACCGCTGCCAAAAGAATCAAAGCGGATTCAGGCGGCAGACCTAGCGCAAACGCTACCGGGATCAACAGGGCCACCCCATTGATAGGGCCTAAGCCTGGGAGCAGGCCAACCACGGTTCCGATCAGCGTACCGATCAGGGCGATAATAAGGTTGGTAGGCGTTAAGGCAACACCAAAGCCTTGGGCAAGAAAATTCAAGGTTTCCATCTTAGATCTCCAGGCCGTCTAGGATGCCCAAGGGCAGTGGAACGTCCAGAATGCGATCGAACAGGATGTATAGGCAGATGGACATGACAATGCTGGTCACGAGGCTGGGCAACCAGCGCCCGCCATAGAGTCGAGCAAACAGAAAGCCTGCAACGATGCTGCTGGGAACAAAGCCGAATGGCTCGAACAGCAGGGCGTAAGCCAGTAGCAGCAGAACGCAGCTGACTACCTTGCGCGCAGTCGGTGCATCCATGGGTTGTTCGTCATGGGCGTGATCAATTGGCGTAGGCTTGATCAGAAGGTAAGCCAGCCCTGCTGACATCAGTCCCAGCATCAACATGGGGTAGGCGCGGGGGCCGACCGGCTCGTAAGAGAACGGTGCCTGATAATCCAGGGCAAGGTACATCATGACCAGGCCGGCAATTAGCCAGACGCCCAGAAAGAGACGTTGAAAAAGCATGGCATTTCCCTCGGACGCTCCGCCTGCGCGGAGCGTCAGGTAGCGTTATTGGATCAGGCCAAACTCTTTGGCCATGCCCCGGTACTTGGCAACTTCCTTCTGTACGTAGGCATCCAGCTCACTGCCAGTCATGGCAAATGGGAAAAGCTCACGCTGGTCGCGTAGTTTGGCAAAGTCATCCGAAGCCAGCAGTTTGTCGAAGGAGGCTTTCCACCAGTTGTAGTCTTCATCACTGACTTTCGGGCCGAGGTAATAGCCGCGCACTACAGGCCATACGATGTCGTACCCCTGCTCGCGAGCGGTGGGGATGTTGGCCATGGCAGGCTCATCCAAACGGTTTTCGGAAAAAACCGCCAGGATTCTCATATCACCGCTCTCGATGTGAGGCATGGAGTCGGAAATATCCGTACTGCCCACTTGAATATGCCCACCCAGCAGAGCCGTTGCGATCTCGCCACCGCCTTCCAGTGAGACATAGCGGAGGTCACGCGGATTGATACCCGCGGCCTTGGCAACGAGGGCGGTCTGCATCCAGTCCTGGCTACCGACAGTTCCGCCAGAGCCAATGACCACTTTGCCTGGATCCTTTTTAAGCGCTTCGACCAGATCGCCAAGGGTCTTGTAGGGGGAATCATTCTTTACGGCGATGGCACCGTAACTGGTTCCTACCGCTGCCAGCCATTTGACGGCCTTTTCATCGAAGCGGCCAAACTTGCCCTGCGCCAGGTTGAGCAGGGAGCCGCTTGAAAACGCAACGATTGTTCCACCTTCCTTGGGGCGTTGTGCCACGACAGTATTGTAAGCCACTGCGCCTACACCTCCTGGCATGTAGGTAACCCGCATAGGTTTTTCTAGCAGCTTGGCGTTTACCAGCGCGCTCTGGGCAAGTTTGCAGGTCAGGTCGAAACCACCGCCTGGAGAGGCTGGTGCAATACATTCAGGGCGTTTGGGTTCAGCTTGCAGCTGTGTGGAGAGCATTGCTGCAACAGCAGCGATTGCCAGGGGGCGTAGGGATAGGGCCATGGTTATCTCCTTTTGTTTTTATAGTGCGGAACGGCAACAGAGCAGTGTGATTCCATTGCTGAAGCAATCTTGCGTCAGTTGAAAACTGATACGTAAACAGGTAGCGAGCCTGGCGGCTGGCGAAGTGCGTAAGTAGGGTAGGGCGGAAGAGTTTCCGACGAGGCGAGTACGCGACGAGTCTGCATGATGGGATTCCGTATTGTTGTTTTTGTAGGGCCTTTGGTGCGTATAAGGCTTATTAACCTGATCGTAGTGGCACAAGCTTTCACGAAGCTTTCAATCTGAAAGGATCTAGACCATTTATCAGTCGCTCTGGGTACACTGAGACGATCTAACACGATTTCGGAGAATCGAGTGCGCATCTTGCTCGTCGAAGATCATCTGTCACTGGCTGAAAGTGTGGCGCAGGCGCTGAAGGGAGAAGGTTGGACTGTCGACGTCATCAATGACGGTGTCGCTGCTGACCTGGCACTGGCAAGTGAGGAATACGCATTGGCCATTCTGGATGTTGGGTTGCCGCGAATGGATGGCTTCGAAATCCTGGCCCGTCTTCGTGAGCGGGGTAACCGTTTGCCGGTATTGATGCTGACGGCGCGCGGGGAAGTGAAGGATCGGGTTCAGGGGCTTAACCTAGGGGCTGACGATTACCTAGCTAAACCCTTCGAACTTACCGAGCTCGAAGCTCGAGTCAAGGCGCTGCTTCGACGCAGTGTGTTGGGCGGCGAGCGCCAACAGCGCTGCGGCCCGCTCGTCTATGACCTCAACACCCGACGCTTCACGCTTGATAATGAACCCTTGACCCTGACCTCGCGTGAGCAGGCAGTGCTTGGCATTCTGATTGCCCGCCCCGGTCGGGTGATGAGTAAGGAACAACTGGCTTCCCAGGTCTTTGGTCTAGATGAAGAAGCCAGCCCTGAAGCCATCGAAATCTACATACATCGTTTGCGCAAGAAGCTTGAGGCCAGTGCTGTTCGTATCGTGACCTTTAGAGGGCTGGGCTACTTGCTGGAGTTTTCAGGTGCTTGAGCGCAGGGAAGGCGTGCGGGTAAGCCCGGAAAGTTCTGAAGCCAATAGCAGTGTTGTCATCGAGGGCAGTCTGCGAGGTCGATTGCTTGGCCGTCTGGCTGTCTTGCTGGCCTTGTTATTGATCGTGAGCAGCCTTAGCGCCTATATCAATGGTCGGCAGGTTGCCGACACCGCCTATGACAGGACGCTTTTGGCATCAGCCCGAACCATCGCAGCCGGGCTGTCCGCAGAGGACGGTACCCTGAGGGCCGATGTGCCCTATGTCGCGCTGGATACCTTTGCTTATGACAGTGCCGGCCGAATCTATTATCAGGTGCTCGACATTGAAGGGCATCTGACCTCCGGGTACGAAAATCTTCCGCCACCGCCTCCGGGTACGCCGCTGACTCAGGACTATCCTGCCTTGGCGCGCTTCTATGACGGACAGTACCGGGGGCAAGGTGTACGAGTTGTCAGTTTGATGCAGCCGGTCAGTGAAACCAACATGAACGGCATGGCTGAAATACGGGTAGCGGAGACAGAGCAGGCTCGTGAAAACATGGCGCGTAGTCTGCTGGTTGATACCTTGTTGCGGCTCTGCCTTCTTTCCGTGGGAGCTTTGCTGCTGGTTTGGTGGGTTGTAAGCGTAGCGCTTCAGCCGCTTGAGCGATTAAGGGCTGCGGTTGAGGAGCGTCAGGCGGACGATTTGCGTCCACTGCCTAGGGTGGTGATTCAGCGGGAGCTGTTTCCCTTGGTAAGCGCATTGAACCAGTTTACGGTCAGGCTGAGAGGGCTCTTCGAGCGTCAGGCTCAGTTCATTGCCGACGCCGCCCATGAATTACGTACACCACTGGCCGCGCTAAAGGCTCGTCTTGAGCTGGGTGTTCGTGAGCAGAGCCCGCAGCAATGGCATGCAACCCTGCTTGATGCCCAGCGCAATACAGACCGTTTGGCTCATCTCGCCAATCAGCTCCTGTCCCTGGCAAGGATCGAAAGCGGGGCACAGGCCATTGCCGAAGGTGGAGCAGAGCGCATCGAATTGGGAGCCTTGGCCAGAGATCTTGGTCTTGCGCTTGCGCCGTTGGCCTATAAGCGAGGTGTCTCGCTGGAGCTGGAAGCGGAAGCTGAGGTATGGGTAAAGGGCGAGCCGACCTTACTCAATGAGTTGTTATCCAACCTTATTGATAACGCACTGGCTCACACGCCTGAAAATGGTACGGTCATAATCCGGGTGCTCACACCCTGTATTCTTGAGGTTGAGGATGATGGCCCGGGTATTCCTGCCGATGCGCGAACGCACGTTTTCGAGCGATTCCACCGGCTGGATCCTCAGCGGGGCGGTGCCGGGTTGGGATTGGCTATCGTGGGAGAGATCTGCCGCGCTCATCAGGCTGCTATAACCTTGCATGATGGCGCGGCGGGAGGGCTGCGTGTAAGGGTTGTATTCCCTGACGAGCGCGTGATCCCCAATATCGATTGGACGGCCTATTGAAGGAAGTGCTTGGACTGTTCCAGTGCTTCCCCTAGATCCTCATCGGCCTTGATGTCGGTAGAAGGATCCAGCCCCAGCTTTCTGAAGGAAGCAATAGGCGTCCAGTCCATTTTAGTCAAGGGGTGCTCCGTGCCGCTAAGGCTCTGCAGGTAAGCAACCTGAACAATGTCGGCGTAATCCACCTTGGGCGTATTGCGCTCGAAGTCCAGATAATCCTGAGGCACGTTGACAATGGACTCCTGGAAATCCCAGGCTTTCAGAATCCGCTTTCCTATCTTGGGATGGATTTCCTCGATTACACGATCCAGTGTCAGCGAGTTGGCCAACAGTGAACTGTGTTCTTCGGCATACGTCAGGATGGGTAGCACACCGATCTGATGCACCAGACCCGCCAATGCAGCCTGATCGGGAGAAAGGCGAGTGAAGTGCTTGCACAGAACATAGCTGATGCCCGCGATTTCCGTACTTTTAGCCCATACCTCACGCATCTTATGATCAACCGCGTCGGTAGTAGCTTGGAACATCTGCTCCATTGCAAGTCCGATTGCAAGATTGCAGGTGTAGTTGATACCTAGCCGATTGATAGCGGTGTGAAGATCCGTGATCTCGTTGCTAATTCTGAGCAGCGGACTGTTTACTACCTTAATGATTCGCGCCGTCAATGCCGTATCGTTGCCGATGAGCTTGCCCATGTCAGCGCTTGTGACATCCGGATCCTCGGCGGCCTCGCGAACACGCAGGGCCACTTCAGGTAACGTTGGCAGAACCAGCTGATCGTTTTCAATGGCCTCGTTGAGCTCTTGAGCTACCTGTTCGGCAAGCATGATCATTCTTTATCCCTCGAAAAGCATTCGTCTGATACGTCAGCGTTGAATTTCGCGATCCGTATCGATTACATAAGGCAGATCTAAGAGCTCGCACACGGGGCCCTCGTTAGATGCGAGATGAATGCGGCCATCCTCTTTCGCATCGATTTGTAAAACAGCCAGAAACTCTGTTCTACCGTCATCCCGCGCAGCCAATACCACTTCTCCCACGCTGCTATTATGCACCGGAGAAAACAGCTCGGTGCCAGGCGCTGGTGTATCAGCGTCTACCTTTAGGCGATAGAGTCGGCGCTTCAGTCGCCCAAGGTATTGCATGCGTGCGACGATTTCCTGACCGGTATAGCAGCCTTTTTTGAAGCTGACGCCATCCACGGCCTGCAGGTTGATCATTTGAGGAATGAACAGCTCGCGGGTGGGGCCGAACACCTGTCCGATTCCCTCGCGTATCTGGCCCAGCAGCCAGTGCTCTAGGGCGACCTCAGGCGCTATGCTGCTTAATTGCTGATGGAAGGACTCAGCAAGCGCGCTAGGAGTCCAGATTTCGATACGCTGTCCACTCAGACGTATCGCCAACATGCCGTCAAAATGAGCAACACCATTAACCTGTTCGGGAAGAGTCAATGACGGCAGTGCTTTCTGCGCTGTCTCAACACTGGCGCCGAATCGCACCCATTCAGCACTTTCGTCTGCCAGCGTCGACTTGGAAAACACTGCGTATTTCTTTAGGTCCGTCAACTGCGGCTCTACTAATTCCTTCGCCATCGCCAGCAGGTATCCTTCCTGGATTTGCACGATGCGAAAGCTCGAAACCATTCTTCCCTTAGGCGTACAGCGAGCACCCAGGCTGGATGTTTCTGCATTGAGATAATTGATGTTGCAAGTCACTTGGCCTTGCAGGAATTTTCCCGCGTCCGCTCCGCGAATCGCCAGGATGCCTTCATGAGACAGTGCGCAAAAATATAAGGAGTCAGCCATAGAGCATCAACGGCAAGAGAATGAACGCTCATCATAGAACGCAGGCGTGTTCTTGTCAGTTGCGATAACAACAAGATGCCTTCCTGCAGGTAGAGCTGAGCAATCTGATGAACTCGCCTATAATGCGCCCAACTTTGAGGAGCCACCATGACAGACGAAACCGAACTCAAGCGACTTTTCTGGCACAGCCGTCGCGGCATGCTTGAACTGGACGTGTTGCTGGTACCTTTCGTTCAGGAAGTTTACCCTTCACTGAGCCAGCAGGATCAAGACCGCTACAAAAAACTCCTCGACTGTGAAGATCAGGACATGTTCGTCTGGTTTATGCAGCGGGGCGAGCCTGAAGATCCAGACCTAAAGTATATCGTTCGGATGATTCTGGATCGTGTCCAACCGGATTGAGCCGTTTGAATGCCACTGGCAGCACTCTCGACAATTATTTTGTGTCTATTGTGCGACCTTGCTGTTGGCCTTCGTCTCGTTATTTATGGCCAACATTCCGACATGGGCGGCCATCATGGGCGCTCTCATGTGTGTCGCCCATGCTGCCTGGGTAATTCCGGGCGCCATATTGTTGCATCGGCCAAATGAGCCGCGCCGCCTGAAACATGATGAGAGCGGATGGCAACTCTGGTCTCCAGGGCAGGGGTGGCACCCTGTTCAGCTATGCCGGGATAGCATGGCGCTGCCGCTTATTATCGTGTTGCGATATCGGCGTGTAGATGAAAAGTGGACCCGGGCAGTTTGTATCCCGTCCGATGCTATGACGCCGGATGCTCACCGGCGTCTGCGGGTCAGGCTCAGGTTTGCGCAGCGACGTTGGGCGGCACCAGAATAGTATCCTGTACCTGATTGCACGGCCTGGGATAATCCAGTGTGTAGTGCAGGCCACGGCTTTCCTTGCGCGCCATGGCGGAGCGGACAATCAACTCTGCTACTTGGGCAAGATTTCTAAGCTCAATCAGATCACGGCTTACTTTGTAATTGCTGTAGAAGTCATCTATTTCTTTCATTAAAAGCTGTATGCGGTTGTAGGCGCGTTGCAATCGCTTGTCGGTTCGGACGATACCTACATAGTTCCACATGAAGCGGCGCAGCTCCTCCCAGTTGTGCGTAATAATGACATCCTCATCCGAGTCGGTTACCTGGCTGGCATCCCAGTTGGGAAGGTGGGGAGGGTGCTCTGTCTTGTCGAGCTGACTCTCGATATGCCTGGCCGCCGATCGCGCATAAACGAAGCATTCGAGTAGTGAGTTGCTGGCCATTCGATTAGCACCATGCAATCCCGTAAAACTGGTTTCTCCGACGGCATAGAGCCCCGGCAGGTCAGTACTTCCGTTTTCATCTACGCATACCCCGCCGCAGGTATAGTGAGCAGCCGGTACGACAGGGATTGGCTCGTGGCGAATGTCGAAGCCCAGGCTCAGGCATCGCTCATAGACCGTAGGAAAGTGTGCAGTAATGAAGTCGGCCGGCTTATGGCTAATATCGAGATGGACATAAGGAATGCCAAGTCGCTTCATCTCATGGTCGATCGCCCGGGCTACGATATCGCGTGGCGCCAGTTCGGCTCTCTCGTCAAAGCGCGGCATGAACCGCTCACCGTTTGGCAGCTTCAGAAGAGCCCCTTCGCCTCGCAGTGCTTCCGTAATCAAAAAGTTGCGGGCCTGCGGATGATAAAGGCAGGTAGGGTGGAATTGATTGAATTCCATATTGCTTATACGGCAGCCGGCTCGCCATGCCATGGCAATGCCGTCACCGCAGGCGCTTTCTTGGTTGCTGCTGTAGAGGTACACCTTGCTTGCTCCACCGGTCGCTAAGACTGTGAAGCGTGCACCGTATGTATCAACTTCACCGGTGTTTCGGTCAAGTACGTATGCACCTAGGCAGCGGTTGTTTTTTAGTCCGATCTTGATGCCTGTAATCAGATCGACCGCAACCTGTTGTGAAAGCAGATGAATATTAGGCCGTTCCTTAGCGGCAGCCAGTAGAGTATCGAATATTGCAGCGCCAGTTGCGTCGGCAGCGTGGATGATCCGCCTATGGCTGTGGCCACCTTCACGGGTCAGATGAAGAGGAAACCTTTTCTGTGCGTCTCCTTCGCTTCGAGTAAAAGGAACGCCTAAGTCGATTAGCCATTCCATGGCCTCACGGCTTCTTTCCACCGTGAAACGAACAGCCTGTTCGTTGCATAATCCAGCACCCGCTATCAATGTATCCTTGACGTGGGAGTCTATGGTGTCGTCCTCATCCAGCACAGCGGCTACACCACCCTGTGCCCAGTAGGTTGAGCCATTAGAAAGGTTGCCTTTGCTGAGAACTGCGATCCGAAGGTGCGAGGGTAAGGTTAGTGCCAGGGTGAGGCCAGCAGCGCCGCTGCCGATGATCAGAACATCATGATCGATGTGTTGGCCCATATATCGTCTCTTTTTGTTGGTTTAGCTATACGATTAACTAGCGTAATGGCGATGTCATTCTATGGAGGAAGGAACTTTATAGGGCCCGGAGCCGTCCATGTGAGGATAATTTTCCACACGGACAGTAAAAAGTGGCCGAGAGAATGAATAGTGGAATGACTGCTAATAGCTATCAGCGGATGTCGGCGGAAGACCGGCTTACCGATCAGCGAATCGAAGACAAGGTTCGCCCGATATCTGCCGTGGGGAGAACTTTTACGCAGCACCCTGGTCTATCCAAACAACAGGATGAGAAGGGTGAAGCGGGTCTCCTTCGGAATCAACAAGGAGCTCCCATGCAAACCCAGGAACAGGATCAGCAGCTTGTCGAGCGCGTGCAGCGAGGCGATAAGCGTGCATTTGATCTCCTGGTGCTGAAATACCAGCACAAGATTTTAGGGTTGATTGTGCGCTTCGTGCACGACACCCAGGAAGCGCAAGACGTAGCGCAAGAAGCTTTCATCAAAGCCTATCGCGCGCTAGGGAATTTTCGTGGTGATAGTGCGTTCTATACCTGGCTATATCGCATTGCGATAAACACAGCAAAAAATCATCTGGTTGCTCGTGGTCGTCGTCCACCGGACAGTGACGTAAGCGCAGAAGATGCTGAGTTCTATGAAGGTGATCATGCCTTAAAGGATATTGAGTCGCCTGAGCGTTCGCTGTTGCGGGACGAAATTGAAAGTACCGTTCATCGCACCATTCAGCAATTGCCAGAAGATTTAAGAACCGCGCTAACTTTGCGTGAATTTGAAGGTCTTAGTTACGAGGACATTGCAAATGTGATGCAGTGTCCAGTAGGTACAGTACGCTCGCGCATATTCCGTGCGCGGGAAGCCATCGATAAAGCCCTGCAACCTTTGTTGCGGGAAGCATGAGACAGCGGCGACAGCTATGAGAGAGGTTGATATGAATCGTGAAGCTCTGCTGGAATCACTGTCCGCTGTTATGGATAACGAAGCGGACGAACTGGAAGTCAGACGTGTACTCGCGGCGACAAGCGAGGACGCTGAACTCCGTGCTACTTGGTCCCGTTATGCAATGGCTCGTGCAGTCATTCGCAACGAACCTATCATGCCAAAGCTTGATATCGCATCTGCAGTATCGGCTGCGCTGGCTAACGAAGAGGCGCCTGTGGTGACTACACCTGCTGCAGTGGCTAAGCCCAAGGTAAGCCGGTGGAGTGCGATCAGTCGAGTGGCAGTCGCGGCTTCTGTAACAGTGGCTGTGTTGGCAGGTGTGCGGCTGTATAACCAGGAAGGCGTCTCTGAACAGATGGCCCAACAGGCTCCAGCACCTATCAGCGTACCGCAGGTACAGAGTCCTGCTGTATTGGCTAATTACAGCGAAGAAAGTGCTCAGAGCGCTGAGTCCAAGGCGGCTAATCCGTCTGCAGTGGCCAACCCACAGCTGCCTGGCTACATTCGTCAGCATGCACAGCAGGCTACTTTCAACAGTGTTGAAGGTTCCGTGCTTCCTTATGCACGTGGTGCTAACGCAGAAACTCGTTAATCCCTGATAAGGAAGAGCATGCGGTTTGCTCCAGTTATATATGGAATAGGCGGTTTGTTACTGATAACTCAATCAGTACAAGCCGCCGAGTCAACGGATTGGTTGAACAAGCTATCAACCAGTGACAAGGTTGATTCCCAAGGTTCTTTTATCTACGAGAGCAATGGGAATCTAACTTCACATCATATCGCCAGAAAAGTCGATTCCAATGGGGATGTTAAAGAGCGTCTCTACCGGCTTGATGGCACTCCTTATGAAGTAGTGCGTGATAATAATCGCATTGTCTGCAGTACTTCAGCAGATGATCAGGTTGATGTGGCAAAAAGCCTTGCTCCCAAATTGAGGCCTGATCAAATCGATAAAGGCTATACCCTCAAGCATCTCGGAGAGTCGCGCGTTGCAGACAATCTCACGGATGTCATAGCGTTTATTCCCAAAGATTCCTATCGATACGCTTATGAAATGCAACTAAGCAAGTCGACTGGACAGGTCCTCAAATCCACCACATTCGATCAAAAGGGTAATGCACTGGAAAGACTTCAGTTCATTACTTACTCGTCGCTTGCGCCAAGTACAGCTGAGCTTGATCCTAAAGGTGACTGTGCTCCTAGCGCAGAAGCGGAAGAGGCGAGCCATGCAGACCAAGCTACATGGGCGGCTTCCTGGCTTCCCTCCGGCTTCGAGCAGGTACGATCATTGAAGAGCTGGCAGGCAGGTGGGGACGGACGACCTGTACAGTACCTTCTATACAGCGATGGTCTGAGTAATTTTTCTGTATTTGTTGACTCTGATAGTCATACAGCGATGACCGATAGTCGAAACCAGTTTGGTCCTACCAGTGTCGTATCCAAGCGCATCAATCCATCTGACAAGGATGTGTTGATTACTGTTGTAGGCGAAGTTCCTGCCGGTACGGCCGAGCGCATAGCGTTATCCGTACGGCCCGACTAAGTCTGTGCCGCTAATAAGTACATGTTTCCTGATACTCATAGGGAGTATCAGGAAACATTCAGCTTTTCTATGGTATTTCGTCAGGTGACTCTTTTAAGGCGGTTCGTCTGCTGCCTGAAGTAGTGATGCGGTGGGTACTGCACCATCGCTTGGTAAAAGCTAACTGTTAGCACTGTCTGTCCCCTGCAAGAACGGGAGCTGTATTTCATGCGAATGTTTAAACATTACCTGGCAGCCTTGATGGCAACATGGGCGCTAGGCGTATCGCTATTGGCCCATGCGGATCTTCCAGACTTTACTCCGCTGGTAGAGTCGGCAAGCCCTGCCGTTGTTAATATCAGTACTCGCCAAAACCTGCCGGCTAGCCGTGGCGGTGCCATGTCCATGCCTGATCTCGAAGGGCTGCCGCCAGGTATTCGTGAATTCTTCGAGCGAAGCATTCCTCAAATGCCGCAAGGGCCGGACAGTCGTCGGCGAGAAGCCCAGTCGTTGGGGTCCGGTTTTATTATCTCGGCTGATGGTTATGTCCTGACCAACAACCATGTGGTAGCCGATGCGGACGAAATCATCGTGCGCCTTTCTGACAGAAGCGATCATACTGCCAAATTAATTGGTGCTGATCCGCGTACAGACGTGGCGCTCCTCAAGATTGACGCCAAGAATCTTCCGACCGTTAAGTTAGGTAATTCTGACAAGCTCAAGGTCGGTGAGTGGGTGCTGGCTATTGGTTCGCCCTTCGGGTTCGACCACTCCGTGACAGCCGGTATCGTAAGCGCCAAGGGGCGTAGCTTGCCAAACGAGAACTATGTTCCATTCATCCAGACGGATGTTGCGATCAATCCTGGCAATTCTGGTGGCCCGCTGTTCAATCTGAGCGGGGAAGTGGTAGGTATCAACTCTCAGATATTTACGCGTTCGGGCGGCTTTATGGGGCTTTCCTTTGCTATCCCGATCGATGTGGCTATGAATGTGGCCAATCAGTTGCGTACCGAGGGTAAGGTGACGCGCGGTTGGTTGGGAGTTGTCATTCAAGAAGTAGACAAAGACCTGGCAGAGTCCTTTGGCTTGGAGAAGCCAGCCGGCGCTTTGATCGCTCAGGTTTTGGAAAACGGACCTGCAGCCAAGAGTGGCTTGAAGGTGGGAGATGTCATCCTGTCGGTTAACGGGCAACAGATTGTTGAGTCAGCAGATCTGCCTCATCTGATCGGTAACCTGAAGCCTGATGCCACCGCGGAAATGAATATTGTGCGTGAAGGCGCACGCAAGACCGTATCCGTTAAGGTCGGTGATATGCCCGATGATGACTCCATTGTTGCCTCAGGTCAGCCCGGCGCTGAGCGTAGCAGTAATCGAATGGGGATTGCTGTTGCGGATCTGACTGATGAGCAGAAGAAAAGCCTTCAGTTGCAAAGTGGCGTGGTAATCAAGCAGGTAACGGACGGACCGGCTGCCATGATTGGCTTGCGTCCGGGCGATGTAATTACTCATTTGAATAATCAGCCGGTTTCCTCGGCGCGCCAATTCCAGGACACAATGAAGAAGCTTCCTGCCGACAAGTCCATTTCCATGCGCGTCATGCGTGATGGACGAGCCAGCTTTATTACTTTCAGGCTGCCCAAGTAAGGCCAATGAGGCGAGGTGGAAACACCTCGCCTTTTTACCTTATGTAAGTCCGTGCGTGACGGGTTTCCATAGTATCGGGTAAACTCCCAGGCTATTTTTTCCAGCGGGCATTCCGCTGCTGGCCTTTCGAGTGTTGATCCGTGAGTGACCTAAGTCATATCCGTAACTTTTCCATCATTGCCCACATTGACCATGGCAAGTCGACGCTAGCCGACCGCTTTATTCAAATGTGTGGCGGCCTGTCCGACCGCGAAATGGAAGCCCAGGTGCTGGACTCCATGGACCTCGAGCGCGAGCGCGGAATTACCATTAAAGCCCACAGCGTGACGCTGCACTACAAGGCGCAGGATGGTAAAACGTACCAGCTCAACTTTATCGATACCCCTGGGCATGTTGACTTCACCTATGAAGTAAGCCGCTCTCTGGCTGCCTGTGAGGGCGCTTTGCTCGTTGTTGATGCTGCTCAGGGCGTTGAGGCTCAGTCCGTAGCCAACTGCTATACAGCGATTGAGCAAGGTCTTGAAGTCATGCCTGTGCTCAACAAGATGGACCTGCCTCAGTCCGAGCCAGAGCGCGTTAAGGCAGAGATCGAGCACATCATTGGTATCGATGCCACTGACGCGGTTCCCTGCTCAGCCAAGAGTGGCATGGGTGTTGTCGATGTCCTGGAGCGACTGGTCAAGGTGATCCCTGCGCCTGAAGGCAATATCGAGGCGCCTCTACAAGCATTGATCATTGATTCCTGGTTCGACAATTACCTAGGTGTTGTGTCCTTGGTACGCGTCAAGCATGGACGTGTGAAAAAAGGCGACAAGATTCTGGTGAAGTCCACCGGCAAAGTACATCAGGTGGATAGTGTTGGCGTCTTTACGCCTAAGCATACCGAAATGCAGGATCTTAAGGCCGGTGAGGTAGGCTTCATTATCGCTGGTATCAAGGAGATCCTGGGGGCGCCAGTAGGTGATACGCTGACGCTTTCCAGCACGCCAGACGTAGCCATGCTGCCGGGCTTCCAAAAGGTCAAACCTCAGGTCTATGCAGGCCTCTTTCCGGTCAGCTCGGATGATTTTGAAGACTTCCGCGAAGCGCTGCAGAAGCTGACCTTGAACGATGCGTCTTTGCAGTACGAGCCTGAAAGCTCAGAGGCACTGGGCTTTGGCTTTCGCTGCGGTTTCCTCGGTATGCTCCATATGGAGATTATCCAGGAGCGTTTGGAGCGCGAGTACGATCTGGATCTGATCACGACTGCACCGACTGTAGTGTTTGAAGTCGTGCATAAGAATGGCGAAATCGTATACGTAGACAACCCCTCAAAGCTGCCTGATCTTGCGTCGATTGCAGAAATGCGCGAACCGATCGTGCGGGCCAATATTCTTGTGCCTCAAGAGCACTTGGGTAACGTCATAACCCTATGTATTGAGAAGCGTGGTGTGCAGCGGGACATGCAGTTCCTCAGCAGCCAGGTTCAGGTTAGTTATGATCTGCCTATGAATGAAGTTGTTCTGGACTTTTTCGATCGACTCAAGTCCGTTAGTCGTGGGTATGCTTCGCTGGATTACAGTTTTGATCGCTTCGAGGCTTCTAATCTGGTCAAGCTTGATGTCCTTATCAATGGTGAGAAAGTCGATGCGCTGGCATTGATCGTTCACCGAGACAAGGCTCACCACAAAGGTCGAGCTCTGACAGAGAAAATGAAGGAGCTGATTCCACGTCAGATGTTTGATGTGGCGATCCAGGCGGCTATTGGTGGGCAGATCGTAGCGCGGACAACCGTAAAGGCATTACGTAAGAACGTATTGGCCAAGTGTTACGGTGGAGACGTATCCCGTAAGCGTAAGCTGCTGGAGAAGCAGAAAGCGGGTAAGAAGCGGATGAAGCAGGTTGGTAGTGTGGAAATTCCACAAGAAGCCTTCCTGGCTGTACTCAAAGTGGATAGCTGAGAATATGTCATTCAATTTTCCTTTGCTTTTGGTTATCGCTGTCGCAGTGTGTGGCGGTTTGGCACTGTTTGATTTGGTCTTTCTGGCGCCACGCCGGCGTACAAGAATTGCGACATACGAAGGGCAGGTTACCGAGCCCGATCCAGTTGCTTTGGATAATTTGAGGAAGGAGCCACTCTTGGTCGAGTATGGGAAGTCATTCTTTCCTGTACTCGCCATCGTTTTGGTTCTGCGGTCGTTTCTGGTGGAGCCTTTCCAGATTCCTTCGGGATCAATGAAGCCCACATTGGAAGTGGGCGATTTCATCTTGGTAAACAAGTTCGCCTATGGAATCCGTTTGCCGGTTATCGATACTAAGATCATCCCGGTTGGAGACCCGCAGCGCGGTGATGTCATGGTATTTCGCTATCCCAGCGACCCCTCCGTTAATTACATCAAGCGTGTTGTAGGCTTGCCTGGCGACACCATTCGCTATACTTCAGAGAAGCAGCTTTTTGTGAACGGTCAATTGGTCTCAAAGCAACTGATCGGAGAGGAGCCTGGCTCTTTGGGTAGTGCAAAGCTATACAAAGAGAAATTAGGCGACGTAGAGCATGTCATTCGTGAGGAGATGACTCGTTATAACCTGCCGGCGGATAGTCAGTGGGTTATACCGGCTGGTCATTATTTCATGATGGGGGACAACCGGGATAACTCTAATGACAGTCGTTACTGGAACGACCCTGGCATTCCACACGAACTGCTTGGCATGGTTCCCGATAAAAATATTGTTGGCAAAGCCTTCGCTGTCTGGATGAGCTGGCCTGACCCAAAGGTCAAAAATTTACCTAACTTTTCCCGTGTAGGGATCATTCATTAAATAGGAAATGCGTCATGTCTATGTCGCACAGGCAAAAGGGACTTTCCTTCATAGGCTGGCTGCTAATGCTGTGCATTATTGCTTTCTTGGCAAGCACAGCCTTTAAGCTTATTCCTCATTATCTGGATTATCAGGCGATGACCAAAGTCATCACCTCTATAGAAAGTGAGAAAGCGATGAATATTCATAGCGTGCCCGATGTGTATTCGTATGTAAGCAAGGGCATGCAGGTTAATGGCATTAATGATATTGACCTTGATAAAGCCATGCAGGTGAAGACTGAGGACAATAGATTCCTTATCCATCTGGATTATGAAAAGCGTGAACCTCTAATCCGTAATATTGATTTAGTGGTTCATTTTGAACGCGACTTCCGTATAAGTATCCCGTGAACCCACCCTTAGATCGTCTCGAGCGCCGGCTCGGTTACACCTTCAAAGACCAGGGCCAAATGGTCCTGGCTCTCACTCATCGCAGTTTTGCCAGTAAGAATAATGAGCGTCTTGAGTTTCTAGGAGACGCTATTCTTAACTTTGTGATTGGCGAAGCGCTCTATCAACATTTCCCTCAAGCCCGTGAAGGCCAGCTTTCTCGCCTACGCGCAAGATTGGTAAAGGGAGAGACCTTAGCTGTCCTGGCCCGTAGTTTTGAGATTGGAGACTATCTCCGGCTAGGCTCGGGCGAGTTGAAAAGTGGCGGCTTTCGCCGCGAGTCTATTCTGGCAGATGCGATGGAGGCTCTGATTGGCGCTATCTATCTGGATGCTGGGATGGAAGCGGCCAGAGATCGGATCATGGCTTGGCTAGGGCCGCAACTTCGTGAGCTTACGCCAGTCGATACGAACAAGGATCCTAAAACACGCCTTCAGGAGCATCTGCAGGCGCGGGGATGTGAGTTGCCAAAGTATGAAGTGGTCGCGATCGAAGGCGAGCCACATTGTCGCGTCTTTTTCGTCGAGTGCGACATATCGATGCTAAGCGAAAAAACCAGTGGCCAAGGGCCCAGTCGCCGCATCGCAGAACAAATGGCTGCAACAGCCGCGTTGATTGCTTTAGGAGTAGAGAATGGCCATGACTGACCCGGTATCCCGTTGTGGATACGTAGCTATCGTTGGGCGTCCTAACGTGGGCAAATCTACTCTGCTGAATCATATCTTAGGGCAGAAGCTTGCTATCACCTCTCGAAAGCCCCAAACGACACGTCATACGTTGTTGGGTATTAAGACAGAAGGGGATGTTCAGGCTGTTTATGTCGATACGCCTGGTATCCACAAAGAGAATCAAAAAGCTCTCAATCGCTATATGAATAAGACCGCATCCGCAGCCCTCAAAGATGTAGATGTAGTTATCTTTGTGGTGGATCGCATGCGCTGGACTGAAGAGGATGTGTTCGTTCTAGAACGAGTCCGCCATGTCAAATGTCCGGTGATTGTGGCGGTTAACAAAACGGACCGTATGGAAGATAAAGCAGAGCTTCTACCTCAGTTGAAGTGGCTATCCGAGCAGTTGCCTGAAGCAGAGGTTATCCCTATCTCTGCGCAAAATGGTGTGAATCTGGATTCCCTCGAGAAGCTTGTAGCGGATCGGCTGCCTGAGGGAGACCACTTCTTTCCTGAGGATCAGCTTACTGATCGTAGTAGTCGTTTTCTGGCTGCAGAGCTCGTACGTGAAAAAATTATGCGTCAGCTGGGTGCTGAACTTCCCTATCAGGTCACGGTTGAAATTGAGGAGTTTAAACAGCAAGGGAATGTGTTGCACATCCATGCGCTGATTCTGGTAGAGCGTGATGGACAGAAAAAGATACTCATCGGAAACGCAGGTGAGCGAATCAAGCGGATTGGTCAGGATGCTCGGAAAGATATGGAGGCCCTCTTCGATTCGAAGGTCATGTTGAACCTTTGGGTGAAGGTAAAAAGCGGCTGGTCAGACGATGAGCGCGCACTCCGCTCTTTGGGATACGCAGATCTTTAATGCAAGAACCTGAGAAAGTCTTCGTTCTTCATGCTCGGCCCTTCAGGGAAAGTAGCACGCTCGTAGACTTTTTTTCATTGCGTGGGAGGTTTCGAGCAGTCTATCGAGGCGCTCGTGGAAAATCTGGCAGTGTTGTTCGGCTGTTTCAGCTATTTGAAGGGCAGTTCCGGGGACGTACTGAATTAAAGACAGTTCACCGTATGGAGCCTTTGGCTCCTCCCTTTCTTCTGAGCGGAGATGCTCTGTTTAGTGGCCTTTATCTCAATGAGCTCATCGTACGTCTTCTTTTGCCAGAAGAGCCGCACCCGGCGATCTTCCATCAATATGCAAATACCTTGCGTGCATTGAGTAATCATGCAGACGTGGAACCTCCGCTAAGGAACTTCGAGTGGACGTTTCTCGATGAGTTGGGTTACGGCTTTTCATTAGAAGTGGATAGTCGCGGCAACGCTATAGATCCCAAAAATATCTATCGTTTTGTTCCAGATGAAGGCCTTGAATGTATACCTGTGTATCAGCCTGGTGCATTCCAAGGTAGTGAGCTGCTGGCCTTGTCTGGCGCTGACTGGAATGATGCAGGTGTCCTTAAATCAGCTAAACGACTCATGCGCCAGGCTTATGCTCCGCTGCTTAGTGGCAAGCCGCTTATTAGCCGTGAATTGTTTCTTAAGTGAGAGTTGAATGCGATGTTTGCTAGCCGACTTTTATTAGGCGTCAACATTGATCATGTGGCAACTTTGCGCCAGGCGCGCGGTACACGTTATCCCGATCCTCTTAAGGCAGCGCTTGATGCAGAGGAGGCTGGTGCAGATGGAATTACACTGCATTTACGTGAAGACCGTAGGCATATTCAGGAGCGAGACGTTCGCCTCTTCAAGGCAGCCCTTCAGACGCGCATGAACCTTGAGATCGCAATGACTCCGGCGATGCTGGATTTAGCCTGCGATGTCAGGCCGGAGCATGTCTGCCTTGTACCTGAAAAAAGAGAAGAATTGACGACAGAGGGTGGCTTGGATGTTCTAGGGCAAGAGCATCGGATAAGGGAAGCTATCGCTAGGCTTGCGTCGGCAGGTTGTCAGGTATCACTTTTTATCGATCCCGATCAGCAGCAAATAGAGGCCGCCGCGAGAGCTGGCGCTCCTGCCATTGAACTTCATACAGGAAAGTACGCGGATGCAGCGAGCGAAAAAAGTCAAACCCTCGAACTTGAGCGTATTAAAGACGGTGTTGAGGCAGGTTTGTCTAGCGGGTTAATAGTGAATGCAGGTCATGGCCTTCATTACCATAACGTAGAGCCAATAGCGTCAATCCCAGGTATTAATGAGTTGAATATAGGTCACGCCATTGTGGCCCATGCTGTGTTCGTTGGCTTTAAGCAAGCAGTAGTAGAAATGAAAGCGTTAATGTATTCGGCTTGGCTCAAAAATAAAGCTTGACCTGTGAGCGGAGGGGCCTATAATGCGCCCACTTCCGCTGCAACGGAACAGCAAAAAGCCTTG
>NZ_WOEJ01000010.1:0-202802 GCF_019400845.1 Pseudomonas sp. MAG002Y | reverse complement strand
CGGAAGTCGCCCTGCGCATCGAAATCGGTTACCGGAAAGGACAGCAATCCGGATGAAAGGGTGTGCTTGAGTTCTTGCGGATTCATGTATTGCACCCTGCTGAGAGCCATGAGGTTTGTTGTTGTGGATTTAGCCTAACCTCTCATCAGTCGTCATACAAGTGGGTATGATGCTCTTTTGCTTATTTTTTGATTGCAGCTGGCCCTTCTAAAGTGACTGCATCACTTTTACCAATCGTTCTCGGCTGTTACTAAGGTGCAGACGCATAGCTGCTGCAGCCCCAATGGCATCCTGCCGGACAATGGCGTTATAGATGTCTTCATGTTCGGCATCGCGCCGCTCAAGATAGGCTTGGGACAGCGAACTTTCATTAAAGGCTTTGTTCAGGCGCATACGTGGAATGAGTTCTCGGCTAAGGCAACTCATGATCTCTGTAAAGTAGCGATTACCGGTTGCCTGGGCGATCAAAAGGTGCATTTCCATGTCGAGATCCTCTGAGGGAGAGGACGCTCTTGCCCGTGCCTGCATACGGTCGAGCAGAGCTCTAAACTGCGTCAGATGTGCCTCTGAGCGTCTTTGTGCTGCCAGGGCTGCCGCTTCGGACTCAAGGCTGATTCGGACTTCAACGACTGAAAGAACATCCTGCAGTGTCTCTACACTGGAGGGATCAATCATGCCTGATAGCCGAATAATGGGCTCGCATACAAATGTGCCGATACCTTGCCGGGTGACTACCTTGCCGTTTGCCTGAAGGTGGGAAAGCGCTTCACGAACAACCGAGCGACTCACGCCATGAGCCTTCATGATTTGCGCTTCGGAAGGCAGTTTTGCGCCAGGGCTAAGCTGGCCATCGCGTATCTGGCTATCGAGAATATTGGCCAGCTCCTGCGAAAGATTATGCGAGCGTTTGGCGAGAAAAACAGGCTCGGAATGCATCTGGAACACCTTCTTATTTAGATTAATTATCCGGTCTACCTATAAGATGTCTGACAAGTTTGGCGTTGTAAAGAGGTTTTACAGTAGAGGTACGTTGGCTATTTTGATAAATAACCAACGTCGTTGTAAAAACCGAAGTCTTCCAAGCTGAGAGAGCTAGCCCGCCCAAATCTATCCGAAAGCCGAGAAACCTTCCCACGGATTCCAGCTCTGCGTATTTTTCATTTCTTTAAGATAATAGGCGTAATTGGCGATCATTGAGTTAGCAATCGCAAAGCCTATGCTAATGCCAAAGTCAAGCGCTTGGGGGACATCAATCCCCGTCAGCTCCTGAAACAGAAGTTCAAGTAAGCCGGTAGAGAAGGCAATGCCTAACATGGCTAAACCTTTTTTCTTTAAACCTAAAGCAAAAATCAAATAGAAAGGTCCGAGAAAAAAGGCTGGCCAGCATCTAATGATCAGGAGCTTCTTTCGAAAAGGAAGCTGCTTGAATGCCTTTTTGCAGGTAGCGGTTTTAGGTGCACCATAGGTGTCGTAAAAGGCAAAACGCTCTTGCCATTTTGACGAATATGACGCTTCTCTGGAGGGTTCCGTGGTGTCCATATCATTACTCCTTGGCGTGTGGCCTGTATTTCTTTACTAAGGTGTATCCATAAAATTCATCCATACATGTACGGCTTGGAACAAGCCTGTGTATGGCAAGGGGGGCGAGCATACCGAGGTTGATGGGAGGTTCGGTCTCTACCCTGTCTCAAAACGCTTATTTGAACGTATTGAAAGGCGGCCTGGTTCAAAACAGCAGGGGCTACACAGGCAGGAAGCCTACTGCCTGTGAGAAGGGCTCATCAGCCGTAAAGCCTGAGTAAACACGCAGTAGGTACAAGAGGGCGTTTTAGCCCCCTATATGGAGGCGTGGCTTACATGCCGCAGCTGGTCAACGTTCCGGTTTGATAGTTCAGTTCATTGCCAAGGCTAAAGAGTACATCGCTCGAAAAGGCCGTACTTTCTACAAAATAGGCGCTATGTTCTCTCAAGCGCTTGGCTAGGCCGCTGGCTTGTTCGACGGGTAGAAATAACAGGACAAACGCGGTGCCGAAGGCAAAACAGACTTCAAAGACACTGGTTTGTGAGCAGGCGTGGCGGATACGCAGGTACCAATCGATCATCATGGGCATTCTGTAGTCGGCAGTTCGTTCCAACGCTGCGCGGTTTGCGCAATGGTTTTGGCTAGAGTAGCAATAGCCTTCTGATGGGCTATGACGAGGCTTTCAAGCTCCATGCCGGCAGGCTCGCGAATGATACTGCTGCAGGTCAATGTTCGGCGTAGGCTACCTTCGCTTCTCAGGTTAAGGCTCCAAACCACATCAATCAAGGCATACCGCTCGGGCAGCATGTCGAAGCGGCGTACATCAGTGCGTAGCGTCAACACCGGCTTGCCGGAGGTTTTGGGAAGTCCTGCCAGATCCCGGACGCCGAGCTGTTGCTCCAGCTGACCTGCCAGGGCGTCATGAAATTCATCGCCAAGCGGCGCGCTCCAGCGTTCGGACTCCAGAATGGCGAGGCTACCATTGCTTTGCCTCACCACCAGTTGGGGCTGGTCAACCTGCACAGGCATGCGCACAGGCGCAAGCTCGAACTGAAACGCTGCGGGGGCGGTGTGAGAAGCCGCCTGGCCAGACAGGGGAGGCAGTAGCGTGTAGTAATGCGTAGGGGCTGAGCTGCACGCGGCAAGCCCCAGCGTGGCCGCTATTGCAGCCAGCGATAAGCGAAGGGTCATGGCTGGGACTCCATTTCAATGTCTCGAGAGGATGACTTCCCTTTATAGGAGCCGGGCGCCGCTTCCTCGGTACGGCCACGAATCAGCGACTCGGGATGGCGGCTCAGATAATCGGTCAGTACACGCACGGAGCGAGCGGTTCGCTGGACCTCGTCCATGGCCTGGTTGACCTGCTGACGTGCCGGCGAATCTTCATCCAACGTTTCGTTGGCGGTCTTGAGCGTGTTTTGCAGCTCCTCGAGCGTACCTCGCATTTGCGGCAACACATCGCCATTGACCTGTTTCATCGTTTTCTGCAACTCGTTCAGGCTGCCGTTCAGGTTGTTGGCAATCGAGTCGATAGGTAGCTTGCTGATCTTGTCGACCATGGCCTGCAGCTGCTCCTGTAGCTTATCGAACCCGCCTGGAACCGTCGGAATTTCAAGAGGACGACTGTTGGGGTTGAAGCTGACCTTGGCCGCCTTAGGATCGAAATCCAGCGCAATATAAAGCTGTCCTGTCAGAAGGTTGCCTGTGCGGGCCTGGGCTCGCAGACCTTGCTCGACCAGACGCTTGATCAGTTGAGCGGATTGCTCTTCGCTTTCACCGCCGATCTGCTTGACCAGCTTGTCATGGGCACTGCCCAAACGCTGCGGATAGACCACTGCACCTACCGTAGTCGGGAACCGCTGCGTTTTGGGGTCATAATCAAGATCCACTGAGACAACCCGGCCGATATTCACCCCCAGGAACTCCACGGGAGCATTCACCGCAAGTCCGCGTAAGGACTGATTGAAACGCAGGCGAATAAACCGAGGTTCGCCGGAGGGAGGCGCCAGTGCCGTCTGCTGGTCGTTATAGAGCGTGAACTCGTAGTGCTCTGGAGCTGGTTTGGCGTCCGGGCTGTAATTAGGCTCCCGGAAGGCAATGCCGCCCGCCAGAATGGAGGGGATCGTCTGGGTGTTGACCTTCAGGCCGCTGGCATCAACCGAGACGTCAATGCCGCTGGCATTCCAGAAGCGGGTATCGTCGGTCACAAACGCATCGTTGGGCGAATTGACGAACACCTGAACATCTACCCCTTTGCCATCTTCCGTCAGGTTATACGAGATGACCTGGCCTACCTGAATGCGGCGATAGTAGACCGGCGAGCCAATATCCAATGAGCCAAGATCGTCGGTATGAAGGGTAAAGCGCTTGCCCCTTTGCCCGTAGGTGACAGGAGGAGGGTTTTCCAGTCCGACGAAATCTTTTTTGGTCACGTCGGAACGGCCAGCGTCCGCACCGATGAAGGGGCCGGAGAGCAGTGTGTCTACACCGGAAACCCCGTTGGCGCCGATACGCGGACGGACCACCCAATACTGGGTATCCTCGCGCGTAAAGGGTTCGGCTGACTTATCCAGGTCAATCGTGGCGGTAACGTGGGTGCGGTCTTCGCTGAGGGCGATCCGGGTAACCGTACCGATTACCACGTTCTTGTACTTTACCTGGGTCTTGTTTGCTTCAAGCCCCTCAGCCGTCTGAAAACTGACGTTGACCTGAGGACCTGCGCGCAACCAGCTGTTGACGACCATGGATAGCCCTACCAGAGCCGCCACGATCGGGACCAGCCAGACCAGAGAAATACTGAAGCGCCGCTTTCTGATCTGAGGCGTGCCAGGGGTTGGAAAAGCAGTGTTCGGGTTATTCGACATCATTTACCTCAGCGTCCCAGATCAGGCGCGGATCAAAGCTCATGGCAGACAGCATGGTCAACACAACAACCAGGCCAAAGAACAGGATACCCAGACGGGGCTCGATCGTGCTCAAGGCTCGGAATTGAACTAGCGCAGCCACCAAGGCCACGACCAATACATCGAGCATCGACCAATAGCCGATCAGCTCTACGAAGCGATAAAGCTTGGCCCGTTCGCGCATGGCCCAGCGGCTGCGCCTTTGACAGGTAATCAGCAAAGTACCCAGGACGCAAAATTTCATGCAGGGCACGGCAACGCTGGCAATGAAAATCAGGATAGCGATGTCCCACGAGCCGTGCTGCCAGAACTCGATGACACCGCTCATGATCGTATTTTCACTGCCCCCGCTGAACATGCTGGTATACATCACCGGCAGGACATTGGCCGGCACATAAAAGATGATCGAAGCAAGCAGAAACGCCCAGGTACGGGCGATGCTGTTGGGTTTGCGCGTATGAACCGGGGAATAGCAGCGCGGGCATTCATGCGCTCCCTCAGGGCAGACAAATCCACAGGTATGGCACAGGCAAACCTTGAGTTCGCGCGCGTAGGGCGGTTTATTCATATAACCGGCACCTCCAGATCATCCCAGAGGTAGCGGATGTCACGACCGGCAATGAGAATAATCAGCACCGTCAGCATGGCCATGGCCCATAAGCCGACGCCAGGCGAAACGTTGAGCATACCGGCCAGTTTGATAATGGCTACGAGAATGCCAAGCAGGCAGACCTCCAGCATGCTCCAGGGTCGTAAATGCTCAAGCGCCCGCATACAGGCCCTGAACCCTGGGGCCATTTCGCCCACATAAGCGTAACCCAGCACCCAGCCCAGCAGCAGAATCTGAAACAGCGGCGCGAAGATAATCGCCAGGCCTGCCACCAGCGCAATCAACGTAATACGACCTTGAGCCAATGCCTCGACAGATTCCCAGAGCGTGGCCTCGTTGCTCAGCCCTTGCAAGCTGATGTGCATGATGGGGAAGACGTTGGCCAATATGAACAGGATGCCAGCTGCCAGCGTAAGGGCGAACAACTGTTCGACATTGAGCCGTCTGCTGCGCTCGATCACGGCATCGCAACGCACGCAGCGGGCAGCTTCGCCCCGCGCGAGTAGGCGCCGATGGTAGACCGAATCGCAGTGCTCGCAGATGATCCAGTCAGGGTGTTGAGGCATGGCTGATGGTGTGCATTAGATAGGTTTCGGTGAAGTGTGGAAACGCCGCCCCGTCGACCAGCACCTGATCGTTAGGATACTGCGTTAGGCCGTTTCGCTGTATGGGTGTTCGAAACGGTGCGTTGTCGATTTTGTAACAAGGACACATAGAGCACCGTACTTGTTTCATATGTCCGGTAAAAACCTGTGGGTGGTAGAAGCGTTAGATGCGCTGCAAGTCACGAAGGATCGATGAATCTCATTTCACTGGAGGCGCCGCTTAACAGTGGTTCGTTCAGTTCGGCGCAGGCTTTGAGGTAGTCCCAAAGTAGCGTAACGCGCTTCAATGCCCGCAAATCCTCCTGACAATACATCCAGAAATGCCGTGTTATCTGAATTTCCTCCGCAAGCAGCGGTTGCAAACGGGGATCCGGGCCGGCCAGAAAGCAGGGCAAGATCGCCAGCGAGCGTCCTTGAAGCGCCGCTGTATATTGAGCGATTACACTGGTGCTGCGTAACACCGATCGAGCGCTTGGAACAGCGTGTTCCAAATACAACAGCTCCGGGCTAAAAGCGAGATCATCTACATAGGTGATAAAGGTGTGCTCAGCCAGATCGCTCCGATCATGAATGGGGCCGTGCCGCTCTAGATAGCCCGGAGTTGCATAGAGCCTAAGCTGATAATCGCACAGTTTCGTGCAGACGTAAGGTCCTCGTTCAGGCCGCTCCAGGGTAATGGCAATGTCTGCCTCACGTTTGGACAGGCTGATGAAATGCGGAACCGGCAATACATCGACCGTCAAGCTTGGATAGGTTTGCTGAAAATGGCTGACTTGCGGCGCGATGAAGAAGCTGCCGAACCCTTCTGTGGAGCCAATTCGGACATGTCCCGACAGGGAAAGCCCTGCACCGGCGACCTCTTCACAGGCCGATTGCAGCGTGCTCTCGATAGCCTCTGCATAGCCCAGGAGCCGCTGGCCTTCGGTGGTCATTGCAAAGCCGCTGCTGCGTGATTTTTCAAACAGTAAGGCGCCTAGCGTCTGCTCCAGAATACGGATACGGCGTGACACTGTTGTGTAGTCCACCGCCAGCCTACGGGCCGCGCCGGTAGCCGTTCGTGTCCGGGCTACCTCCAGGAAAAACTTGAGATCGTCCCAGTCAAGTGCGGCAGGGGACATGAGATTTTTTTGCATATCGGTTCGGCTTTTTTGTGCGTTCTTATTGGAAGTTTGCACACCTATACTCCGAAACAGCCGCAAGCGCCAGAACGCGATTCCGGCTGATGACACCTCGCACAACAACAATAAGCGGAGGCGTTTATGACTGCAGGCACGACATCATCCAGAGCGACCTCATCTGGTCGCAAGCACTATCGGATCGCCGGGCTGGCCAGCATGGCCGGAACCACCATTGAGTGGTATGACTTTTTTCTCTACGGCACTGCTGCGGCATTGGTCTTTAATAAGCTGTTCTTTCCTGCCCTCGATCCCATGAGTGGCGTACTGGCTGCTTTTGCCACCTACGCCGTAGGATTTCTTGGTCGTCCCATGGGCGGCATCGTGTTTGGTCATTTCGGTGACCGGATTGGGCGAAAATCCATGTTATTGCTGACGCTCATGTTGATGGGCGTTCCTACCATCGCCATCGGCCTGATTCCCACCTATGACCAGATCGGCTATTGGGCAGCCTTGCTGTTGGTGATCATGCGCTTCCTGCAAGGCATGGCCGTAGGCGGAGAGTGGGGCGGCGCTGTGCTGATGGCGGTCGAGCATGCGCCGGAAGGAAAAAAAGGCTTTTACGGCAGCCTGCCGCAGACTGGTGTTGGGGCAGGCTTGGTACTGGCCTCGCTGGCCATGGGTGCGGTGGCCACTTTGCCAGAGAAAGATATGCTGGCCTGGGGATGGCGGCTGCCATTCCTGGCCAGTGTGGTACTGCTGGGTATCGGTTGGCTGATCCGGGTAAAGGTGGCGGAGTCGCCTGACTTTGAACGGCTCAAGCAGGAGGGGCGTAAGGTCAAGGTCCCCTTGTTTACAGTGCTCAAGGAGCACCCTCGGGAAACTCTGGCCATCATCGGCGCCCGCACGGCTGAAAACGCCTGGTTCTATATGGCGGTCACCTTTGCGTTGGCCTATGCCGCCAATCAGCTCCAGATTCCCCGCGCCAGTGTACTGAATGCCATTACCGCCGGTGCTGCACTGTCCCTAGTCACCATGCCGTTCTGTGGTTACCTCTCTGATCGGGTAGGGCAGCGGCGTCTCTATTTTGCCGGGCTGCTCCTGCTGTGCGCCTTTGTTTATCCCTTCTTTGCCATGCTGGGAACACGTGAACCCCTGCTTGTTTGGTGGGCCATGGTGCTGGCCGTGGGCGTAGTGTTTCCCATCCTGTATGCGCCTGAGTCACTGTTGTTTGCCCGTCAGTATCCGGCGCAGATTCGCTATAGCGGAATTTCGCTTTCCGTGCAGTTTGCTGGCGTGCTGGGCGGCGGCTTTGCACCCATGATCGCCACTACGCTGCTGTCGCTGGGAGAGGGCAATCCGCGATACGTCATCGTCTATCTGCTGGTGATGGGCGCGATTGCATTGCTTTGTACGGCCCTGATGAAGCCGGATCCCCAGGTCGGCCGCTCCGCTATTTCCACTACCGCTTCCCGCCCCGTTGGCATGGTCAATTCCACCTCAGGAGAATCCCTATGAACGCCCCCTTGAATGATGCCAAGGCTGATATCAGCCAAGTCAAACTGCTGATCAACGGTGAGTGGGTGGACTCCAAAACGCAGGAGTGGCGCGATGTTGTCAACCCGGCAACTCAGCACGTGCTGGCTCGTGTTCCCTTTGCCACGACCGATGAGGTCAATGCGGCGATCGCTGCTGCCCAGCAGGCATTTACCCGCTGGAAGCGTACGCCCATCGGTACGCGTATGCGCATCATGCTCAAGTATCAGGCATTGATCCGTGAGCATATGAAGCCCATTGCCCAAACGTTGAGCGCTGAACAGGGCAAGACCCTGGCCGATGCCGAGGGTGACATCTTCCGGGGTCTGGAGGTCGTCGAGCACGCCTGCTCGGTGGGTAGTCTGCAGATGGGAGAGTTTGCCGAAAACGTGGCGGGCGAGGTGGATACTTATACGCTACGTCAGCCCATTGGTGTCTGCGCAGGCATTACACCCTTTAATTTCCCGGCCATGATCCCGCTGTGGATGTTCCCCATGGCTATCGTCTGTGGCAATACGTTCGTGCTCAAGCCTTCCGAGCAGGACCCGCTTTCCACGATGCAGCTGGTCGAGTTGGCGCTTGAGGCTGGCATTCCACCCGGTGTCCTCAATGTGGTACACGGCGGAAAGGACGTAGTCGATGCGCTGTGTACTCATCCCGATATAAAGGCTGTCTCCTTTGTCGGGTCTACAGCCGTTGGTACTCATGTTTACAATCTGGCGGGTCAGCACGGCAAGCGCGTGCAGGCGATGATGGGCGCCAAGAATCACGCGGTGGTGTTACCCGATGCCAACAAGGAGCAGACGCTTAATGCATTGGTAGGTGCGGCTTTTGGTGCTGCCGGCCAACGCTGCATGGCCACTTCGGTGGCTGTTCTGGTAGGTAAGGCGTGCGAATGGCTGCCGGAGCTCAAGGCCAAGGCTGAACAACTTAAGGTCAATGCTGGGTCCGAACCGGGGACTGACGTTGGTCCGCTGATCTCCAAACAGGCCAGGGAGCGTGTGCTCGGTCTGATCGAAAGCGGGGTGGCGGAAGGTGCTTCATTGCTGCTTGACGGGCGCAATGTTCAGGTGCCCGGATACGAGCAGGGTAATTTCGTAGGGCCTACGCTGTTTTCCGGCGTTACGACAGACATGCGTATCTACACGGAAGAAATCTTTGGCCCGGTCCTGCTGACTCTCGAAGTTGATACGCTGGATGAGGCGATTGCTCTGGTAAATCGCAACCCCTTCGGTAACGGAACTGGGCTCTTTACCCAGAGCGGTGCAGCGGCTCGCAAATTCCAGAGTGAAATCGATGTTGGTCAGGTAGGAATCAATATTCCGATCCCGGTACCGGTTCCCTTCTTCAGCTTTACCGGCTCCCGCGGTTCCAAACTGGGTGATCTAGGGCCTTACGGTAAGCAAGTCGTCCAGTTTTACACCCAGACCAAAACCGTCACGGCCCGCTGGTTCGACGATGACAGTGTCAGCGATGGGGTGAATACCACGATTACCTTGCGTTGATCGGCGCGGTCGTCAACGTTACAGAAGGAGAATAACCATGCGTATTGCCTTTATTGGTTTGGGAAACATGGGGGCTCCGATGGCGCATAACCTGCTGAAAACCGGACATGCGCTCACGGTCTTCGATGTCAACGCACAGGCGGTTGGCGCCCTGGCGGAAGCGGGCGCCAAGGCGGCAAACTCCGCCCGGGACGCTGTACTGGAATGTGAGCTGGTCATTACCATGCTGCCTGCCGCGGCCCATGTGCGCAGCGTCTACCTGGGTGAAGAGGGGCTTCTGGCAGCCCTGCCTGACGGAGCCGTAGCAATTGACAGCAGCACCATCGATCCTCAGACGGCCCGGGAGGTCGCCCAGGTGGCGGCGGGGCGAGGAATCGCCATGGCCGATGCGCCGGTTTCAGGGGGGACCGGTGGCGCGCAGGCGGGCACCTTGACCTTCATGGTCGGTGCGACGCCTGAACTGTTCAATCTCATACAGCCGGTACTCTCTGATATGGGTAGGAATATCGTGCATTGTGGTGAGGTCGGAACCGGGCAGGTCGCCAAAGTCTGTAACAACCTGCTGCTGGGCATCAGCATGATCGGTGTTGCAGAAGCCATGGCGCTGGGCGATGCGCTCGGCATCGACACCAAGGTTCTGGCCGGCATCATCAATACCTCTACCGGACGCTGCTGGAGTTCGGATACCTATAACCCCTGGCCGGGTATCATCGAGACGGCGCCGTCTTCACGAGGTTACACCGGTGGGTTTGGGGCTGACCTCATGCTCAAGGATCTGGGGCTTGCCACTGAAGCGGCGAAGCAGGTGCGCCAACCGGTTCTGTTGGGTGCGCTGGCACAGCAGCTCTACCAGAGCATGAGCCAGCGAGGTGAGGGCGGCAAGGACTTTTCCGGCATCATTGGGCTGTACCGCAAGCCTTAGCGATGATCAGTCGGCCCAGCGGTAATACCACGCCGCTGGGCCAGCGAGTCGGCATCCGGCAGCGCCTCCCTGTACACTAGGCATTCGATTATTTCCGGATGCCTCACATGAAAGACCAACTCCTTGAACTGATCACCCTAATCAGCTCCGGCTGTATGAGCGATGAGGAGATCGCGCGGATCGCTGACGAAGCTGCACAAGCTTATGCCGATCCCGAAGCGTTCCTGGCAGCCAATCCGGATATCAATTACGACGAAACCTTCCCGATTTCGCTGGGCGAGTGGGTAGTAGTCGGCAGTTTGCCGGAAACGGTACTGTTCCAGGCCGATAGCTACGATGAGCTGCTCCAGCACATCATGGATTCCTTCGGCAAGGATGTGCCGTTCAACATCAAACCCAAGCAGCTGGTGAAGGTTGAACCACTCAAGGCGCTCAATCGGATCCAGGTTCAGCTGAGCAGCATGTACAAGGAAAAGGGTGGCTACACCCTGATGGATTTCAGTGAGCCACTTGATGATGAGCTGCAAGCCGTTCTGGTGTACACCCATGACGTGCAGCGCGTACTGGATCTCTGCGCCGAGCTCGTCATCTACGCGGCGCCGTCCTATGAAGCGCTAAAGAACGCGTTGGAAGACTGAGGCGTTCAGTCATCAACCTGCCATCTCTCCACTGGATAAACAGCGGGTCGGCCATTATCGACCCTGAGGTTCCCTTTTATGAAAGCCATGGCCAAACATATTCTGGTCAAGACATCCGACGAGGCGGACGCCCTCAAGAAGCGCCTTGAAAAAGGCGAGGCCTTTGACGTACTGGCGAAGAAATTTTCGATTTGCCCCTCAGGAAAGCGGGGCGGCGACCTTGGCGAGGTCAAGCCGGGCCAGATGGTCAGGGTGATCGATCAGGTAATTTTCAAGAAGTCGGTCGGTGATATTCATGGTCCGGTCAAAAGCAAGTTTGGCTATCACCTGGTCAAAGTGTATTACCGGGACTGAGCGCAGCCTGCTCAGTCACCCAGACAGGAACAACGACCCGAGCGAGGACCGTTTTGGCCAACGAACCTGTAACACCTGATGCACCTGCAAAATCCGATCGCTGGCAGTCCCCAGTCTTTCGCATGAAGGTTCTGGCGGGCTGCCTGTTGCTGGCAGCCGCTGTCCTGTATGCGGTCGCTACCGCACTGCATGACATCCATCCTGGCTGGGGGTATGTCGCCGCCTTTGCCGAGGCGGCGATGGTTGGCGCGATCGCCGACTGGTTTGCGGTTACCGCGCTGTTCAGGCATCCCCTGGGGCTGCCCATTCCTCACACGGCTATCATTCCACGTAACAAGGCGGGCATAGGGCGCAAGCTTTCGGATTTCATCTGTCTTAATTTCCTGTCCACCCCTCAGCTGATGGCAAAGGTCAGAGAATTCAACGCAGCCGACCAACTGGCCGGCTGGCTGCAAAAGCCTCACCATGCCGAAGCCCTAGGTAATCATCTGATAGGGGTGGCCCGATTCGGTGTAGGTGCCTTGCGGGATGAGCGTGTTCAGCGCTTTATCCAGCGCACGGCGACGGCTCGGTTGCAGCAGGTTGACCTGGCACTGTTGAGCGGGCAGCTGCTGGATGTCATGACGGCAGACCGACGCCATCAGGCCATGCTCGATGATGTGCTGCGTGAGATCGACCGCATGATGAGGGACGAAGATACTCAGGCGATGATTGCCCGGGCGATCTCTTCAGAGCTCAGCGCGTTGCGCTATGTTCGGCTTGATGAGTATGCGGGGCGCTGGTCGGCCGAGAAGGTCGTCAAGCGGATCTCGATGCTCATTACCGAGATCAGCGAAGACAAGGATCATGAGATGAGGGCTCGCTTCGACCATTATGTCGCCGACTTCATCGAGAAGCTCAAGAACGATCCCGAATTTCGAGTGAAAGGCGAGCAGGTCCGTATGCAGCTGATCGAGCACCCCGCCATTGCCGGGTATCTGCAAGGGCTCTGGGATGATCTGATTGACTGGCTGCAGGATGATCTGGGCAAGGACGATTCCTCAATACGTCGACGCCTGATTCGTCTGACCCAAGGGCTGGGGGCTGCGCTGGCAGCGGATGCGCCTATGCGGCAATGGATCAATGACCAGATCGAGGAGGTAGCGCCTCCTGTCATTGAGCGTTATCGCGGTCAGGTGGGAGACTACATCGCCGAACGAGTCGAAGCCTGGAACACTGACGAGTTGGTCGAACAGCTTGAGAAGAACGTAGGCAGAGACCTGCAGTTCATCCGTATCAACGGCACGCTCGTAGGCGGACTGGTTGGACTGATCATCCATACGGTCACCCAACTGCTGGTAGGGTAGCAGGGTGAAGAAGTGCCGGATGGCCCGGCACTTCCAGCTGGTTAAAGCAGGCGGAACTGCTGCTCCTTTACCTCTTCCGAATCCAGTCCGATATAAACCTTGAATGCACCGGGCTCGGCGGCGTACTTCAGGTCTGCATTGTAGAATTTTAGGTCTTCTTCACTGATGTCGAAGTCGATAATCTTTTCTTCGCCAGGTTGCAGCATGACCTTGCGGAAATTCTTCAGCTCCTTGATCGGACGACTGATTGAGGCAGTAACGTCTCGCAAGTACAGCTGTACAACCGTCTCGCCCGCGCGCTGTCCCGTATTTTTCAGCGTCACACTGGCTTTCAGTCTGCCATTTCGGTGCAGCGTGCCGCTGGAGAGCGTTATATCGGAAAGGTCGAAAGTGGTGTAGCTCAAGCCGTAGCCGAAGGGATACAGCGGTCCGTTAGCCTCATCGAAATAGCGAGACGTGTATTTGCCTGGGTCTTTCGGATTGAACGGTCTGCCGGTATTGAGGTGATTGTAATAGATGGGTATCTGGCCAACCGAGCGTGGAAAGGTCATGGGCAGCTTGCCGGAGGGGTTGTAATCGCCAAACAAGACATCGGCGATAGCGTTACCGCCCTCAGTGCCACTAAACCAGGTTTCCAGTAGCGCGTCGGCCTGTTGGCTTTCCCAACTCAGATCCAGTGGTCGGCCATTCATGAGCACCAGTACCAGAGGCTTACCAGTGTCTTTCAAGGCTCTGATCAAGCGGCGCTGATTATTCGGAATATCGATATGGGCGCGGCTGGATGCTTCATGGGCCATGCCTTGCGACTCACCTACCGCGGCGACAATGACATCCGCTTTCGAGGCTACCTCTACCGCTTCCTCGATCATGTCTTCGGTAGAGCGGTGGTCCACCTCGACAGCAGGGTCGTAGGAGTTCAGATAGGCAAGAATGCTGGCGTCATCAGTAATGTTGGCGCCTTTGGCATAGACCAGTGTGGCCTTGTCACCGACCGCGTTAGCCAGGCCCTGATAAAGGGAGACGGCTTGCTGGGTCATCCCGGCGGCTGACCAGTTTCCCATTACGTCGCGCTGGCTCTTGGCCAGGGGACCGATAACCGCAATGGTACCGTTCTTTTCAAGTGGAAGCAGGTTGCCTTTATTCTTGAGCAGGACCTGGCTTTTGCGGCCTACCTCCCGCGCGGCTTCCCGGTGTAAGCGGCTCTCGGCGTTGGTATCAAAAGGTGGATCGTTCGGTTTGCCCAGGAAGGCATAAGGGTCCTTGAACAGGCCCAGGTCATATTTGGCGCTGAGTACATAACGGCAGGCATCGTCGATTTCCTGTTGGCTGACTTCGCCGCTCTTGAGCAGGGCAGGAAGCTGGGTGCCATACAAGTCGTCGTGCATGTTCAAGTCCACGCCTGCCTTGATAGCAAGTTTTGCGGCTTCGCGCCCATCTTCGGCGACGCCGTGACGGATCAACTCGTTGATGGCGCCATGATCGCTGATGATGAGACCCTTGAAGCCCCACTGGTCTCTCAGCAGATCCTTTAACAGCCATCGATTGGCTGTGGAAGGAATGCCGTTGATGGCGTTGAGCGAAACCATAACACTGCCCGAGCCTGCCTCCACTGCCGCCTTGTAGGGGGCAAGATAGTCCTGGAACATGCGCTGGGGACTCATGTCGACCGTGTTGTAATCGCGACCGCCTTCGGTAGCGCCATACAACGCGAAATGCTTGAAGCTCGCCATGATCGAATGTGTGGAGGCCAGGTCGTCACCCTGATACGCCTTGATCAGTGTGCCGGCAATCCTTGAGGTCAGGTAGCTGTCTTCACCAAACGTCTCGGAAACCCGTCCCCAGCGAGGGTCACGAGTGACGTCAACTGTTGGGGAGAAGGTGAGATTCAGACCGTCTGCACTGGCTTCCTCTGCTGAAATGCGCCCGCTCAAGGCAATCGCATCCAGATCCCAGCTGGACGCCATCCCCAGGTTGATAGGAAAAATGGTGCGGTGGCCATGCACCACATCATAAGCATATAACAGTGGAATCTTGAGGCGGCTGTGCTCTACCGCCTGGACCTGCATCTGACGAATGTCGGGCCGAGTGACCGTATTGAACATCGCGCCTACCTTGCCGGCCCGAATGTCCGCCATGATGGCGTCCTTGGTGTAGTCAGGACCAACGCTTACCAGGTTGAGCTGGCCTATCTTTTCTTCAAGCGTCATTTGTTTCATGAGCTTGTCGATAAAAACACTCTTGTCATGTTCCCTGACTGAAGGGGCAGCGCGGTCTGTTTCAGCCAGCGCAGCAGCACAAAAGCATGCCGCCAAGGTTCCTAGCACATACAGCTTCTTCAAGTGACACCTCAAAGGGTTTTATTCTTCTTTCTCTTCTTGCAGCGAAACGGCAAGAGTGAGCAGTTTCGCATAACAGCAAAATGCGGGCATGTGATTTCTGAAGCGTCGAGTTCAGCCGGTTGACCGACTGTCTTTTTGGTTCGACAGGCTACTGTTTTCAGGTCCCTGATGTCATTCTGATAACCTGTGACTTCGGCGAATGGACGCGGCAGGGTATATTAGCGATCTATACTGATAGCGTTCATCGGACGTTGTCATGGTTTGCAGTTCAGTAAGGGTTACCCGTGCGCACAGGCATCTACGTCGATTCAGACAATATCAGCTCAAGTGGCGGCAGCTACATGCGCTACGAAACGCTCAGGCGTTTCTATGAGGCATCCAGCGTAGTCACTATCGCCAAGGCTTATCATGCCTTCGACGAAGTGCTGGCCGAAGAAAAGCCTGAGTATGCGAACTGGCATGCTGCCCACGTAGCCCGTATCCAGGGCGCCGGGTTTCGGTTGCTGATCAAGCCGGTCAAGCGCTACAACAATGATACGGGCACGTCCCGCAAAGGCAATGTCGATGTGGAACTCACCGTTGACGTCCTGACCCAGGCTGACAAGCTGGATCGGGTCGTGCTGGTGACAGGCGACGGTGATTTTGTCGCGCTGGCACAGGCGCTTCAGGCGAAGGGCGTACGGGTGGAAGTCGTAGCGTTCAAAAATATCTCAAGCGATCTTGTCCAGATCGCCGATGTGTTCCTGAATGCCTATCTGATCCCCGATATTCTGGCTGGCGATGCTCAGCCCCGGGACCGAGTTATTCAGATCATGAATGTCGACCTGAATGGACAGCGAGCCTTCTATTCCTGCCTAGAGCAGGCGCCCACCTCGTTCTCGCCGGATGATCCGGCCTGGTTGCGTGGCGAGCTCAGGTTGACCAAGTCGATGATTGACTCCCGTAATTTCCGTCCTGGCAAGATTCTCGCCTGGCGTGGACGTAACGCGGATGAGCAGGCGTTTGAAGTTTTGGCAACGCAGCGACTGTAATTTAATGCTGTCGCCATGTGACTCGGGGTGCAGGATTGCACTCTATGAATTAAGGTGATTTGCAGCATTAACCCTTACAGTATGCAATCTTTGTTTCAGGCTTTTGGTCTTCCAGGTTTGCCTAGATATGCTTGATCTCGAAAATGGGTACGACTCGAAGGCCAAGCGGTTACCGCTACAGCTCCTGACGATTCTCTTTTTGGTCACGGTTTGCCTGTCAATGGTGGCATTGACGGCTTGGCAGGTCTGGAATTCGCGAAATGTCCAGATCAGCGAAGGCGAGGTCATGACCTCCAACCTTGCAAAGTCCTTGGCCCAGCATGCCGAAGATACGTTCACCGAGGCTGATACCGTACTGCTCGGTCTGCAGGAGCGTATGGAAATAGATGGCACCAGCGTCCAGCACATGACTCGGATGAGTATGCTGCTCAGGCGGCATGTGCAAGATCTTCCACAGCTCGAGGGATTGTTCGTCTATGATGAGAAGGGCGATTGGCTGGCGACATCCTTTCCGACGATACCGGCCATTAGCAACAATGCGGACCGTAACTACTTCAAGCAGCATGTCTCCAATTTCAATCTGACGCCACACATTGATCATGCCGTGCGCAGCCGCTCTTCCAACAACTGGATCATTCCGATCTCGCGGCGTTTCAATAAGCCTGATGGAAGCTTTGGTGGCATTGTGTTGGCTACGGTCAAGATGAGCTATTTCCAACAGTTCTATGACAGTTTCAAGCTTGATGACGAGGGCGCGATCTTTCTTGCCCTGACCGATGGCTCGATCATCGCCCGACGTCCTTTTAAAGATGAATACGTTAACAAAAGCATTCAGCAAGGTCCGATTTTCAGTAATTATCTTCCTGGCGCACCTGTAGGTGTCGCGGTGGTCCGCGCGTCCGTAGATAACGTTGAGCGCATGTACGGTTATCGCCAGTTAGAGCGTTATCCATTGGTAATTGGTGCCGCCTTGTCCAAAAAAGCTGTTCTGGCTAATTGGACTGACGAGACGCGCAGAGCCGTTGCCATGGTGGCGCTGATGCTGTTGGGCATGACGATGTTCGGGCTTTTACTACTCAGGCAGATTCAGCACGGCATGCAGGCAGAAGCTGACCTGGTCGATGCCAAGCAGGGGCTTGAAAAGTTGGCCATGCATGACGGCCTGACCGGTCTCGCCAACAGACGTTATCTGGATACATTGTTGCCTGCCGAGCTGGGACGTGCACTTCGTTATTCTCATCCGGTCGGTCTGATCATGATCGATATCGACTACTTCAAGACGTATAACGATCTCTTCGGCCATCCAGGCGGCGACGATTGTCTGCAACGTGTCGCCAAAGCCATCCAGAAAAGCCTCAACCGCCCCAGCGATGTTGCTGTTCGCTATGGTGGCGAGGAGATTTCGGTACTTCTACCAGGAAGCGATCTGGATGGATCCGTTCTGGTTGCGGAGCGGATTCGTGAAAACGTACGAGAGCTCAAGCTGGCGCATCCTGGTAATCCAACTGGCTATGTAACGGTCAGCTGCGGTGTGCATGCGTATGTACCTAGTCGTGGCGATGAGTGTTCCGGCAAGAAACTCATCATGAACGCGGATCAGGCACTTTACCGTGCCAAACGTGACGGCAGAAATCAGGTTCAGGCGAACCGTGAGCCTTTTCATCAAGCATAATCTGCATGCCATAGATGAGAGTTTGCTATAAGATTACAGCCTAGTTTATTGTTTAAATTGAACTAATTCTCATCTGTAAGGTCTTTGCGCAACCTAGTTATCTGTAGTTGGGCAGGGACCTATGCAACATTTACGTTACGAAGCCATTTGTGGAAAGATCCGATACGCCCTGGCGCCTCTTCGCTGCGTCTTTAAACAAGGTGAGGCGTACAGAACTTTCAGCTTCATGGTTCACGATAAGGAAAATGGCATCCTGTTCAGTTCCGAGCCGTTGAACAGTGCTTATTTCAGCAACCCCATCGTCCTGCATCATTACCTGAAGGATTTACGTGAGCGCTTGGCTGACCAAGGCGTTGCGCTCGCTGACTGGCAGGATTGCATTACGCTTGAGAAACTGGCGACATGGCGCAAGCGGGTGTTACCCAAGCCAGGCCCCACCATGCGAGCTGCAACGTCCTGAGTTCAGTCGAGTCGTCTGCCGTCTGAGAAGGGGCGTATGTCCAGTCCTGGTTGCAAAGGCGGCTCTACATGATCAGGGGTCGGCTTTGGGCGTTGATAGTTTCTGGATTCGGCTATCAGCGCCTTGGCAGATTCGACCAGCGCTTCAAGTTCTGTGTCGATCTGAATCAACCGGTCTATCAGGTAACGAGCCTTGCCTGCGTATTCAGGGTGAATACTGCCATCCAGCACTAGGGCCAGACGACAAACCTCAGAGGCATGTGCCTGAAAACGTGCTGAATCAATAGCTGTTACAGCACTGTCGATACGAAACTCGCTGGCATCCTTGCTGGCATGAGTGAAACTCAAGATGATCTTCCATTCCACAATAAACAGTGAATTATTAGATCACAGGGCCAGTAGTAATGGCTAATTGCCTTTATATCATTTTGATCTAGGTTTCAAAGCGCTCAGATAACGCCTTGATGTCTGCACGTTTGGCTCACCCTAGAAGATTAAAGGCTGTTCAGCTTTTGTTTTGGTTGGATGGGATATCTTGAAACTGCAATCTCATCACCTCCTATGAGCTTAGTCAGCACCGTTAGAACCGCATTACTGACAACCCCGCCTCGGCGGGGTTTTTATTTGCCTTAAGAAAATTCAATGGTTACCGGCAACCCCGCAGGACCGGTGCAGGCTCCCGCGGGCTATCAGTGTCACCGATATTTAATGAGACTTTTCAGCGTTGTTGCCCAGAGCGGTCTCAAGCAGGTCTGCCTCACGTACGAGTTTGCGTAAGGTGTTGTCATTGATAATGTGCTTGCTGCGCAACTTGTAATACTCATGGCGCTCAGCTTTCAATGCCTCCAGACGGGTTTCACGCTCCAGCTCCCGGCGACTTTCCAGGACAGGAGTGGAGAGTTCGACATTATTGATTTCCAGCCGCTTGTGGTAGTAGTCCATCAGCTGGAGCGTAACGTCATTGAACGCAATGATGACTTCTTCATCACCCTTGTGCTCGGCCAGTTTCTTGGCTTTTTCCTGTCGGTAGCTTTCAATTCGACGAATAGCCGCTTCAGCGCCGCGAATGCGGGCTATTCGCTCCTCTTCATACGCCTTGGTGTCCTTTGGCAAGTGCAGATTCCGAAGCACCAGGGGAAGGCCGATACTGCCGGCAATCAAGGTAAACATAATGACGCCGGTAGCCAGGAAGATAAGTAGCTCTCGTGCTGGAAAGGGAGTGCCATCATTCATTGCGACCGGTAAGGAGAGCGCTGCTGCCAAGGTTACCGTGCCTCGGATACCAGCCAGGCTACCCGCAAGAATGACGCGCATCGATACCCTGGGTCTGGCTTCACGCCTGGACAGCAGGCGAGGCAGGTGGGCTGCGCCTAGAATCCAGACAAAACGCATGGCAAACAATGATAGGGAAATCAGGCCGACCAAACCCAGCAGCTTAAAGAATTCGAGCGTACCGCCATTCTGCTCCGCATAGTGCAGGGCACCCTCGATGATTTCGGGTAGTTGAAAACCTAGGAGCAGGAAGACCAGGGCGTTGAGCACAAACTCAAGCATGTCCCAAACGCTGCGCGTTTGAATGCGTGAGCTGGTCTGGTCCTGACGTTTCAGGTCCTTATAGTTAATGACCATCCCCGCAGCTACGGCGGACAGGATGCCCGACATATTGAAATGCTCAGCCACCAGATAAGCTGCAAAGGGCAGCAGAAGCAGTAGAAGCACGATTTGGATCGTTGAAGCTTCGCCCAGTCGGCGCTCGATCAGGCGCGTTCTGATGAAGTTGAAAACAAAGGCCATGGCCGCGCCGATGACGAGACCACCTATCGAGATCATGAAGAAGCCCACAGTGGCATCCATGATGGAAAACGCGCCGGTAAGCGCTGCCGCAACTGCAAACTTGAACGCCACAAGGCCTGAGGCATCGTTCATCAACGATTCGCCTTCGAGGATATGCATGAGCCGCGGCGGAACCGGGAGACGACCGGAAATGGCGGACACCGCCACGGCATCGGTGGGGGACAGAATGGCAGTGAGCGCAAAGCAGACGGGCAAGGGCAGGTGAGGGAATATCCAATGCACGACATAGCCGACACCAACCACCGTCATCAACACCAGACCCAGGGCCAGCGCCAGGATAGGACCTCGCAGAATCATGAACTCCCTTTGAGGAAAGCGTCGCGCATCGGCAAAGAGAAGCGGAGCAATAAAGAGCAGCATGAAGATTTCAGGCTCAAGTTCCACATGCAGACCGCCGGCAGGCCAAGCCAGCAAGGCACCAAATGCGATTTGAACCAGCGGTGTCGGAAGTACGGGTAGGAAGCGGGCAGCCACACCGGTTGCAGACGCTACCAGTAGCAGAATCAGAACGAGATAAACGGTATTCATGGGTAAGGCGGATCAACCTGCGGGAAAGGGTTGATGGCTAGTCAAACCGTCGAGCGGGACGAGGCGTATGAATGCTAGAGGGAAACGCAGGGAAGCATAACTACGGCAAGGTACAGCTTAAGGTGTTGAAGCCAGAATGGATTGCAGTCGAGACAGCCTTGCCATAGCTTTTGGCTATAAGCAAGGCTGTACCGATTAGACTCTATTAGTTATTTATCGCGATGTCCATGAACGCATTGTCGCGTGCGTTGTGGCATGGCTTAGGCCCTGCCTACCTTTTCACGCTTCTCTACCTTCGACTTTGCGAATCGTACAAACTGTATCGAACCAAGCCTGGTTACCAATGAGCGGTTGTGGGTTGATGGGAATAATTCGGTTCACGTTGTAACCGTTACCGCGGCCGCCCTGGCGTTCATCCCACCAGAGCGAGGTGCTTAGGTCATCCTGTTCTGGAGTCCCTCCATAACCCTGCTGGCCAAGTGTCGCTTCGGTATTGCGCTCGCCCTGACGTGCAAGGGCAGCGCGACCCGATACGAGATAGCCGAGGCTATTGGATACCGCAAACACGCGAGGATGTATGCCCTGGGTTACGAAAATACGAACACGCTCGGAGCCTACAGGCTCACCTGTCCCCTTATAGGCCTGGTCACCATGCGGGCCGCTGACCGGGCGGTAGGTGGTCAATTCAACCCAGTCGCCGGTTTTAAGGCCAAGTGACGCGGCAGTGGATGCATTGATCCACATGGGATTGTCATGGACGATTTCCGTCAGGTATTTCTGATTGGCTGTCCGGGCCTGAGTATGCACATTCCATTTGAAGCTGGTCAGGATGAACCGGTCTTCCGGCAGGTTCTGGTGCGCAGGAATAGGGATATAACTGGGCAGACCGTCATCGGTAATGCCGAGTGTCGTAGCGACCTTGACCAGCTCCGGACAGTACAGCTCGAATTTGCGAGAGGGTGTCTGGAAACCTCTGACTGCTGTGCGAATCCCGTCCTCTTTGATCATTAGGCCAATAGCACTTTCCTGGCCGGCCGTATTCGCCGTATAGATGACCTGCGTGGCTTCGTCGACTCTCGTGTTGCGGAGCTGTTCAGGCGTGAGGCGACGGCGATGTACCTCGTAGCTTTTCGGAGCGCTGCGGTCGACGTATACGCCATGCTTTTTCATGTACTCGAAGCCATCAGCTTCTTCGCCAGCCGGTATGTTGGCGCATTGGTGTCGGACAAACGCCTCATGGTCACCAAACTGAAAGTATCTGGCCTGTTCCGGGCCGAGGCGTCGGCCAATATCAAACAGCACATCGGCATAGCTACGTGCCTCGCCCGGCGGCTGCACCATGGGTTGACGCAAGGTAACGAAGTGCTGGAGTTCCAGGCTGTTACGGGTATCAAGCCCCCAGCGCTCCAGATAGGTCGCATCCGGCAGGATCAAATCGGCGTAATGGGCCATCTCTGAATAAACTACGTCGGAGCAGGCATGAAAAGGGATCAGGGATTCATCCTTGAGCACCTCGACCGTTGTCGAGCGGCCCTCAGGCCAGGTCATGGGGGAGCTGATCGTATAGGATAGATACACATCAACCTTGGCGCGGCCTTGGCGGATGTAGTCATACACAATCTGGCCCACCTTCATCTCCTGCCAGCGGTTGGCCAGTGGCCACTCGGGTGGATCTTCCAGATCCGTTCTCAGCTTCGGCTTGGGCGGCACAGGTTGCGGCTGCGGATAGCGAGTGGCGCTGAGCTTTTCTTCCAGGCCATAGCAGTAACCACCCGGCTGGCCTACAGCGCCAACCAGGGCATTAAGCATGACCACGGCGCGTTCAGCATTGAGTCCATTGTAATGGGCGCCTGTCCCCCGGTTGGTAAACGCCACAGCAGCGGGGCGCTGGCGGGCAAATTCAAGTGCAAGGCGTTCGATGTCGCTGGCGGCGATCCCTGACTGCTGGGCCGCCCATTCAGGCGTGTAAGGGGCAAGGAAGGCATGGACTTCTTTCAGGCTCAGGTTGACGAAGTGCTCCATGAACCTGCGGTCGTATTCACCCTCGCGCATGATGACATGGCCCATGGCGAGTGCAATAGCACCCTCGGTACCCGGAAAAGGCGCGTGCCACTCATCGCTGCGGCCAGCAGTGTTGGATAGGCGAATGTCGAAGGTGACAAGCTTGGCACCATGATCGAAGCGGGCGGTTGCCACACGCTTGGCCAAATGAAGACCGCCCTGGTGGGCCTCATAAAAATTGGAGCCGAAGTTCAGAAAGTATCGGCAGCGCTCGGCATCGATGGACTCCCAGTCGGTGTCGCCCAGGCTGATGTAGTTGGCGCCGCGCTTGCTGGCCGAGCACAAGGCGCGATGGTTGAGCTGCACGGGTGAGCCTATAGCGCCTAAAAAACGCTTAATTTCCGCATCGATGCGAGAGCGTCCGGCATGCAAGGCGACCCGTTCGGGGTGCCCTGCATCGATACTGCGCTGAATGCGCGAGGCAATCTCTGTATAAGCTTCGTCCCAGCTAATCCGTTGCCATAAGCCTTCGCCCCGAGCGCCCGCCCGCTTCAGAGGATAAAGCAGTCGCTCGGGATAGTCATTGATCGTCGGCCCGCTCTGACCCTTGGCACAGGTCATGTAGCTACCCATGTTTGGATCGAGAGGGTTGCCACGAATCTTGACGACCTGGTTATCAATGACAAAGCCTTCGATACCGCATACGGTGGAGCAGTTCAGGCATACGCTTTTGACGCGTTTGGCCTGACTGTAGTCATGCCTGGTCTTGCGGGGCGGTGGATCCATGGCCAGGGCGGCAGCGACACCACCGGCACCAACGGCGGTACCTACGCCCAGATAGATGTATTCACCCAGTTTAAGCTGCGCGAGCGCTGCCATTCCGGATTTGATGAACGTGCGACGTTTCATTGATTCATGCTCGAAAAGGGACAGGACGCAAGCGTGTTCAGGTAGGCGTACCGAGCTCCGCCCACGTATCGATCTCGTAGGAATGCGGGTCGTGGTTGCGTCCGTGTGGCAGCTTGGTCTCGATGGTACGAGGCGCAACGCGATCCAGTCCTCGATAGAGCACTTGCGGCTGAGTGGCCTGTTCAGGCTTGAGGCTGGCCAGCTCGGCTCCGCGCTTCTGGTAGAACTGCGCGACAGGGCTTGCTGCATCGCTGATATCACCAAAGACCAGTACGCCGGTTGGGCAGGCTTCGACGCAGGCAGGCTGCATGGCCTGTTCCAGGCGGTGGCTACAGAAGTCGCACTTGTCGGCGACCCACTGGACCGGATCAATGTGCAGGGCGCCGTATGGGCAAGCGGTCACGCAGCTGCCCCAGGTATCACACGTATCCACGTTGATTCGAACAATGCCGTCCTTGCCCTTTTCGATGGAATGCGTAGGGCACGCCTTGATACAGGGTGCATCGGCGCATTGCATGCACAAGGCCGGAAGAAAGCTGCGCTGTGTGTGAGGAAATTCGCCTTGGTCGTGGTAATAGACCTTGGTTCTGAAGTGGCCAAGTTCCACTTGGTTTTCGACCTTGCAGGCGACCGAGCAGGCATGACAACCGATACAGCGCTCCAAATCGATTGCCATGCGCCATTGGGGGGAGATGTCCTCCATACCAAACCTTCTAGTGTTATTTATAAGTGATTCGTGCACTGGAACGTCTGGTCTGATCCAGACGAAACGGGCAGTCTCAGTCAGGGCGTAAGCGGTAAAGGCGGAAATTGTGGCACAGCTAGGCAGGACGTCAAAAAACTGATGGTGTAGCGCAGGGCGAAACAGGGTCTTGCAGGCAAGACCCTAGTGGAGCAGTGTCAGTAGTCCTGAAGCGTAGGACGGAAGAGAATCTCGTTGATGTCTACATCATCCGGCTGGCTCATGGCATAAACGACGGCTCGCGCGAAGGAGTCGGCGGGAATAGCGATTTCATAGAATTTGCGGACGTTTTCAGCGACGTCCTGCTCGGTGATGCTGTCTGGCAGCTCTGTAGCAACTGCGCCTGGAGAAATGATGGTGGTGCGGATGTTGTAGGGCTTCACCTCCTGGCGTAGTCCTTCGGAGATGATGCGTACGGCATGCTTGGTCGCAGAGTAGACCGTACTGCCAGCGCGCACCTTGTGTCCGGCTACTGACGATACGTTGATGATATGACCGGCCTTGCGCTCGGACATGTGGGGCAGTACCGCAGCAATGCCGTAAAGCACACCTTTGACGTTGACGTCGATCATGCGGTCCCAGTCTTCGATCTTGAGCCGCTCAAGCGGGGAGTGCGGCATGAGTCCTGCGTTGTTCAACAGGGTGTCGACGCGGCCATAGGTGGCGATGGCTTTTTCGACCAGTGCCTTGACCTGTGCGCTGTCGGTGACGTCAGTCTTCATGGCAAGCGCCTTGCCGCCGTTGCCATTGATTTCATCAGCCAAGGCCTGGATACGCTCCAGGCGGCGCGCGCCCAAAACAACGGTTGCGCCCATCTGACTTAACTGTCGGGCCGTTGCCTCGCCCAGCCCGCTACTGGCACCGGTAATCACAACGATCTTGCCTTCAATGTTGTTGCTCATGGCCTGTCTCCTTTGGGTTTAAGCCTTGGATAAAGAACAACGCGAACGGGCATAGGTTCTATGAAGTCTCCTACAGGCCAGGCAAACAGAAGGCCGGTCGTTTGTTGCAACCATGGAACCGGTTTCTATCAGCGGCTTTCTGCTGGTGTGCTGCCTATAACGCGGTTATGTTTCCGCAACGTTGTGGTCTTACCTGAATGCTCTAGAACAGGATCTTTAAATGTTTCGCTCACGCTGGACGATGCCGGTTATCCTGATTTTGCTTCATGTTTATGTCGGCGTGACGCTGATTCCCCATCTGCCGCTTAACGATGTAGGGCAGTTGCTTGCCGCGCTTTTGCTGGCGCTGTCCTGCTACCTGGTGCCATTAGGGTTTCGCTCGCGCAGTTTGCGCATGCCCTGGCTGGCCTGGGCAGGTCTATTGGCTATGGGAATATTTTCCAGCCTTGCCGTGCTAAGCCTGTTGCGCGGTGTATTGATCGCTGTGCTCATGTTATTTCCTGGCGCGCTGTCCGAGGCGGTCACAGAACGCTCTGCCGAGGCAGTCATAGGTCTGGTGCTGCTTTTCACGGTGCTGGGCGTCTTCAATGCACGACGAATTGCAAACGTCGTTGACGTTGAATTACCCGTCGAAGACCTGCCGGAAGCCCTGGAAGGTTTTACGATCGCTCAGATCAGCGATATCCATGTTGGCCCAACAATTCACCGGTCTTATATTTCTGCCATCGTTCAGCGGGTGAACCGTCTTGAGGCCGATGTCGTCGCGGTAACAGGGGATCTCGTCGACGGCTCTGTAAAGCAGTTGGCCGAGCACATTCAGCCACTGGCCGAACTAAAAGGCCGTTACGGTGTGTACGTGGTGACAGGCAATCATGAGTACTACTCAGGTGCTTTGGAGTGGGTAAGCCACTTGAAACACATGGGCCTCAGGGTGCTGCTCAACGAGCACGTGGTGATTGCTCACAACGGGGCTGAGCTGGTGCTGGCGGGAATTACGGATTATTCCGCCGGAATGTTTGTGCCGCAGCACAAAAGCGATCCGCAGGCGGCGCTCCAGGGTGCGCCGAACAACGTGCCCAAGGTTCTTCTGGCCCATCAGCCACGCTCAGCAAAGCTGGCAGCCGAGGCGGGGTTTGATGTTCAGCTTTCCGGACATACCCATGGAGGGCAGTTCTGGCCGTGGATGCATTTTGTGCGTTTCCAGCAGCCGTGGGTGGCCGGTATCCATCGGCTGGGGAGGCTTTTTGTCTATATCAGCCGGGGCACAGGTTATTGGGGACCTCCGATTCGCTTTGGTGCGCCCTCGGAAATCACCCGCATACGACTGGTCTCGGCGCGTCGCTGATTACTTATCGGACGTGGCGGTTGCTGGCGTAACCGCTGCATCCAGGAACAGAAGTGATCCGCTGAAAGACACCGCCATGAACAGGAACCAGGATACTTTACGCAGCATCCAGATAATGATGTCGCTGCGGTTATCTGCACTGTTCAGCATCAGATGATGCGTTTTGAAGGGGTCGAAAAAACCTAGCAGGCCGAACAGTGCCAGCGTGCCGCAAAACAGGAAGACTAGCGCAAGTGCGTAATAGCGCGCGTTCTTCGAGGCGAGTAAGTTGTGCATGAAATAACCTTTGAAAAGACATTGGATAAATAAGGCCCGGTCGGTCTTTTCAGCAACAATGCTGCGCTCTTGTTCAGGAGCGGCATGATTGGTTTATCAGGTCTGAAAGCTCGATGCCCATATGCTCTATGGCGGCACGGCTGTCCGATACTTGAATCGGGCCGTCGACGTACGACAGGTTCAGACCTGGTCGATGCCAGCCTAGGCGGTATTGGGATTGTTCTAGGAATAAGGGCGTTAACCCGTACAAGCGCAGCATGACGCTGAAAAGAGGCGTACCGGCGCAAAGGCAAATACGGTACGCATCATATGGCTGGCTCTTAATATAAGGGCAGAATGCTGGGTTTCAAATACCGCTGAACCAATTGTAGCCCTGATCTTCCCAGTACCCTCCCGGGTATTGGTTGGTTACAAACAGCTCGCCAATATGCTTGGGGTTCTTGAAGCCCAGCTTGGTGGGTACGCGCAGGCGAAGCGGGTAGCCGTAGTCGGGCGGTAACGGTGTCTTGCCAAAGTCTAGTGCCAGAAGGGTTTGTGGATGAAGGGCAGTGGCCATGTCGATGCTGGAGTAATAGCGGTCGGCACACTTGAAGGCAACATACTTTGCCGTGGTGTCAGCACCGATGTGTTCGAGAAAGGTCTTGAGCGGTACGCCACTCCACTGACCAATGGCACTCCAACCTTCGATACAGATCAGCCGGGTAATGTCGCTGCGCTGAGGAAGTCGCCGCAGCGCTTCCAGCGTCCAGGGCTGCTTCTTTTGTACGAGCCCCGAGACCTCAAGGCGATAATCGCTCAGGTCTACATCAGGAACGTTGTATTCAGGGTAAAAGGCGTTGAACGGAAAAGGATGAGTGATCTGGTCTTCCCGGTAGACCGGCGCCAGACGCTGGCCGCCAAACAACCAGGCCTGAACCCGATCATTCCAACGGGACAGGGCCCAGAGCACCTTGTCTACCTGATCGCCATCCTGCAGATTACAGCCGGTCAGCATGGCCATGGCGCCAACGGTAAGACCGGAGCGCAGGAACAGTCGACGCTGCAGGTTAACCACTTGTTTATGCTGCGCTGGCTCAAGGTGAATTCTGGTTTTGCGCTCACTCATGATGCGTTTCCTTGGCCCGACCGGTGATCATCGGAAGAAAGGTGCGAGGGACAAGCATGACGAGGACAAGGTGGACAATCACAAAACCGCCGATCCCAGCCATAGCAAGAAAGTGAACATAGCGTGCCCGGTCAAATCCACCGAGCAGAGTGGCCAGGGCCTGCAACTGTACGGGCTTCCATATTGCAAGACCTGACAGTACGACCAGAACGCCCATGGCCAGTACAAACCAGTACATCAACCGCTGTACGGCGTTATACGTCCCGAGTCGATGGGCTAACCGAAGGCGCAGCGCATCCATGAGGTCCTGGCGAAAGGTCTGGACGCCTATGGGCAACAAGTCCCGACGAAAGTGTCGGCTGGCGAGGCTGTACAGCACATAGAGGGCGCCATTGATCACTAGGACCCACATGACCGCGAAATGCCAGGCAATGGAACCGCCCAGCCAGCCGCCCAAGGTAGCCCAGTTCGGAAAGGCGAACCTGAATAGCGGTGAGGCGTTGTAGATACCCCATCCGCTCAAAAACATGCAGGGCATGGCAAGGGCGTTGATCCAGTGAGTTAGGCGTACCGGCCAGGCATGCACCAGCCGCCGCGTGGTAGTCGGATGCGTCATGGGTCATCTCCGATAGGAGGGTAGGCGCACCGCTCCGGTGCGCCTCAGCTGGACTACATGGGTGGGGTGTAGCCGTCTTTACCGATCGCAACACCTTTGGCGGTTTTGCCATCAGCATCAGGAAACAACACGACCTTAGTGCCAGGCTTGAGTTCGTCCGCCTTGCCGTGTTCTACATAGGCAATCGGCACATCTTCAGGCACATGCAACTGCTTTTCGCCGCCCTTGTACTGCACTGTCAGGGTGCGGCCGTTGGCATTCTTGAGTTCTCCAACAGTACCGTTGGTCATGGTACCGGAAGAGCCATCAGCGTTTTCCCATCCGTAATGGCCTTCGCCAGTACCCCGCAGGCTAGCTTCAAATACGGTGACTTCCAGTGCCTTGAGGCTGCCGTCCGGCTGCGGAATGGCGGCGGAACCTACAAAGCTGTTGGGCTCGATCGCGTCCAGTTTGGCCGGAGAGACCAGGCGATAAGATGTCTTGTCAGTCAATGCAACCGACAGGTGTTGGCCATTGCGAGTGGTGAGATTCAGCATATTGGATTGCACGGCATCTACCGTTCCGCGAACCGGCTTGACGGTAGGCATGGCGGCGCCGGCGGGCGTGGCGGCATGGGCAAGCAACGTGCTGCCCAGCAATAAGGTACCTAGGGCAGTGGATAACAGATTCTTGGTCATGGGCGAATCCTTCTGGGATAGGTTGCAGGAGCCATGCTCGCGCAGGGAAGGGGTCATAAAGATGACGGGCGAATGACAAAAATGTAATCCACCGTCGTCGTCGTGCTCGTTAGAATTGACTGATCGCAGGAGAGCAACTGTGCACCTATTACTGATTGAAGACGACACGAAAACCGGCGAGTACCTGAAGAAAGGGCTGGGTGAGTCCGGCTACGCGGTGGATTGGGCCCAGCATGGAGCGGACGGTCTGCACATGGCGCTTGAGCATCATTATGACCTGATCATTCTGGACGTCATGCTGCCTGGCATCGACGGTTGGCAGATCATGGAGGTGCTGCGCAAGAAGCACGACGTGCCCGTCCTGTTTCTTACTGCTCGCGATCAGGTGCAGGACCGTATCCGCGGCCTTGAGCTGGGCGCGGATGACTATCTGGTCAAGCCGTTTTCGTTTACCGAGCTGGTGTTGCGCATCCGTACGTTGCTCAGGCGTGGCGTTGTCCGTGAGGTCGACCACTACCACCTGGCAGATTTGGAGCTGGATCTGCTCAGGCGGCGCGTTACGCGGCAGCAGCAGGTGATTACGCTGACCAACAAGGAGTTCGCATTGTTGCATCTGCTGCTGCGCCGTGAAGGTGAGGTGCTCTCGCGTACTCTGATCGCGTCGGAGGTGTGGGACATGAATTTCGATAGCGACACCAATGTGGTGGATGTGGCCATCAAGCGACTACGCAGCAAGATCGATCAACCCTATCCCATCAAACTTATTCATACGGTACGCGGCATTGGCTACGTCTGTGAGGCTCGGCCATGCGCATCCGAAGACAGCCCTCTCTAACCCTTCGGGCAACTCTGGCCTTTGCGGTTGTCGCCATGCTGACCGTAGGCGGCGTGGGCGTTTATCTGTACGGCTCGTTGAAACACACGCTACTGGAGCGCAGTGATTATGCCGTACTTGGGCGGGTCGACCATTTTCGCAAGCTGTTGAGGTATGACCTGAACCTGGCGGATCTGCAGCGCAATCCGCAGCTGTTCGAAAACATGCTGGGTAATGAGGAGGATGTCTTCATCATCAGCCAGCAGGGGCAGCCTATCGTCATGGTCAATCCCAAGCAGGCCATACTGCCGGATTTGCCTATGGTCGGCAGTGACGAGTCATTGAGTCTGGATGACCTGCGCAGTGGCGTTGCGCCGAACAATATTCCCCTGCGCGCAGCGGCAGCTGAAGTCCGTTCCGGGGATACCTCGGTTCGTGTCGTGGCGGCTCATCTGCTGGTCAAGGAGATGGCCATGCTTGATACGTTCCGTGAGCGCATCCTGGGCGCTGTAGTGCTGGCGTTTCTGCTGACGGCTATCCTGGGTTATCTGTTGCTGCGCAGGGGGTTGCTGCCTATTCGTGAAATGGCTGCCCATGCTGCAACAATCACACCCGCGCGATTGAACAGTCGACTCGAGCCCGCCAATACGCCCAAGGAGCTGGATCAACTCACCACGGCGTTCAACGGTATGCTGGATCGGCTGGCAGATGGTTATCAGCGTCTGGTGCAATTTTCAGCGGACCTTGCCCACGAGATTCGCACGCCTATCGGTTCGCTGATGGGGATCTGCCAGGTTACGTTGCAGCAACCTCGCTCTCTGGATGAGTATCAGAGTGTGATCGCCTCCAATCTGGAAGAGCTGGAGCGTATTTCACGCATGGTGGAGAGCATTCTGTTTCTGGCCCGCGCCGATGATGCACAGGCGGTACTTGATTACAAAACCCTGGCGCTCGCGGACGAGCTGGAGCGTGTAGCGGACTATTTCGAAGGGCTGGCCGAAGAGCGCGAGCTGCGGCTCAGCACTGAAGGCGACGGGAAATTGGAAGCTGATCCGCTGATGGTGCGCCGTGCGCTGAGCAATCTGGTTGCCAACGCCATTCGATATGCGGACAAAGGTTCCGTTATCCATATCCGTACACTGCAAAAAGGACAGGAGCAATGGATCCAGGTAGAGAACAGCTGCCCTATGCTCGAACCTCGTCAGCTGGAGCGCTTGTTTGATCGGTTCTACCGAGGTGATGCGGCACGGCATGGCTCGGAATCCAACGGGCTTGGACTGGCGATTGTAGCAGCCATCATGCGTCTGCATGGGGGAAGTGCAAGCGTCGAGCAGGATGAGCATCGGCACATTTGCTTTACCTTGCGCTTTCCCCATGTGGCTCCAAAGCGCGAGTCCATACTGACGGCACCTATGGCAAAAGGCTTACACGGATAGAAGTCGGTTGGCGCTAGGCCTGCATGCAGCATCTGCGTAATCTACACACATCGGAATGCAGCGCAGGAAGCGCTCATCGCACCTCAAGGACGACGACCACGCCAGGATGGCAACTTGACAGGATGTTGAGTAAGGTCGACGAAACCCCGCCAAGCGCGGGGTTTTTCGTTTGCGCTGAATAATTATTGGGTATTTATTTCGGCCGGTACATCTTGAAGAGCTGCGCTTCGGTAATCTCGAAATAGTCTGCCGGGCCACCCCCGCGCAGGATGGGCCGTGCTGCCGCTGTCTGGTAGACCCCATCGACCAGGAGGGATTTGTCGATATGCACGCCCACCACCTCTCCCAGCACCAGCCAGCTTTCTACCTTGTCACCGGCCGCGGTTTGCAACTGGATCAGTTGGGTGAGCTTGCATTCGAAAGAAACCGGCGTTTCGGCCACGCGCGGCACTGAAACAACGCGTGAAGGTGCAGTGCTCAACCCGGCCAGCTCAAATTCGTTGACCTCCGGCGCTACCGCTGCACAGCTGGTGTTCATCTGTTCCGCCAGTGCGCGTGTCGCAAGGTTCCAGCAGAACTCACCCGTCCGCTCGATATTACGTACGCTATCCTTATAGCCAATGCTGGAAAAGCCGATAATAGGGGGTACGTAGTTGAAGGCGTTGAAGAAGCTGTACGGCGCTAGGTTCAGCTGCCCTTGCTCATCGTGAGAGGAAATCCAGCCAATAGGCCGGGGTCCGACAATGGCGTTGAAGGGGTCGTGGGGCAGGTCATGGCCCTTGGCGGGTTCGTAGAAATGAACGTGATCAGACATCGACGGCCTCTCCTGACTAAATAATTGCATACTGACACACACCAGCCCGGGGTGACGCAATGCCATTTGCTTTTCTTGATACAGAGTTCACTAGTCTTACCGCACACGCCAGACTGATTTCGCTGGCGCTGGTTGTTCCAGACGGCCCCGAGTTCTATGTTGAATTGCCGCAGAATTGGGACCTTGCAGACTGCTCTGACTTTGTCATTGAGATTGTGCTGCCGCAGCTGGACCCTGTGCAGTATGGCATGAGCGTGCCGGACGCCAGGGATGCGCTATGGCAGTTTCTATCCCGCTTTGATGAAGAGGTCATCGTGTGTTGTGATGCGCCACTGTGGGATTGGGAGTTCTTCAGTCAACTGGCATATCGCTATGGCAAGTGGCCTGCCAATGTGCGTAACGCGCCCCGTAATAGCTATGACCTGATACCCGATCTTGCCGAGGCAATTGCTGAAGAGCAGGTGCCTCACCACGCACTGCTGGATGCGCGTCTGGCGGCCACGCAGTACCGCATTGCGACCAGCCGGGGCTAGGCCGCAAAACGACCTGATCGCTACGCAAGTAGATATAGCCCATTGTGAGGCGAGGTTAGCGCCACTGCTTGATGCTCAACCTCGCTCCGGCGGAGCTGTCACCACTGATACGTTGCGCTCAACTGCGCCGTACGCTGCGAACCGTACCAGCACCACGAATACGAGTAGCAGGTGGTGATGTATTCCTTGTCCGTCAAGTTGGTTACATTCAGCGCCAGCCGCAAGTTGTCGGTAGGGCTATTGATGTGGCCGATGTCATAGTGGATGGCGGCATCAAACAGCGTATAGCCGGATACTTTTAACGTGTTGGCGGCATCGCCCCAAGAGGAGCTGACGTAGCGTACACCGCCGCCTACACCAAGACCTTTAACCGGCCCCTCATGAAAAGTGTAATCGGCCCAGGCGGAAGCGGTATGGCGAGGCAGGCCGTAAGTGGTCGTGCCTTCCACGGGTACCTCGGGACCGTTTGCAACACCCGTCACCCCAGGGGCTCTGTTGGTGGTGTTGTTGGATTTTGTGATCCGGTTGTCGAGGTAGGCGTAGGCGGCAGTGATGTCCAGATTATTGGTCAGGCTGGCTTTGCCTTCAATCTCCAGGCCACGGGACTGGACTTCGCCATCCTGTACCTGGCACCGACTGCCGTTGCACAGGTGCGTTGGGTCTGGATCGAGCGTCGGTACGTTGGTCTTGCGAAGATCAAACGCTGCGATGGTGATAAAGCTGTTGCTCCCAGGCGGTTGGTATTTGATTCCGATTTCGTACTGCTTGCCTTCCGATGGCTGAAAGAGCGAGCCGCCATAGAGCGTGCCCGACTGCGGCTCGAACGACTCCGCATAGCTTACATAAGGTGCGAACCCATTATCGAACAGGTAGACCAGCCCCAGACGTCCTGTAAATGCTTCGCTGGACTGCGAACTTTTGGCTTTTCTGCCGGTGCTGAGGGTGAGTGTGCTATTGCTGGTACCTACCCAGTCGTATCGTCCTCCCATTAGCAGGACCCAGCGGTCCCAACTTAGGTGATCCTGTAGATAGAGACCTTTCTGCTCACTGCGCTGAGTCGCGTCGGTCGAGAAGGCAGGATAGCGATCGATACCGGTATAGACAGGGTCGAAGATATCCAGGCTACTGCCTTTTCCATAACCGGCCTTGGTATCGCTGCTGGTGTTCTGATAGTCAGCACCCAGTAACACGGTGTGCTGTAACGGGCCCGTACCAAACTTGGCCTGGAGTTGGTTGTCGAGGGCGTAGGCGTCAATGTCTACATCGGTTGCAATGGTGCTGCGGCTCATCGTGCGGTAGTCAGCTGCCAGAACGGATGCATTGTACAAGCTGCGGTAAATGCCCTCGCTGCGCAGGTAGCGAGCGTTTTGCCGTACAGTCCAGGTATCGTTGAAGTGATGTTCGAACTGATACCCGAGCGAGTAGTACTCACGATCAGACTTTTCAAACTCCTTGTCACCGTCGTAAAAGTCGACCTTGATGCGCCTGCCGGTTGGACTATGCAGTGCTGAGCCGTAAGCGGGAATGGAGCCGTAGGAGCCCCCTTTGGGATCCCGCTGGAAATGGCCCAGCAGTGTAAGGGTCGTGTTCTCCGAGGGGCGCCAGGTGAATGACGGTGCAATGGACTGTCGACGTACTTCGGTGTGTTCGATCTGGCCATCCGCATCGTCATAAAGACCCAGCAGGCGGTAGGAAAACTCTCCTGCGTCGTCCAGAGGACCGCTGAAATCCAGCGTGGTCCGCTTCTTGTCAAACGTGCCTATCTGAACACCGATTTCATGGTAGGGCGTATCCAGGGGACGCTTGCTGACCAGATTGATCACGCCTGCCGGGCTGGATTGTCCATAGAGTACCGACGCAGGCCCTCTTAGTACCTCTACACGCTCCAGATCAAAGGCATCTTCCTGAGGAAGGGCATCCCGGCTGCCGGGCATGCGCAGCCCGTCTAGGTAACTACCTGGTGAAAACCCCCGAATGGTCAACTGGTCCAGGCGCGAAGCGGTAGCGCCACGACTTTCCGGAATGACGGCCGCGGTGTAACGCAGGATCTGATTAAGGCTCTGTGCATCCTGAGCCTGCATCTGATCACGGGTAATGACCGAAATGGACTGCGGTGTCTCGATTAATGAGGCATCGGTCTTGGTAGCCGTAAGGCTGCGATTGGCGACATATCCACTCACCGGCCCTGTAGGACTTTCATCCAGCGATTCCTCGCTGATTTCGGTAGCGTCCAGTTCAAGGGCAGCCTCTTGTTCAGCCGCATTTATGGGTGAGGCAAGCAGGGTCACGCAGGCAACGATAGCGCAAGATGAAGCAGTAGAGCGGTACATACAAGTCCTTTGTAGATAAGCGCTTAAGTACAACCACAGCTAATAGCGCGAGGGGGGAGGCTTTCTATCTACCTGATAATCTATATCAGTTGAGAATATGTATCAAAAAAGAAAATATCTCATTACAAATTAGCCATAAGGCTTTATCGACGTAACGGGATAGGATGGATGTGAGGTAAGGGCTAAAGAGGTCAAGCAGGCGGAAAAACGCTTCTCATCAGTGATCTTTACATGCTTTATGTACTGCTGCGCGATACATGAAAGCGGTGCAACCGGTGCGAATTTCTTTTGCCAATGTGGTGAAGGGGCGCTTCCAATAACCTTCAATAAGGAAAACCTGTGGTGATACTTAGAAACGCTCTGCTCTGTATTGGTCTTGGTAGCGTTGTACTTAATTCAAGTGCGCATGAACTCTGGCTTGAGCGGGATGCAAGTGGCCCTATACGTGTCTACCTCGGCGAGCCGGACGAGGGCGTATTGGAAACCGGCGAGACCATTGCGGCGCTGGCCCCTACCACTCAAGTGTTCACCCATGATCGAAATGCAACGGCAAAGGTTGTAGCACGTGAAGATCATCTGGAGGCTGCAGTAAACGAGCAGGGGGATGTTCGCAGTTATAACGATCAGGTCTGGAAACCTTGGAAGGATGAGCAGGGCCATTATACAGCCGCCTTGATGCACGCTCGTGCAGGCCGCACCGAGACCAAGGCATTGCTGGATTACGAACTCGTCCCTGCTGCTGCAAACAGTAACCGCTTTACATTATTGTTCAAAGGCAAGCCGCTTGCCGCACATGATGTGGTTCTGTTCGATCCAAAAAATCAGGCGCTGAAATTGAAGACAGATAGTCAGGGCGTTGTCGATGTCCCTACCAAGGAGAAAGGTCGGTTCATCTTGGCAAGTGGTTACCAGACGCCTGCGAATGGTTATGAAGTAGCCGGTCAGAAGATGGATAATCTCTATTACGGTACTACCACAAGCTTTATCGTGGATTGACGGCTGCACACTAAATGCGCTGTTACTTCTCCGCTGCTTTCGCTAGTAGCAGCGGAGACACGTCGAACCTTTAGTTAAACATGCTTTCGGGGCAACCCAAGCGGCGCGAAATGACCTGGGCTGTTTTTAGTAATTCCTGAACGTATTCGTCCTTGAGTTCTTCTCTGAAGCGAAAGCAGGGGAAGGAAACACTCATTCCAGCAACGATATGGCCGAAGCGGTCATGGATGGGCGCGGCAAGGCAGCGCATATTCTCTTCGAATTCTTCTTTGTCCTCACCGTATCCCTGGCCGCGGATAAGTGCCAGCTCTTCAAGGTAGGCCTCCAGACTCGACAGGGTATTGGCCGTACGAGGCTGGAAGGTCTCGCTCGCCAAGCGCTTGCGTACATCCTGCTCGTCGCGCCAGGCCATCAGTACCTTGCCAATGCCTGTGCAATAAAGCGGCGCACGCAAGCCGATCCGCGAGTACATCCGCAGGTTGTAGCGCGAGTCGATCTTGTGGACATAAACGATATTGTCTTCATCGAGAATGCCCAGATGCACTGTTTCGCTCGTAAGTTCATTGATGGTACGCATGCCGGGCTCGGCTTCACGTACAAGATCAATATGCGGCAATGCCTTACTGCCCAGTTCGAACAGCCGCACGCTGAGGCGATAACGATCCTCGCTGTCCTGTACGACATACCCCAGCGATTTAAGGGTCTGTAGAAAGCGGTAGACGGTGCTCTTGGACATGTCCAGCTTTTGCGCAATTTCTGAAACGCCACTTTCTTCAGGGCACTGACCCAGCGCTTCCAGAACAGCCATGGTCCGGCTAACCGCGGTTACAGATTCATTATTGGTAGTGGGACTATCCATGCGGGCTCCTCTGCGAACGTTGTTAAGTGTATCTGAATTCCATTTCGAAACAGCGTTTCATTTCTCTTGACGTGCCTTGTTGAATCGCTACACTCGGTTCAATACAGGAATTGAAACCGCGTTTCAATAATGCTGATGTAGGGGCCGCAAGCGTGGAACCCCGCTACAAAAACAAGAAGGCACCAGATAATGCAGGCTATTCCACAGCGGTATCTAATGCCCGTCCAGGCAGACGCGTATGTGACGAATCGGGAGGGGGGCTTCCTATGACGACCCTCTTCAAATCTTTGCCATCTCCGATACGGGTTGCCCTGGTTGGTGAATGCATGATCGAGCTGCAACGCGACAGCGTAGGCACGATTACTCAGGCATTTGGCGGGGATACGCTTAACGCCGCGGTCTATCTGGCTCGGCTATGCCAGTCCACGGCCATTTCGGTTGACTATATAACCGCCATCGGTCAAGACCCGTTCAGCGAGGCCATGTGTCAAACCTGGCAGGCTGAAGGGCTGGGTACACAAAATGTGCGACACCTGCCTGACGCATTGCCTGGTCTTTATTTCATCCAGACTGATGAGCACGGCGAGCGGCAGTTTCTTTACTGGCGTGGTGAGGCGGCCGCCCGACGCTGCTTCGATGGTCATGAATCAGCCCAGACGCTAGCAGCCTTGCTCGACTATGACGTGATCTATCTGAGTGGCATCAGCCTGGCCGTCCTGACTGCCGAAGGCCGTGCACGGCTTCTCGAGACATTGGCCGAGGCGCGCAGGCAGGGCACGCGGATCGTGTTCGATAATAATTACCGTCCCCGACTCTGGCCGGATCGCGCTACGGCGCAGCACTGCTACCAGGCATTGCTGGCGTTGGTCGACCTTGCGTTGATTACTTGGGAAGACGATGTCGAGCTGTTCGGATTCTCTTCACCTGAGGTCTTGTTCCGTACCTATGCCCAGTCAGGCGTTACTGAAATAGTTCTCAAGCGGGGGGAGGCTCCGTGTCTGATCCATACCGGACGGCAGGTTCTGACGATTCCCGGCGAGAAGGCGCAGCAGGTGGTCGATACCACCGCCGCCGGTGACTCCTTCAGCGCAGCATACCTTGCCTGTCGTCTGCAGGGCGGTAATCCTGAACAGGCTGCCCGGTGGGGTCACCGGTTGGCTGTCAATGTCATTCAGCACCGAGGCGCCCTGATTCCGCCTCCCGCCATGCCGGCAATGCCCGCGCTTTCGTATTCCCTAGCTGCCCAGGCTTGAACAATGAAGATAAGAGAAGCCCGCGTTATCGTGACCTGTCCCGGTCGTAATCTGGTCACTCTCAAGATTGTGACTGACGAAGGTCTTTACGGAATCGGCGATGCTACCCTCAATGGCCGTGAGCTGGCCGTGGTCGCCTATCTGGAAGAACATGTTATTCCTGCCTTGATCGGACGGGATGCTCATCGAATCGAAGACATCTGGCAGTACCTGTACCGCGGTGCCTACTGGCGTCGTGGGCCCGTCACCATGACGGCGATTGCCGCGGTTGACCTGGCGTTGTGGGACATCAAGGCCAAGGCCGCCAATATGCCGTTGTATCAATTGCTTGGCGGCAAAAGTCGTGAGCAGGTGATGGTATACGGGCACGCTACTGGCAAGGACATTGAGTCCTGCCTGGATGAGGTAGCCCGACATGTAGAGCTGGGCTATAAGGCCGTCCGAGTCCAATGTGGCATTCCCGGTATTCCCACCACCTATGGTGTAGCCAAGCGCGAAGGTGAGCGCTACGAGCCGGCAGACAGTGACCTGCCGGCCGAACACGTCTGGGACACTGCCAAGTACCTCAAGTATGTCCCCAAGCTGTTTGCTGCGGTTCGTGAACGCTTCGGTGACGACCTGCACATCCTCCACGACGTGCACCATCGCCTGACACCCATTGAAGCAGGGCGTCTGGGTAAGTCGGTAGAGGAATTCAATCTGTTCTGGCTGGAAGATTGTACACCTGCCGAGAATCAGGAAGGTTTCCGCCTGATCCGCCAGCACACCACCACACCGCTGGCGGTGGGTGAGGTTTTCAACTCGATTCATGACTGCCGCGAGCTGATCCAGAAGCAGCTGATCGACTATATCCGCGCCACCCTTGTACATGCCGGCGGGATTACCCATGTCCGGCGCATCGCCGATCTGGCGGCGCTGTATCACGTGCGTACCGGTTTTCACGGCGCAACTGACCTGTCACCGGTATGCATGGGAGCGGCACTGCACTTCGATACCTGGGTACCTAACTTTGGCATCCAGGAGCACATGCCCCATGAGGAGCGGATCGATGAAGTCTTCCCCCACGCGTATCGATTCGAAGATGGTCATTTCACGCCGGGCGAAGCGCCAGGGCATGGCGTAGACATCGATGAAGATCTGGCGGCGCGCTATCCCTACAAGCGTGCCAGTCTGCCGGTAAACCGCCTCGTAGACGGCACGCTCTGGCACTGGTGAGTCATGCTCGACAATGACAACAACAGACGGGTACGCACAATGAACAAACAGAACCGATTGTATGCAGGGAGGCTGCTGGGTAACGCCGGTGCAGCCGTTAGGTCGATCCAGAGGAGTGGCAAACAATGAAAGCTTTTCAGGTACGGGCTCCCCATGAGTTCAGTCTGGCCCAGGTCGAGACACCAGTCGCTGCGCCAGGTGAGGTGGTGGTAGGCGTGGCGTATGCGGGTATCTGCGGTTCGGACATGCATATCATCCATGGGCAGAACGCGTTCGTTCGGTTTCCACGGGTGACCGGACATGAGTTTGCCGGTGTCGTTCAGGAGGTCGGCGAGGGTGTCGAGACGCTGAGCGTTGGCGATCGTGTGTGCGTCGATCCGGTCATCAGTTGCGGCACCTGCTACCCCTGTCGCATTGGCCGTCCTAATGTCTGTACCCATTTGCAAGTGATTGGCGTGCACCGCGACGGTGGTTTCAGCGAGCGCGTCAGTGTGCCAGCGGAGAACGCTCACAAACTGCCAGAGGGGATGCCGCTCAGCCATGCCGCCTTGGTGGAGCCGTATTCCATCGCGCTGAACGTGCTTGATCGCATGCAACCTCAGCCAGGCGACTCTGTACTGGTCTATGGCGCTGGCGTTATCGGGTTGACCATCGTGCAGATGGCGCGCGCCCTGGGACTTACCGACATCACTGTTACCGATGTGATTGATACGCGCCTGCAAACAGCCCGGGCGTTGGGCGCGACACGCACGATCAACGGGCAGGCACAGGATGTGGAGTCTGTCATGAAGGAGCAGACCGGAGGCGAGGGCGTACCGCTCATTGTAGATGCAGCCTGTATTCCTGCGTTGATGCCTCAAATGGTGCGGCTGGCGTCACCCGCCGGGCGGATTGGTCTTCTGGGTTTCAATGCAGCGCCCAGCGACCTGGTACAGCTGGAAATGATCAAGAAGGAATTGACGCTAGTAGGATCGCGGCTCAACAACCGCAAATTTCCACGGGTGATTGAGCTGATGGCGACCGGAAAGCTGAATGCGCAGGATCTGATCAGCCATCGCGTAGCCTTTGACGATATGCCTGAGGCCATTGATCTGATCGAAAGCCATCCTGAGCAGACGCGTAAGGTGTTAGTGGAGTTGATGCACGTGGCGGGTTAACTCGGACGGCCTTAGCCGTCTTTCCAATCGATACGCGCCCACCCGGGCGCCCTCACCGATAAATACAAGAAGCGGGAGGTTTTCATGTTTGGTCAAGGTCGTAGCCTGGTACTCGTCATGCTGTTTCTGGCGGGTGTCATCAATTATCTGGATCGCTCGGCATTGTCTGTGGCGGCTCCGTTCATTCAGAAGGACTTTGGGCTCAATGCCGGCGAGATGGGGCTGATCTTCAGCAGCTTTTTCGTAGGGTATGCAGCCTTCAACTTTGTCGGCGGCTGGGCGGCAGATCGTTACGGCGCCAAAACCACGCTGCTGGTAGCCATGGTGCTGTGGTCACTGTTCAGTGGCTTGACGGTGCTGGCCCTGGGCTTTGCCTCATTGTTCCTGATCCGCGTGCTGTTTGGCATGGGGGAAGGGCCGCTGAGCGTGACGACCAGCAAGATGGTGAACACGTGGTACGCGCCCGATAAGCGAGCACGCGTCTTGGGCGTTTCCATGGCCGGTACGCCGTTGGGTGGCGCCATTTCCGGGCCGGTGGTAGGCATCATTGCCGTCACCTACGGCTGGAAGGAGTCCTTCATCGTCATCATGATCATTGGCCTCGTTTGGGCGGCGGTGTGGTTCAAGTTCATCAAGGCCAAGCCGGACGGTGCGGCAGCACGTGAAATCGAAGAGGGTGAACGGCTCACCGAGATTGCCAACGTGCCGACTCAGCCACTCCGGTATTACCTCAAGCAGCCTACCGTGCTGTTTACGGCGTTTGCCTTCTTCACCTACAACTACACGCTGTACTTCTTCCTGACCTGGTTCCCAAGCTACCTGACCATGGCTCATGGCATGAACGTGAAGGACATGAGCATCGCGACCGTCATTCCGTGGATTCTGGGATGCCTGGGACTGGCGCTGGGTGGCTTCGTGTCCGACTTCGTGCTCAAGAAAACCGGCCGGGTGATGTTCTCGCGCAAGGTAGTGCTGGTGGGGTGCCTGTTGTGCTGTGCGGTCTGCATCGGTTGCGCCGGGCTTGTTTCCACCATGTATAGCGCGGTAGCGCTGGTGGCGCTGTCTGTATTCTTCCTGTATCTGACCGGCGCCATTTACTGGGCCATCATCCAGGATACCGTACCGGCGGCACGGGTCGGTGGAGTAAGCGGCTTCATGCACTTCCTGGCCAACACCTCCGGCATCGTCGGACCAACCGTGACCGGTTTTATCGTCCAGTTTACCGGGGCATTTACTAGTGCCTTCCTCCTGGCAGGTCTTTTGACGGTTGTGGGTGCGCTGTGTGTGGCCCGTTTCGTCAAGCCTATTGCCCCTGTGCAGGCGGAGATGGCGCCATCGGTCGCTACGCCGTCAGTACTGGGCCGTTCCTCGTAAGGAGTTGCAGATGCAGTACACACGTGTAGAACAAGGGGCGCTTGAAGGATTCTGCCAGCAGGTCTTTAGAGCTCATGGTCTCGCCGCACCGGACGCTGAACTCGCTGCCCGAGTGCTGGTGAACTCTGACGCCCGGGGCATTCCTTCCCATGGCGTAGCACGTCTGCCGCGCTATGTGCGAGGGCTCAAGGCGGGCAGTATCCTGACAGATGCCAAGCCGAAGCTGGTTCATGAAACGCCGCTCTCGCTGGTGTTGGACGCCCAGGGTGGTATGGGTACCACGGTCAGCCAGCAGGCCATGGATGCCGTGATTGCCAAAGCCTGCGAGCACGGCGCGGGTTTCGCGACCGTACGCGACTCGAACCACTTTGGTATTGCCGCCTGGTATGCCATGCAGGCGCTGCCCCATGACTTGATTGGCATCGCCATGACCAACACGGCGGCACTTGGCGTCCCCACGCATGGCCGACAATGCATGTTTGGCACCAACCCGATCGCTTTTGCCGCACCGGCCGACAGGGAAAAGGCCTTTGTGCTGGACATGTCGACCACAGCCGTGACGCGCGGCAAGCTGGAAGTCTATGGCCGGCAGAACACACCGTTGCCCACTGGATGGGCTGCGGCACCGGATGGAGGCGATGCCCATGATGCCCCCAGTCTCCTGGAAAGCATGAACATCTATGCAGGCGGCGGGTTGCACCCATTAGGCGGTGCGGGCACCGAGTTTGGTGGCCACAAGGGCTATGGTCTTGCCGTGATGGTCGACATCCTTTGTGGCGCACTGGCGGGGCATGGGTTTGGCAGGCACCTGCACGATACGCCTGGGAGTACGGGGCGAGTGGGGCACTTTTTTGCTGCTTTTCGAATCGACCTGTTCCGTCCCGCGGATGAGTTTCGCCAAGCCATGGATCAGCTCTTGTCAGACCTGCGCACCTCGGAGACTGCCGCAGGGCACGATCAGGTCTGGTACGCGGGACTCAAGGAAATCCAGGCCCAGGAAGCGGCATCGCGTGAGGGTGTGCCGGTTGAGACAGGGGTGATCGAATCCCTTCAAGCGCTGGGGGAAGCCTGTGGCGTTATTCTGGCAGGAATCAAGGAGCCTTCCCATGCGTGAAGTCGAGCGGTATCCCTCAACCTATCCAAAGCCGATCATCGGCATCGTGCATCTGGGCCTTGGTGCGTTTCATCGTGCGCATCAGGCAGTCTACTTGGAGCGCACTCTGGCACGGCATGGTGGCGGAGAGTGGGGTATATGCAGCGCCAACATTCGGTCCAACCGGGTACTTGTCGATCAGCTTAGTGCGCAAGGTTGTCGCTATCACGTGGCCGAATACCGCGACAGTGAGCACGTTGCCTTGCGGGAAATCGCGGCGCTGCAGGAGGTACTTTATGCCGGCGAAGACGGTGAAGATAAAGAAGCCTTGCTCGAACGAATGGCCGACCCGGCGACACGCATCGTAACGCTGACTGTGACGGAAAAAGGCTACTGCTTGAGTCCCGCTACTGGGCAGCTACACGTAGATGACCCCAATATCGCCCATGATATTCGCACGCCCCATGCGCCGCGTACGGCCCCAGGTCTGCTGGTAGAGGCCTTGCGCCGCCGTCATGCCCGTGGGATAGCCCCCTTTACAGTATTGTGCTGTGACAACATGCCGGACAACGGCCAGCGAACACGGCAGGCGGTAACGCAATTGGCGGCTGCCCAAGATGAACGACTGGCCGCCTGGATCAGTCAGGAGGTCGCGTTTCCCTGCAGTATGGTAGACCGCATTGTTCCTGCCATGACTGACGCCTCGTTCGAAACGTTGCGTCAGCTTGGCTGCGAGGACCCGGCAGCCGTTATTGGCGAAGCCTTCAGCCAGTGGGTGATAGAGGATCAGTTTCCTCAGGGGCGGCCCGACTGGGAGCAGGAGGGGGTGCAGATGGTAACGGATGTACGCCCATTCGAAACCATGAAACTACGCCTGCTCAATGGCAGCCATTCACTTTTGGCCTACGTAGGTGCACTGGCAGGTCATACCACGGTGTATGACGCCATGAATGATCCTGCACTGGTCAGACTCGTCCGGCATTACATGAAGGACGAGGCCATGCCGACACTGGAAATGCCGGCAGGAATCGACCTCAACGCCTATGCTGATGATCTGATAGCACGCTTTCGCAACGACAGCCTCCAGCACCGTTTGCATCAGATCGCTATGGACGGCTCGCAAAAGCTGCCCCAGCGCTGGCTCTCCGGCACGGAAGCACGGCTTGCTCAGGGAGGCGGAATCAGCTGCATTGCGTTTGGCGTAGCGGCCTGGATTGAGTACTGCTCCGGGCAGAGCAGCCAAGGGGCGCATGAGGTAAATGATCCGCTGCGTGACACCTTTGCTGAGTTGCATGCGCACCGGCAGGGAGAGGCACTGGTCGAGGCCTTTCTGGGACTTATGGACGTCTTTCCGGCGAGTCTGACCGAGCAGGAGGGGTTCCGGCAGGCCGTGCATCAAGCCTACCGTGTGCTGAGCACCCAAGGTATTGCCGCGGCGCTCGCAGAAGCGACGAACAATAATAATCACTGAGGAGCGAAGTCATGGAGCATACCTGGCGCTGGTTCGGCCCTAACGACCCCATCAGCTTGAGCGACATTCGGCAGACCGGTGCGACAGGCATCGTCACGGCCTTGCATCAGGTTCCCAACGGGGGAGTCTGGACAGTAGAGGCGATCAGTGAACGAAAGGCGATGATCGAGGCAGCTGGACTGACCTGGTCGGTGGTGGAAAGTATTCCCGTTCACGAGGATATCAAGCGAGGCTGTGGCCGCCGCGATGACTACATTGGCAACTACCAACAGAGCCTTCGCAATCTCGCGGCGTGCGGTATCGACATCGTCTGCTATAACTTCATGCCCATCCTCGACTGGACCCGTACGGACCTCGCATGGCCGCTGGAGGATGGCGGGTGGGCACTACGCTTTGATCAGGATGCATTTGCCGCGTTTGATCTCTTTATCCTCAAGCGTGAAGGCGCCGAGGCGGACTACACCGAGGACGATATCCAGCGGGCCCGTACCTATTTTGACAACCTGGACGACACCCGGCGCGATACGCTCGTTGCTACCTTGATTGCCGGTCTGCCAGGCGCTGAAGAGCACTATAGCCTGGATGATTTCAAAGGACTGCTTGCGACCTATGCGGACATCGACGCGGAGCAGCTTCGGGAAAACCTGGGCTACTTTCTCAAGGCCATTGTGCCGGTGGCGGAGGAGGCGGGCGTACGCATGGCCATTCACCCCGACGACCCGCCACGGCCTCTTCTGGGCTTGCCTCGTATCGTGTCTACCGCACAGGACGCCCAATGGCTTCTTGATGCGGCACCCAGTCCGGCCAACGGGTTGACCTTTTGCACCGGATCCTACGGGGTGCGTGCAGATAACGACCTCGTTGCCATGGCTCGGCAGTTTGCGCCTCGCATCTATTTCACTCACCTGCGCTCGGTGAAGCGCGAGGCTGATCCGCGCAGCTTTCACGAAGCGCATCATCTGGCTGGAGACGCAGACATGGTTGGTGTGATCCGTGAGCTGGTTCTGGAAGAGCGTCGACGCGAACATGAGCATGGCCCCCGACTTCCCCTGCGGCCCGATCATGGTCATCAGCTGCTGGATGATCAGCATCGCCGCACCAACCCCGGCTATTCATTGATCGGCCGTCTCAAAGGATTGGCAGAGTTGCGCGGGGTAGAGCTGGCCGTGCGTCAATTACTGCAAAATTGACATTACCGTGAGAACGCCATGGAACTGATAATAAAAACAGGCGGTATCGATACCGCCAAAGCCGTGATCCGCCTTCACCCGCAGGACGACGTCCTCGTGGCGCTACAGCCGCTGCCGGCAGGGCTTGCCATCGCGGAGGAGCGCGTAACCCTCAGTCAGCCCATTCCCGCAGGCCACAAGTTCTCGGTGCGCCGGATTGATAGCGGGCAACCGGTGCGCCGCTATGGTCAGATCATCGGCTTTGCCACGATCCCCATTATGCCCGGCGAGCACGTCCATGTTCATAACCTGGCGATGGGTGAGTTTGCCCGGGATTATGCTTTTGGAGAGGATGCCCACGTGCAGGCCTTTCCCACCGAGGGGCCGATGTTTCAAGGTATCGTCCGCCCGGATGGTCGTATAGCGACGCGCAACTATATCGGTATCCTGACCTCGGTAAATTGCTCGGCGACTGTAGCTCGGGCAGTGGCTGACTATTTTCGGCGGGATATCAATCCGGCCGCCCTGGCGCCTTATCCCAATGTGGATGGCGTCGTCGCGCTGACGCATAGCTCCGGCTGCGCTGTAGATTCAGCAGGCGAACCTCTGGCCATCTTGCGCCGCACTCTGGGCGGATATGCCGTCCATCCCAATTTCGCGGCGGTCATGGTGATCGGACTTGGCTGCGAAACCAACCAGATCGAAGGCATGATGGCGGCTCAGGGGCTGGAAACGACCGCAACACTGCGTACGTTCACCATTCAGGATACGGGAGGTACGGCCAAGACCGTAGCCAAAGGCATTGCGTATGTGAAAGACCTCTTGAACGAAGCCAATCGCATCGAGCGCCAGCCTGTGAGTGCCCGTCATTTGATAGTAGGCCTGCAATGCGGCGGCTCGGATGGCTACTCCGGTATTACCGCCAATCCGGCCCTGGGTAATGCGGTGGACCGATTGGTAGCCTGCGGTGGTACGGCTATCCTGTCCGAAACACCGGAAATATATGGTGCCGAGCATCTGCTGACCCGTCGGGCTACCAGCCGTGAGGTAGGCGAAAAGCTCATCGAGCGCATCCATTGGTGGGAAGAGTATTGCCGACGCACGGGAGCGGAAATGAACAACAACCCGTCTGCAGGCAACAAGGCGGGTGGCCTTACGACCATTCTGGAAAAATCGCTTGGCGCGGTAGCGAAAGCCGGATCAAGTAACTTGATGGCTGTCTATGAATATGCCGAGCCGGTAAGGGCTCAGGGACTGGTGTTCATGGACACGCCCGGCTATGACCCGGTTTCCGCTACCGGGCAGGTGGCGGGTGGCGCAAATCTTATTGCCTTTACCACCGGACGGGGCTCAGCCTATGGATGCGCACCGGCGCCCTCGATCAAGCTCTCGACCAATAATGCTCTCTGGCAGCGTCAGGAAGAGGACATGGACATCAACTGTGGCGAAATCGCGACCGGTACGCTGACCATCGAAGCATCCGGGGCTGAGATTTTCGAAAAAATGCTCAGGATTGCCTCGGGCGAGCGCAGCAAGAGCGAGCAGCACGGTTATGGACAGAATGAATTCGTTCCCTGGCATATTGGCGCCATCACATAATCTGTTCTGCTGCGCGGTGTGATCTTTCCTGTATCGGCACCGGCGGGTCAACCAACAGCCTGCCGGCGCTGCCGTGTGAGGCATGCTGATGGTTGGCCCCTTCAGCCGCCGGTTCTATGCCATTCGGCGAGCGCAGCGTGCTGTTGTATCTAGGGCGCATCTACTAATAACGCTCAAACGGCCTGCCTGGTACCGGATAATTATGCCAACCCGAGGCTGGTACTGGATGCAGGACCGGCAAACCCTCTGGTTAACACAGGTAGGCCCTGGAGACACAATCGGCGGAATCGAGTGGAGCTCATCGGTAGATCCGCTCAATTCGCAAATCTATGTGTCGATCATAGCTCCTCGAACAGAACCACACGGTGACGCCTGATCTCCAGAAAAGCAGAAAGGGTGGTATGTGGTCCGCGCTGGCCGGATTCTCTGGCAAGCGCCTGCCACCGGTACCAATCCGGTGACGTCAAAATAGACTGTCGGGTTAGGGCGGTAGCTTCGTCGCCGGGTCTGGTGTATGCCGGTTCGATGTCCGGTGACATGGTAGTGCTCGATGCCAATACCGGGACCACGATCTGGAAGTGTGTGTTGGGGATCGGTAGCCAGTTCAGCATTGACCCCGTACAAAGCATCCTGTCTGACCTTAAGAGGCTTTTTCAGATGAAAATATGAGGCACGCTTTAACGTTAATTTAATATTAATAAATAACATTAAATTAAGTAATTAATTACTTGATTTATAGCAATTAACTTTTTCAAAATGATCAGTATTGAGCTGACCTTTTTTAGCTGTCCAGCACCGAAGAGCCTTTTACTTAAAGTTAGATATAGAGTCAACTTGGCAAGTTAACTCATTGAAATTAAACGCTAACTAAGTCTAGTCAAATACCCTGGCAACTCAGGGTCTGGAAGTACGGAAAGTACCTTGAGACGTTGAAGCGTTCTGTCTCGCGCTCGAATCAAGTGATCCCGCAGGTTCAAGGCCGCTGAGTCCACAGCACCATGTAGCAGGGATTCGATGATCAGTCGATGCTCGGTCAGCATGGCTTCGTTACCACCGGTCTGGACAGCTTCATAGAAAATCCGGCCTATGTTCATTGGGCTCTGGCTGTGCCGAATAAGTGTGGCCATTTTGCGGTTGCGGATTCCACTCAGGCATTGACCGTGTAGATCATGCTCGATGATCTCAATTACCTGACGCGAAGGCCCCCCCTGAAGAGCTTGCGCCTTGAGAATACGTTCCAACATTGCGATAAGTGCCGCTCGGGTAAGGGTTGGAGCGTTCTGTCGCAAGGCTTCGGGTTCCAGTAGAGCCCGCAGCTCGTAATCCTCGGTAATGGCCTGTGCTGTCAGCGGACCGGCCAGCCACTGTGAGTAGGGCTCCTTTTCTAGCAGGCCACGATCCCGCAGGCGCATCAGGGCTTCCCGAACAACGCTGCGGCTGACCCCTAGATGATCCGCAGCGTCCTGCTCATCGAGCCGGTAATGACCAAATACCATGGCCTTGGATACGCAGGCGGAAATGTCATCGAATACCCGCTCTCCGAGTGGCCGGGTATCGATAGGCTCAAGGCCCAGGAGCTGACGGCTGAGGGCAAGGCGCTTGGGTTCAAGTTCAAGATTGTTTGGGTTGATCAGATAACCGCGGCCTTCGAAACGGGAGAGTAACCCTTCCTCATAGAGCATGGTTAAGGCCTGACGAACCGGCACCCGACTCGTACCAAATAGTTGGGCTAGTGGTGCTTCAACCAGGACGAGGCCAGCTTCGGCACGGCCTCCAAGTATCGCGTCCCGAAGGGCATTCCGGATCATGCCGTAACGGGGAACGGCGGCCCGCCCATCTTCATAGCTTGCGGAGTCTTCAGCAGTCATTCGCAGGTTTCCATCCGATGATCGTGGAATTCTCTCACAGTCGTTTTAGGTGTTTCTGCTCGACTTGCCATGCACTACGTTGGGGCCTTTTGAGACAGTGTGTTACTTAAATGCACAAAAATGGATCTTTTTTAATAAATACATTTTTGTGCATCGTTAAATAATCTCAACCTAATAGCTCTGCGACGCATGGTTCAGGCGTTCGTAGAGTTACAAAAAGAATCTGGCACAATCAGTGCTTGCAATAAATGTACTAATTAAAATATGTACATTTAGAGGTGGATTGTGTCAGTCACTCGGTCAGGCCTTTTAGCAAACGATGGCCTCACGCTGGCGGCGGCCTATCGTATGGGTGCTACCGATCCGGTTGCCGTGTTAGAGAAAACGCTGGAGAGCGCTAGGCAGGCAGAGCACGTTTTTATTTTCTTGGATCCTGAGCGGGCACGTCGTGAGGCAGAGGCGTCATGGGCACGCTGGAAGGCCGGCCAACCGTTATCTGTATTGGATGGGGTGCCAATCGCCTGGAAGGACCTGTTTGACGTGTCGGGCAGCGTGACAACAGCGGGCGCTGCCGTTCGAAGAGGCTCGCCCGTAGCAACCACCGATGCGTATCTGGTCCGGCAGTTAGCTCGCGCAGGGCTGGTAAGCGTGGGCAAGACCAACCTCAGCGAGTTAGCTTATTCAGGTCTTGGTCTCAATCCGCATTTCGGCACACCGGCTAATGCAGCCTCAGCTCAGGAAAGACGTATTCCGGGCGGCTCTTCCTCTGGCTCCGGGGTCGCAGTAGGTGCGGGCATCGTTCCAATTGCCATGGGCACTGATACTGCCGGCTCGATTCGTATTCCGGCGGCGTTGAATGGCGTGGTGGGTTATCGCAGTACAACGGCCCGGTACCCCATGGATGGTGTGTTCCCGTTGGCTCGAACCCTGGATGCCCTGGGACCGATAACCCGAAGCGTTCGTGATGTACTTATGCTTGATGCGCTGATCAAGGGAGCGACGTCCAACGCCCCAGAGGCGCTCCCTGTAAGGGGGCTGCGCTTGCGGGTTGATCCTGATGTGTTGATCGATTCCCGTGTAGAGCCTGCTGTACGAGAAAATCTCGAACAGGCCCTTAAACAGCTTTGCAACGCAGGCGCCTTGGTTGACTACCGTCCAGTTCAGGCCCTCCAACAGACCTTGAAGGTGATTGAAACCGAGGGCTGGCTTGGTTCTGCCGAAGCGTTCACTTTGCACGAGGCGCTACTGGGCAGCCCTGAAGCAGACCAGCTGGACCCGCGGGTTCGTACCCGCCTCGAGGCGGCGCGTCACTTTCCGGCCAGTCGGCAGATAAAGCTTTATCAGGCACGGGAACGGTTACAGCGCGAAATGACCCTTGAGCTCGACGGGGCCGTCCTGGTGACACCGACCGTCGCCCATGTCGCTCCGTTACTCGAGCCGCTGGAGCGCGACGATGCGCTGTTCATCGCCACCAATCTTGCCACGCTTCGCCTGACCATGCCCGGCAGTCTGCTGGACATGCCCGGAGTTTCGCTGCGTAGCGGATGCGACGGTGATGGCTTGCCGACGGGCCTGTTGTTATCCGTGCCCAGCGGGGAGGATACCTACCTGCTTCGGGTCGCCTTGGGCGTGGAAGCGGTCTTGCTCCAGCGCTAACGCTTTTTGACGCGCTGGAGTAGGGGCCCGGCTCTCTCCAGCGCCTCATAATACCGGGCAATGAGGTTAGGCATGGCAAAGGAAATCTTCGTTTCGATCGGTGTGGATGTGGACGCCGTAGCCGGTTGGCTGGGCTCCTACGGTGGTGAAGATTCGCCGGATGACATCTCCCGTGGCCTGTTCGCTGGTGAAGTTGGTGCTCCCCGTTTGCTCAACCTGTTCAAGAAGTATGGTCTGCGTACTACCTGGTTCATTCCGGGGCACTCGGTTGAAACTTTCCCCGAGCAGATGAAGGCCGTCGCTGAAGCCGGCCATGAGATTGGTATTCATGGTTACAGCCATGAAAATCCCATCGCGATGACTCCCGAACAGGAAGAGGCCGTGCTCGACAAATCCATCGAGCTGATCACGCAGTTGGCGGGCAAGCGTCCGACAGGCTACGTCGCGCCCTGGTGGGAGTTCAGCCGTGTCACCAATGAGCTTCTACTCAAGAAAGGTATCAAGTATGACCACAGCCTGATGCACAACGACTTTCATCCCTATTACGTACGGGTAGGCGACAGCTGGACCAAGATTGATTACAGCCAGCAGCCTGAGGCGTGGATGAAGCCGCTGGTTCGCGGGCAGGAAACAGATCTGGTCGAGATTCCGGCCAACTGGTACCTGGACGACCTGCCGCCCATGATGTTTATCAAGAAGTCCCCCAACAGCCATGGTTTCGTCAATCCTCGCCATTTAGAAGAGATGTGGCGTGACCAGTTCGACTGGGTTTACCGCGAACATGATTATGCCGTCTTCCCGATCACCATTCACCCTGATGTTTCAGGCCGCCCACAGGTTCTGTTGATGCTGGAGCGTTTCATCGAGCACATGCAGGGCCATGAAGGGGTGCGTTTCGTCACCATGGACGAGATTGCCGATGACTTCCTGCAGCGTCAGCCGCGCCAGCGCTGATCGTTCTTTTCCGTCGAGGAAACCGATATGACTACGCATGCTGCTACACCGCTTCAAACGGACCTGACGTCCGGCTGGAAACCTCAAACGCTGTCCTCAGGTGATGTGAAGTACGCAACCTGGATTGCGTTCTTTGCCTGGGTGTTTGCGGTCTATGACTTCATCCTGTTCGGTACCTTGTTGCCGGTCATGGGTGGCCACTATTCATGGAGCGAGGCCGAGCAGGCCGAAATCGCAACGTGGGTAGCCGTTGGAGGTGCAGTAGTAGCCTTTGCGATTGGCCCTATCGTGGATCGCATCGGGCGGCGTGGCGGCATCATGTTTACCATTGGAGGAGCGGCGCTGTGCTCGCTGTTGACGGCGATCTGTGCCGGCATGGGTAAGGGGGCCTTGATCGGTGTACGTTCCGTGGCAGGTCTGGGGTATGCAGAGGAAGGGGTCAACGCGACCTACCTGACCGAAATCTATGCGGCGTCTGATGATCCTAAGCTGATCAAGCGTCGCGGTTTTGTGTACAGCCTAGTGCAGAGCGGCTGGCCGGTCGGTGCCCTGATTGCGGCGGGACTAACTGCTTTGTTGCTGCCAGCCATAGGCTGGCAAGGCTGTTTCGTATTTGCCGCCGTACCGGCCTTTGTGATTGCAGTATTGGCCCGCAAGCTCAAAGAGAGCCCACAGTTCCAAGTACATCTGCGTATTGCTCAGTTGCGCAAGGCGGGTCAGGAAAGCGAGGCCCGCAGCCTGGCGTACGAGTATGACGTCGATTACGACGAGCATGCCAAGGCAGGGGTTGCGGCTGCATTTCGTGGTGCGGCGCTGCGCCCGACCGTTGTGCTAAGCGTGGCGATCCTGCTCAACTGGTCGGCCATTCAGGTCTTCAGTGTGCTCGGGACGTCGGTGATTGTCAGCGTTCATCATCTGTCGTTCGAAAATTCGCTGTGGATTCTAGTGCTGTCCAACCTGGTCGGTTTTATCGGCTACCTGTTCCATGGTTGGCTGGGTGACCGTATTGGTCGGCGCAACACCGTGGCGCTGGGCTGGATGTGCGGCGGACTGGCCTTTGCGGCTATGCTACAGGCACCCAGTGAGTTGATGCCTGTCGTGGCGCTGTACAGCCTCGGTCTGTTTTTTCTGACAGGGCCTTATTCGGCCATGTTGTTCTTCATGGGTGAAAGCTTTCCTACCAGTATCCGGGCTACCGGCGGTGCCATTGTGCATGCCATGGGTCCGGTCGGCGCCATTCTGGCAGGGTTGGGCATCACCAGCGTTCTGGGCGCCGGTGGTCAATGGCACAGCGCCGCGCTTTGGTTTGGTGCCTTGCCATGCTTTCTCTCCGGCGTTGTGATGTGGGCCGCGCGCCACGTCGAACCCTCCAGTCTCAAATAAAAAGTGGAGTGTGACATGACTATGAGTTCTCACCCCGTTGCCCTGGTTACCGGTGCCGCCAGCGGTATTGGTCAGGCCCTGGCTGTCGCGTATGCCCAGCAGGGCATACGCGTGGCAGGAGGCTATTTCCCGGGTGATCCCCATGATCACGAGGTGACACTTCGCCTGGTGGAAGAGGCTGGCGGTGAATGCCTGATGCAGCCGTTGGACGTAACCGAGAGCGCGTCGGTCGATGCGCTGGCGGAGGCCGCCATGGGACGCTTCGGCCGGTTGGATTATGCGATCGCCAATGCCGGTCTGTTACGCGCTTCGCCATTGCTGGAGATGACCGACGAGCGTTGGAACGAAATGCTCAACGTGGACCTGACAGGCGTCATGCGGACGTTCCGCGCGGCGGCTTGCCATATGGGCGAGGGGGGCGCAATGGTTGCCATCTCGTCGATTGCAGGGGGTGTCTATGGTTGGCAGAACCATGCTCATTACGCCTCGGCCAAGGCGGGTGTACCCGGGCTGTGTCGTTCCCTGGCAGTTGAACTGGCACCGCGTGGCATCCGCTGTAATGCGGTAATCCCGGGCTTGATCGAGACACCTCAGTCGCTGGATGCCAAGAACTCCCTTGGTCCGGAGGGACTGGCAAAGGCCGCACGTGCCATTCCGCTCGGGCGTGTGGGGCGTGCCGACGAGGTCGCCAGGCTGGTACGTTTCTTGACCAGTACCGAGGCGAGCTATATCACCGGGCAGAGCATTATCGTCGATGGTGGCCTGACGGTACGCTGGCCTGAATGAGATTAATGCCGACGGTGCCTGCACCGCGAACCAAAAGGAGAATGTCATGAAACAGTTGCAGGCGCGTCGCGCTGTTATCACCGGGGCTGCCAGCGGTATTGGCGCTGCTATCGCCCAGGCGTATGCTCGGGAAGGGGCTCGTCTGGTGGTGTGTGATCGTGATGCCGAACGGTTGGCTGTGACGGCGCAGCAGTGCCGTGCTCAAGGTGCCGACGTGATCGAGTGTGTGGCGGATGTCGGGACGCGAGAGGGTGCTCAGGCAGGTATAGATGTCTGCCTGCAAGCCTTTGGAGGGATCGATATTCTCGTCAACAATGCAGGGATGCTAACGCAGGCGCCCTGCGTTGAGCTGACCCAGACCATGTGGGATGACATGCTCAGAATAGATCTCACCAGCGTATTTATTGCCAGCCAGCGTGCATTGCCGCACATGCTGGCGCAGCGGTGGGGGCGCATCATTAATGTGGCCTCGCAGCTGGGTATCAAGGGCGGAGCGGAGTTGACCCATTATGCGGCCGCTAAGGCCGGAGTGATCGGCTTTACGAAATCCCTAGCGCTGGAAGTTTCCAAGGACAACGTACTGGTCAATGCCATTGCGCCGGGGCCGATCGAGACGCCGCTCGTCGATGGCATTAGTCAGGACTGGAAGGTTGCCAAAGCCAAGGAGCTGCCACTGGGGCGATTCGGCAGGGCTGAAGAGGTGGCACCAGTGGCCGTGCTCCTGGCCTCCGAGCCGGGTGGCAACCTGTTTGTCGGACAGACGCTGGGACCGAACTCAGGGGATGTCATGCCGTAACGAAGCGATGGGTGTTGTTATGCTCAACCACCGTTGCCATGCCGTTTCCTCGCAGGGCAGGTTGAGCAACCACCTACCCAAGTGGCTGGGTACACGATCATGAGGAGCTGACATGTGTGGGCTGTGTGGCCTGTTGGGCGAAGAGAGGCACTGGAGCGATCCCTTGGGTGATGAGTTGCCACGGCGTCGTGAACGGCTGCGGCGCATCAAGGCAATCAACCATGTGATTACACCGTTTCGTCTGAGTGTGACGGATTTTCAGGGCTCGGCGTATGTGGTACAGGGGGCGACCGGCCGGCAGGAAATTGCCCACGGACTGGACCAGTTGTGGCGCTCGGCAGAGTTGATTCTGGGCAGGCCACTGGACCCACTTGATGTGCGCCTGCTCGAACATCTGGAGATGCATCCATGAGCGTGCCGGTCAACGTGATTACCGGATTTCTGGGGAGCGGCAAGACTACGCTGCTCAAGCGCCTGCTCGCTGATGAACAACTGGGGGATACGGCGCTGCTGATCAACGAGTTTGGCGAAGTGGGTATCGACCATTTGTTGGTTGAGGAAGTGGCACCGGATACGGTGCTGCTTCCCAGTGGCTGTGTTTGCTGCTCCGTCAGGGAAGACCTCAAGCAGGCCTTGATCGATTTGCATGACAGGCGTAGCCGGGGCGCGGTACCGCCCTTCAAACGTGTACTACTGGAAACCACCGGGCTGGCCGATCCGGCACCGATTCTGGCTACCCTGACCCAGGATCCGCAGTTACGTGGCCGCTATCATCTAGGGTTGCTCATTACCGTGGTGGATGCGCAGCATGCCAAGCTGCAGCAGCGTCTGCATCCCGAATGGTTGGGGCAGGTTACTGCGGCGGACCGTCTGCTGATCAGCAAGATCGACCTAATCGAGCCGCCTGCTGTAGAGGCTTGTCGTGCGCAGCTCCAGGCATTGAATCCATCCGCCACCTTGGCTATTACCGCTGAGGTTCGCAGTGGGGATGAACTGCTCCTGGGCGAGGGGGTGCAGGGTCATGACGCTATGGCAGAGGTGCAGCGCTGGCAGCTCTTTGCACCGGTACCGAATGCCCGGCACGGTGACGCGGAGGTCTGCTGTCTGGAATTTGCTACACCGCTGGACTGGGTTGCCTTCGGCGTCTGGCTGTCGATGCTGCTAAGATGCCATGGTGAACGTATCCTCAGGGTCAAAGGTATTCTGGACGTGATCGACTCCCCTGAGCCCATCGTCATTCATGGCGTACAGCACTGCCTGCATGCGCCTGTACATCTACCGGCCTGGCCCGGAGGGGCGCGTTGCTCGCGCCTGGTCTTTATCGTAAGAGGATTGGATACCGGCCTTCTCAAGCGCTCCTTTGCTGCCTTTCTGGGGCGTTTGGGGGCTGCGGCATGAGCGAGCCTGTCACGCTTCGTGTCTTGGGCACCTCGGTAACGCTGCTCGAATCCATCCGTCAGCGTGCCGAAGAGGAACTCGGTATCCGTCTAGTCTACGAGATCCACAATGTCCAGCAGGCGCAGCGTATTGCAGTCATGCAGCCGGAACGCTACGACCTTTATGATCAATGGTTTCACAACGTGGATTTCGTGTGGCCTGCCGGGGCCATCCAGCCGATCGACATTCGCCGGATTGCGTTATGGGATGAAATCAACGATTTGCCCAAGCGGGGAAGGCTCCACACCAGTGATAAATTGGGTGCTGGCAGCCTGCCTAGCGAGCGGCTGTTCGTTCAGCATGATGGCAACCTGGGAGGTCAGCCTACCGAGCGGATCAGTATGCTGCCACTGACCCATAATGCTGACAGCTTTGCCTACCGCCCGGAGCGGCTGCCCGACACGCTCGCTGCAACCGAAGAGAGCTGGTCCTGGCTGATCAATGAGGGTTGGTGCGGCCATATTGCTTTACAGAGCGATGCCGCCATCGGCGCGCTCGACGCAGCGCTGGCGTTACAGGCGGCTGGTCTTGCACGATTCGAGAATCTGGGCAATCTTCGGCTAGATGAAATCGACCAGCTGGCAGACCTTCTGATCAAAAAACAGCATCATGGCCATTTCGCCGCGTTCTGGTCGGACGATCAGGAAGCCGGCCGGCTGATGCTCGACCCTGCTGTTTCCATCCAGAGCCTATGGTCACCCACCCTGATGCAGCTCCATCGGGCCGGTATCCAGTATCGCCTCGCGGTTCCGAAGGAGGGATATCGAGCCTGGTTCGGCGGACTATCGTTGTCACGTCGGGCTGAAGGACGCGTCAAGGACGCTGCCTATGCCTATTTGAACTGGTGGCTGTCCGGCTGGCCTGGCGCCGTCATGGCACGGCAAGGTTTCTATATCTCCAATCCGCCCCGCGCCCGTGATTACATGAGCGCAGCCGAATGGGATTACTGGTATGACGGCAAGCCCGCGCGCGAAGAGTTGCTGGGTAGTGACGGGCTTCCCCTGATCGACAGCGGCGAGCGCCGTGAAGGTGGGTCTTATGCGCAGCGCATGGGGCATATCAGCGTCTGGAATTCCGTGATGGATGAGCACAACTACCTGGTGCGTCGCTGGAATGACTTTCTGCGCGCTCGCAAGGCAGCCTGATAAGGCTGCCTAATTCACGCGTCGTTAACTGATCGGCAACCAGGCACGCTCTTGGGAGGACAGAACCGCAGTATCGATGATTTTCTGAATCTCCCACGCCTCACGAAAGTCCGGCCTGTGGCTAATTTGCCCGCAATGGCCTTATTGATTTTGGATGTTTAACCTGACGGCTCGGTATGCTGCCCGATACCGTATAAACGGAGCTTGTTGGCAATGGTGGTATGGGAGACGCCAAGTCGTTTTCCCAGTAAGCGGCTGCTGGGGTATTGGGTGATCAGCTGTTCCAGCACTGCCTTTTCGAATCGACCAACGATCTGGTCAAGATTACCGTCCAGCGTGAAGTGCCCCAGCGGTTGTGGGGTACCGTAATCCGGCAGGCGTATTTGCTCAGGTTTAACCACCTTGCCTTCGGCCAAGGAAACCGCTTGAAAGAGTGCGTTTTCAAGCTGACGCACATTGCCAGGCCAGGGGTAATGGCGTAGTCGCTCGAAGGCGGCAGGGGCCAAAGGCTTGAACGGGCAGCCGATCTGGCGGCTGGCTTGATCCAGAAAGTGTTCGACCAGCGGCTCCAGTCCATCGAGGCACTCTCGCAAGGGGGGGATGTGCAGCGAAAGCACATTGAGGCGATGGTACAGGTCCTGGCGGAATTCGCCTTGTACGCATAAATCGGACAGATCCTGCTGGGTGGCGCAGATGACACGGACGTCCAGGTAGACCTCCTCGTCGCTACCCACCCGGCGAAAAATCCCATCTTGCAGAAACCGAACTAGTTTGGCTTGAAGGCGCAGGCTCATCTCACCCACTTCATCCAGAAAGAGCGTGCCGCCGGCGGTAAGCTCAAGCAGTCCAAGCTTGCCCTCTGGCCGAGCCCCTTCGAATGCACCAGCGCTGTATCCAAACAGTTCCGTCTCAGCCATCGACTCGGGCAGCCCCGCACAGTTGAGCACCATGAAGGGGGCTTGACCGCGCGGGCTTGCCAGGTGACAGGCCCGCGCCAGCAGTTCTTTGCCGGTACCGGTTTCGCCGGTAATCAGCAGCGGCGCATCAAGAGGAGCCATGCGTCGCGCCTCCCGGACGACAGCAGCCATGGATCTGGAGCTTTGGAAGATGCTGTCAAACCCTCGAAGCTCCTGCTTGCGTACCTGATAGATACGCTCGCCCACCTGGTCGGCACGGTGCAGCGTCAGTACGGCGCCCGCCAGGGCCTCGCTGTCGTCATGCCCGGTCTGCAGGGGGGTAATATCGGCGAGAAAGACATCGCCCTTGATCTGAATACGCAGACCGTTGAGCCGGGATTTGTTGGCACGAACCAGCTCAGGCAAGTCCAGCTCATCCACATATTTTGAGAGTGCCATCCCGGGCACCTCGTCCACTCGGGCACCCAATAGCTGTGCTGCTGCGCGGTTGGCTGCAACGATATGGCCAGCCATATCAATCGACAGCACGGGAAACTCCAACGCGCCGAGCAGCGTATTGAGTTCCAGGTGACGACGCTCGCTGGGCATGAGGCTGATGCGCCAGATATCGAACACACCGGGGATGGCCGCGAGCTTGGGTCGCAGTGCCTGGAATTGCAGATTGATCAGATTAGGGCAGTAGAGATAGACCGTATTGCCTTGGTCGCCTCCCACCTCGCCACGGGCCACGTTAATCCCGTAGTCAGCCAACAGACTGAGCATGTCGCGCAGAATGCCTACGCGGTTCTGACACAAAACTTTGATTCGCATCGAGCGGGCCCATTGTTGTGATTATGGCGGGCGGTGCAGCCGAATTTTTCAGTGGGCCGCAAATTGAGTGTCAAGAATATGTGCCAGATAGGCCCTTTATCAAGTAAACCACACAGCCTGAAGTGAACCCTTAACAGTTTGCTGTAAAGATTTTCTTACGAATCATCTAGGCAACATATGCCGCCTTGATCTTTTACCCTTATACACACAGCCCGCCTTCGCGCTATTGCTAGAGCCATACAACAAGACCCAGCGGCATCCGCCGTCAAGGAGGCTACATGAAAGGTACGCAGTACGTGGCGAGAAAACCGGATGAGTCTGGTTTTATCCATTACTCGGATGATGAGCACGGTGTATGGAATACGTTGATCACCCGGCAGTTGAAGGTGATCGAAGGCAAGGCCTGCCAGGAATACCTGGACGGTATTACCCAACTTGATCTGCCTATGGACCGCATACCCCAGTTGTCCGAAGTCAACCGCGTACTGGAACGCACCACGGGCTGGCGCGTGGCACAAGTGCCAGCGTTGATCCCTTTCGAGACGTTTTTCGCCTTGTTGGCTAGCCAGCAGTTTCCAGTCGCCACGTTCATTCGAACCCGTGAAGAACTGGACTATTTGCAGGAGCCCGATATCTTCCATGAAATCTTTGGCCATTGCCCGCTGCTGACCAATCCCTGGTTTGCCGAATTCACCCATACCTACGGCAAGTTGGGGCTCGCTGCCTCCAAGGAAGAGCGCATCTTCCTGGCGCGCCTGTACTGGATGACCATTGAGTTTGGACTGGTGGATACGCCGATGGGACGTAAGATCTATGGAGGCGGTATCCTGTCATCGCCCAAGGAGACGGTGTATTCGCTTTCGGCCGAACCCGAGCACCTGCCGTTCGACCCCATCGAGGCCATGCGTACCCCGTATCGAATCGATATTCTGCAACCCGTCTATTTCGTGTTGCCTGAACTCAAGCGGCTATTCCAGGTCGCTCATGAAGACATCATGGGCATGGTTCGCGAGGCCATGCAGCTCGGGCTTCACAAGCCCCGCTTTTCGCCCAAAGCAGCCTGATATTACAAGGAGAAGACATGACTGCTACCGCTCTGAAACAAGGCCACTGCGAAGCCTGTAGCGCCGATGCCCCCAAAGTCAGCGAAGAAGAGCTGGCGGAGCTGATTCGGCAGATTCCGGACTGGAACATTGAAGTGCGTGACGGAATCATGCAGCTCGAAAAGGTCTTCCGCTTCAAGAATTTTCGCCATGCGCTGGCGTTCACCAATGCCGTTGGCGCTATTGCTGAGGAAGAAGGGCATCATCCCGGCCTCTTGACCGAATGGGGCAAGGTGACGGTGACCTGGTGGAGCCATTCGATCAAAGGACTTCATCGCAACGATTTCATCATGGCGGCCCGCACGGACGAGGTGGCGGCTACAGCGGAGGGGCGCAAGTGAGCCATTTTAAGACGGTCGACTGGGTAGCCGGCGACCCGATCATGGGGCTGCTTGAAGCGTTTCGAGCCGATCCTAACCCCGCCAAGCTGGATCTGGGCGTAGGCTTATATAAGGATCGGCAAGGCCTTACTCCCATTCCCAAAGCCGTCAAACTGGCGGAGCAGGCATTGATCGGCAACGAACAGACCAAGAGCTATGTTGGCGGCCACGGCGATGTGAGCTTCGGGACCTACCTGCTGCACCTTGTTCTAGGTGCACATAGCGCGGTAATCGATGACAAACGGGCCGGCTGTACCCAGACCGTCGGTGGTACAGGAGCCCTGCGGCTAACAGGAGAGTTCATTGCGCAGTGTCTGCCAGGCAAGGGCGTCTGGTTGAGTCAGCCAACCTGGCCGATTCACGAAACGCTGTTCAGGGCCGCCGGGCTCGCCGTGCAGCATTACCCCTATGTGGGAGCAGATAACCGTCTTGATGTAGCCGGTATGCTCGAAGCCATGCGGCAGATTCCCAAAGGTGACGTCATTCTGTTGCACGCCTGTTGTCATAATCCGACTGGCTTCGATTTGAGTCGGGCCGATTGGCAGCAGGTATTGGGGATCGTGAAGGAGCGCGAGCTGCTGCCCTTGTTCGACTTTGCCTATCAGGGGTTTGGCGACGGGCTGGAAGAAGACGCCTGGGCTGTCAGGTTATTTGCCCAGGCGTTGCCAGAGCTTTTGACTACCAGCTCCTGCTCGAAGAACTTTGGTCTGTACCGTGAACGTACGGGAGGGCTGATCGTGGTGGCGGAAGATGCAGATCGTCTTCTGGCCGTACGCAGCCAGCTCGCCTCGATTGCCCGTAATCTCTGGTCTACGCCGCCTTCCCATGGTGCGGCGGTCGTGGCCGAGATCCTGGGTACTGCTTCATTACGCACAATGTGGGAGGAAGAAGTCAATGCCATGCGCACGCGTATCACGAGCTTGCGCAAGGGACTGGTCGAAGCACTGATCCCCTTTGGCTTGAACGAGCGCTTTGCTCATATTGCCGAGCAACGCGGTATGTTCTCGTATACAGGACTCACCGCTGAGCAGGTCGCACAGCTCAAGGCGCGTTATAGCGTTTATCTCGTCAGTAGCGGCAGGGCCAATATCGCCGGGCTGGACGAGAACCGGCTCGATGAACTGGCACGTGCGATTGCTGAGGTCTCTCGGTAGCGGAAAAGCCGGCAATCGCCGGCTTTTCTTTCAGAACGTGCCCTGGTAATGCCCACCATCGAGCAACACGTTCTGGCCGGTCATGTAACTCGCATGTTGGCTGCATAGAAAAGCACACACCGCACCGAATTCATCTGCCGTGCCGAAGCGTCTGGCGGGGATCGTTTGTAATCGCTGCTGAACGATATCTGCTACCGGCTTGCCAGTGGACTGTGCAGAACGCTCCAGCGTGTTCTGTAGCCGATCGGTATCGAAAGAGCCTGGCAGAAGGTTGTTGATCGTAACGTTGCGCTCCGCCAGACGAGCCTGACGCGCAAGCCCGGCGACAAACCCCGTCAGGCCGCTGCGTGCGCCATTGGACAATCCTAGAATATCGATAGGCGCCTTGACGGCAGAGGACGTGATATTCACGACACGACCGAATCCTCGCTCCGCCATGCCATCAACGGTTGCTTTGATCAGGTCGATGGGCGTCAGCATATTAGTCTCGACGGCGCTCAGCCAGTCCTCCCGCGTCCAGTCACGAAAGTCTCCCGGCGGAGGTCCGCCTGCGTTGTTCACAAGGATGTCGACCTGTGGACATTGAGTCAGGAGTGCCTGTCTGACGTTTTCATCACTGATATCGCCTGCGACACAGCGGACCTCAATAGCAGGATTAAGCGAGCGTAGAAATGTGGCGGTCCCCTCCAGTGCTTCAAGGCCGCGTGCATTGATTACCAGGTTGACGCCTTCCTGAGCTAACGCACTGGCACAGCCTTTACCCAGCCCCTTGCTGGCAGCACATACTACTGCCCAGCGTCCCGAAATGCCTAAATCCATTGCTCTTCCTCCGGTTGCGAACACGCAAGATCGGAGCATTAGGCTACAGCGGGAGGGAAAAGTTGATACAGAGGAGGAGCCTGGACCCTTACGGGTCCAGGTGTCTGGCTTAGTCAGCCGAAGTGGCTGCCAGCGAAGGTTCTGCGGCGTTGGCGTCCGGCTTACGCTTGAGGCGATAGCACGCCACCATGATGACCAGCCATACCGGAATGGCGTAAACCGAGATATTGATGCCGGGAATCAACAGCATGGTGCCCAGGATGAAGACTACAAACGCCAGGCACAGGTAGTTCCCATAGGGATACCAGAACGCCTTGAACGCCGTGCTGACACCCTGGCGCTTCATCTGCGCACGAAACTTCAGATGCGCCAGGCTGATCATCGCCCAGTTGATTACCAGCGTTGCCACTACCAGCGACATCAGGAGCTCAAGCGCCTGCTGCGGCATCAGATAATTGACAACCACCGCCAGGAAGGTAATGGCGGCCGAGAACAGAAGGGCACTTACCGGTACGCCGCGAGTATCGACCTTGGCCAGGAAACGAGGCGCATCGCCTTGCTCAGCCAGACCCAACAGCATGCGTCCGTTACAGTAGCAACCACTGTTGTAGACGGACAACGCTGCGGTCAGTACGACAAAGTTCAGGATGTGGGCCGCTGCATCACTGCCAATCAGAGAGAAGATCTGGACAAAGGGACTACCGCTGTACGCATCGCCAGAGGCAGTCAGCGTCTGTACCAGCGAATCCCAGGGTTTGAGTGAAAGCAGGATGATCAGGGCGCCGACATAAAAGATCAGGATACGGTAGATCACCTGGTTGATGGCTTTGGGAATGACTTTCTTGGGCTCCGAGGCTTCGGCGGCGGTAAAGCCCAGCATTTCCAGGCCACCAAACGAGAACATGATAATGGCCATGGACATGACCAATCCCTGAATGCCGTGGGGGAAGAAGCCGCCATGCGACCACAGGTTGCTGACAGAAGCCTGTGGATCACTGCCACCGATAAGCAGGTAAGTTCCCAGCAGGATCATGCCGATGATGGCAACCACTTTGATGATCGCAAACCAGAACTCGGCCTCGCCGAACAGTTTCACATTGGCCAGGTTAATGGCATTGACCAGCAGGAAAAAGAAGGCGGCGCTGGCCCAAGTGGGTATCTCCGGCCACCAGTAGTGAATGTACTTGCCAACCGCCGTCAGCTCGGACATGCCTACCAGGATATAGAGAACCCAGCAGTTCCAGCCTGACAGAAAGCCGGCAAAGCCTCCCCAGTATCGATGAGCGAAGTGGCTGAACGAGCCGGCTACAGGTTCCTCGACAATCATCTCGCCCAGTTGGCGCATGATGAGAAAGGCAATAAATCCTGCCAGGGCATAGCCCAGGATCATGGAAGGGCCGGCCGACTGCATGACGCCTGCCGAGCCAAGAAACAAACCAGTACCAATAGCGCCACCCAGGGCTATCAATTGGATATGGCGATTTTTCAGGCCACGTTTTAGTGTACCCGATTGGGTGTTACGACCAACCATTTAAACGTCCTCACGCAAGGTGTTGTTATTGTGCGGTGTGAAGCGTGTCTATGCGAAGGCCAAACTAGGTAAAAATGTCGCAGGTACTCCGCCTTTTATCGGTTGAAGCACTCTTTTGATGAGTACACCTGTGATAGGTAAGGTTAATCGAGGCGGTTTTAGAGCTAGAAAGCAGGCAGTCTACGTTCAGGATCATGCGTCACCTTTTATTGTTGTATGTGACGGAGCGGACGTACCGGAGAAGCGGTAATGGAATGTCCTTTCCAGTAGACCTATATGAGCCGAAGCCAGCACAAGTAACAACCCCGGCCTGAAGGACCCGGGCTGTTGCTGTGGGATAAAGTGTCACGTTTTTCTGACAGCCGCGCCAACATCCACGGTTTGCAAGGCTTGCTGTAAAGGTTTCTTGACGAGCAGATCACTAGTAGTTGACTAACGCCTCAGTCAATCAAGCGGCCAGGGGCAGCGTGAAATGAAAGGTGCTGCCTTGTCCGGGATCGCTCACGGCCCAGATTCTACCTCCATGCGCTTCTACAATTCCCTTGCTAATGAATAGGCCCAGCCCGGTTCCCGTTGGGTTGCCTGCCTTGACGTGCCAGTAACGATCAAAGATATGCTTCAATTCGTCATCGGAAATGCCTATGCCGCTGTCTCTGATGGAGAAGCAGGCGTGGCTACCCTCACGCGTCACGGATATTTCGATACTGCCACCAGCAGGCGTGAACTTGATACCGTTACTGATCAGATTCGATAGCACCTGAAAGAGCCGCTCGGCATCGGCATTGAGGATCACGTCGTCTTCTGCATGAATCTTGAGCTGAATGGATTTGGTTTCGGCGAGCGACTGCAATAACTGCACCGCCTGGTGGACCAGACTGGAAGCATCATGGGGCTGAGGTGAAATCTGAAAGCGGCCCGATTCAATCTTGGACAGGTCCAACAGGTCGCCAATCATGCTATTCATGCGTGTAGCGACCGTTTGAATGATATTGATCGCCGACAGCAAGCGCTTGGATGATTCACGTTGATCGCCCACGATCATCCGCTGCATAAGGCCTGCCTGCATGGTCACAATCGTCATGGGATTACGCAGGTCATGGGAGACTACTGCCACAATCTCGTCACGGGCACGTACGGCCTCGCGTTCGCGGGCGACCTGAAGGGCCAGATCAATTTCTATCGCTGAGCGGCGCAAGTCCTTGACGGCATAAATATCTCCAGGAAGCCAGCGCTTGGAGCGTCCACGTACCTGTTCTCGCCAAACGGCAAAGCTGCGCCGCGGATGAGGACGCAGCTGACCGGTATCTGGGTCCGCTTCTAAGGGTTTATTCGGATTACCGCTCCATTTGAGGGTTTTGACCAGCTCTGGTCTGAACCACAGCACCATATTGGTGACTGGCTTGGGCAGGGTAATAGCCATAAGGCCGCTACCTAGGTGCGCATAGGCAGAGGCATCAGCCAGCTCATTGGGTAGACAGCGCGTATGGAAAATCCCGCTCTCGCCAAGTTGCGATTCAGCCCATTGGGCGAGCGCCTTGATTTCAGTATCACCCGGACAATCCCCCACAACCAATACGCGTTGATCGACTAAAATGGCAGCGCCACTGGCATCCGCAAGCGCCAGAAGATCGTCCCCTTTGTACATCAGCCCGATCAACGCCTCATCTTCAGCCGAATGCATGGCTTCCACCAGGCGAGAAAGGTATTCCTGCTTGGCTTCACGCTGCTGTTGGGCATCCCGCTCCTGGAGCGCATTGATCTGGAGCGACGTTAACTCGCCAATTGCCTGGCAAGCGGCACGAATTCGGTAGGGAAGGTAATAGGGCTCCCTATGACCGCAGCTGATCAGGCCCCATAAGGAATCGCCCTGCATAAGCGATACACTCATTGACGCCCGCAAGCCTTGATAGCCAATGTATTCCCGATGCAGCGGCGAAACACTGCGCAGGATTGCACAACTAAGGTCTACCGGCTGGCCTGTCTCGCTTCTGAATGGCGGGAGCAGGGGGGCCGGCTCATAGCGAGCATCGGGAATCAGGCGAATCCAGTTATGCTCATAGAGCTTGCGGGCCTGGGCCGGTATATCAGAGGCAGGAAACCGAAGCTCGAGATAGGGATCTACCTCAGGATCTCGTGCCTCTGCCACCACTTGGCCGTCACCTTCGTTATCGAATCGGTAGACCACAACCCGGTCGAAACCTGTCAGGGCTCTGACCTCCTCGACAACCACCTGCTGCAAATCCGCCAACGTGCGTACTTTTTGCAGGCGACGCAGCGCGCGTGAATTCAGAACGCCGTCAGAAGGCGAAGTGGGTTGAGCACGTTCCAGTTCGAGAAAGATCAAGCCATCATGTTGATGCAGCAGACCCTCGTATTCGTGGCTTCCGACCGTCAATAACAGCGGATTGACCTCGTCGAAATGGGGCTGCCGGAGCGCTTGCTCGACCTGCGACAACGCTTGAGCATTCAGGATCTTTGCAAGAGGCTGTCCAAGTACCGCATCCGCTTTGCAGTCCAAAAGCGTAGGGAGATTGGCGCTGATGTGCTGAACGCGAGTATCGGCTTCTCTAAAAGCAATCAGATACCCATGAGGCTGAATAGCGCCTGGAATATGAATAGGCTCGCTCTCACAGCGTATGGGGTCGGCTTCGCGTTGATCGTGGCCAGTCATGCCGAATGTAAACTCCTTCTAATCCAGAGCTGTGCAGTCAATAACTGCCACTTCGTCTGTTATAGATGTGACTGCATTTGGCCTTGATCGTTTGATCAAGGTGTCGAAGCGGTAGGCACCCCTAGGTGCGTGAACGGTCAGAAACTACCGAGAATGACAGGGTGGAGCAGGGTTATGCAGCAGATTGACGTGGTTGTGGTAGGAGGAGGGCAGTCCGCGCTGGCAGTTGCCTATTTCCTGCGTCGTACGTCACGTTCATTCGTGTTGCTGGATGCAGAGCAGCATCCAGGTGGTGCCTGGCAACACGGGTGGGATTCGTTGCATCTGTTCTCACCGGCCAGCTCCATTCCTGGTTGGCCCATGCCTCCTACCCACGAAGAAACGCCTTCACGTGACCATGTCCTGGATTATCTGACCCGATATGAGCAGCGTTACGGGTTTCCCATCAGGCGTCCTGTCTGGGTAGAGAGCATTGAGCCACACCCGAACGGCTTGCTGGTCAAGGCTGGCGCAGAGGCATGGCTGGCCCAGGCGGTAGTTAGTGCAACCGGAACCTGGCGACATCCCTATACGCCCCGTTATCCGGGCCAAACGCTGTTCAGAGGGCAGCAGATTCATTCGGCACAGTATGTCAATCCCGAGCCCTTTATGGGCAAAACCGTATTGATTGTCGGAGGGGGCAATTCAGGGGCTCAGATCCTGGCTGAAGTATCCAGGGTGGCAGAGGCTCATTGGATTACCCTGGCGGATCCACAATTTCTACCGGACGATGTGGATGGATATGTCCTGTTCGAGCGAGCAACCGAGCGCTGGAGGGCGCAGCAGGAAGGCCGCGTCTGGGATGAGCCCGCGGGTGGGCTGGGCGATATTGTCATGGTTCCCAGCGTGAAGGAGGCAAGGACACGAAGCGTATTACGGGCCGTGCGGCCATTCGAGCGCTTTACTGAGAGCGGCGTAGTCTGGTCCGACGGACATGAAATTGCAGTAGACGCGGTAATCTGGTGCACGAGCTTCAGGCCTGCGTTGACGCATCTGGAAGCGCTGGGGCTAGTCGAGCCGGATGGACGCGTTCAGGTTAACCGCACTCGTTCGGTCAAGGAGCCCCGTGTGTGGCTCGTGGGCTACGGTGAGTGGACCGGTATGGCATCAGCAACGCTGGTAGGCGTCACCCGAACGGCACGGAGCACCGTTCAGGAGATTGAAGTCTATCTCGATCAGAGGGAGCGTTGATTGACGCGCCGGGACAGTGCCTCGGCAGATTCCTTGCGTTCCGAGTAACGATCTACCAGATACGTCTGGCGCCCACGGAGCAGGAGCGTGAACTTCATCAGTTCTTCCATGACGTCCACTAGGCGATCGTAATAGGGCGAAGGTTTCATTCGTCCTGCCTCATCGAATTCCAGAAACGCCTTGGGCACCGAGGACTGATTTGGAATCGTGAACATCCGCATCCAACGACCTAAAACACGCAGTTGATTCACGACATTGAAAGACTGCGAGCCTCCGCAGACTTGCAGAACAGCGAGGGTCTTGCCTTGGGTAGGGCGAACCGCACCCATGGCCAGCGGAACCCAGTCGATTTGTGCTTTGAAAACGGCGCTCATGGAGCCGTGTCGCTCAGGTGAGCACCATACCTGACCTTCTGACCATTGCATCAATTCCCGCAGCTCAACGACTTTCTCATGGGTGTCGGGGGCATCGTCAGGCAAGGGGAGATCTGAGGGGTCAAAAATTTGGACGTCGGCGCCAAAATGTTCGAGCAGAAGAGCGGCTTCCTGTGTCAGGAGTCGGCTGAAGGAGCGCTCTCGGTTCGATCCATAAAGCAACAGGATCCTGGGCTTATGGGGCAGGGGCTGCTGACTATCCAGGCGCTCGACAGCGGGAATGTCGATCAGGGACATATCGAGATTCGGCAGGTTATCCAAGTAAAGCCTCCCGGTCAGTTGCCAAGCGCATTAACTGCGGAGCGGAGTTCGTCCCGATTCAACCGATCAAACGGTAGGGCAAGGAATGCCTGCACGCGCTGCTCGATGATCCTTAGCGTTTTCTCGAAGGCTTGCTGAATATCCGCTTCGCTGGCCTCCAGTGCAGAGGGATCCTCCAGCCCCCAATGAGTCTTGAGTGCATGACCAAAATAGACCGGGCAGGCTTCGCCAGCTGCCCGGTCGCAGACGGTAATAACTACATCAGGCGGAGCGTCAGCAAACACGTCGGAAGACTTGCTATAAAGTCCCTCCGTTGTAATACCAGCCCTTTTTAAAGCATCTAAAGTCAATGGACTGACCTCCCCACTAGGATGGCTACCAGCGCTAACCGCCTCGAATCCATCAGGAGCCAGATGATTGAACACTGCCTCCGATAGAATGCTTCTGCAACGGTTATGGGTACACATGAACAGTACTTTCATAAAGCCTCCTGGCGCTTACAGACTTAAACGCAGAGCGAGCGCAGCAAGCGTCGCGAGCAAAACGGGCAGGGTAAGCACGATACCTACCTTGAAGTAGTAACCCCAGGTAATCGTAATGTCCTTGCGTGCAAGAACATGTAGCCAGAGCAGCGTGGCCAGACTCCCGATAGGGGTGATCTTCGGGCCCAGATCGCTGCCAATAACGTTGGCGTAAATCATGGCCTGCTGGACCACACCGCTGGTTTCACTGTCATGAATAGAAAGCGCTCCAATGAGAACCGTAGGCAGGTTGTTCATGATGGACGACAAAAAAGCGGTTAGCAGGCCGGTTCCGATTGCAGCGCCCCATACACCGTAATGAGCGCAATATTTCAATGCCTGCGTCACGTAGTCTGTCAGGCCCGCATTGCGTAGCCCGTATACCACCAGATACATCCCAAGGGAAAAGACGACAATTTGCCAGGGAGCGTCCTTGAGAACCTTCTGGGTGCTGATCACATGACCTCGCGCCGCAATTACGAATAGCAGCAGGGCACAGGCCGCAGAAATAACGCTGATAGGTACACCCATCGGCTCAATGATGAAGAAGCCAATGAGCAAAAGGCCCAGCACCCACCAGCCAGCAATGAACGTTGCACGGTCTCGTATGGCTTCACGGGGGTCCTTGATCTGGGCCAAGTCGTAGTGCTGAGGGATTTCACGGCGGAAAAACCAGAGCAGCATAATCAGCGTGGCCAGGATGCTCACGATATTCACGGGTGCCATGATGGCGGCATATTCGCCAAAGCTGATGCCGAAATAATCCGCCGAAACGATGTTTACCAAGTTGGATACCACGAGCGGCAGGCTGGCTGTATCGGCAATAAAACCGGCCGCCATGACAAATGCCAGCGTGGCGGCTGGTGAAAAGCGCAAGGCCATTAGCATGGCGATGACAATAGGGGTAAGGATCAACGCCGCACCGTCATTGGCGAACAGGGCAGAAACCGCAGCCCCCAGCAGGATAATGAACGCGAACAGCCTGCGTCCATTGCCGCCACCCCAGCGGGCGACATGCAATGCGGCCCATTCGAAAAAGCCTGCCTCATCCAGTAGCAGGCTGATGACGATAATGGCGATAAAGGTGGCAGTAGCATTCCATACGATATGCCATACGACCGGGATGTCTCCCAGGCTTACGACACCTGTCAGAAGTGCCAGAACGGCTCCTAGGGATGCGCTCCAGCCCACGCCTAACCCTTTGGGCTGCCAGATGACCAGAACGATCGTTATCAGAAAGATCAAAGATGCAATCAGCATGCATGAAACTCGATGGAAGGTTGACGTTGATTAACAGCAAAGCGCCTTACGCTCGGGACGGTTACCCATTTTGTGCAGGCGTTCCATGTCCACCGCGAGCCACGCTGGATTGGCTTCCAGCGTGCTCCGAAGGACAGCCCGAATCCACCCGGGCAAGGTTGGGTGAATCCGGTAATACACCCATTGGCCCTGGCGACGATCCGCTAGCAGTCCACATTGGCGCAGGTGTGCCAGATGGCGAGAAATCTTTGGTTGGATTTCATCCAGAGCGCTAGCAAGTTCACATACACATAGCTCTTCCTCTTGAAGGATCAGCAATGTCATGCGTGCACGGGTCTCGTCGGCGAGGCATTTAAACAGGAGTGAAGGCGTCAGGGATTGGGACATATATGGCTTCCTTCAATAAGGGAGGCACTATAATTAATATATGAAAATTCGTATATATGCATATCCATATAATCTGTTAACACTTACGTTGGAAACGTATTTGCTTGCTGGCCGCTCTGATAAGAACAGACAAAGAGTGCAGGTGTGAATCATGAGCAGTATCTGGAGCATGACGCTGGCAGCCTTTCGTGATGCAACGGCTGCCAACAGCTCGACACCCAGCTGTGGGGCAGCAGCGGTCGTCTCGGCCACGATGGGAAGTGCGTTGATACTCATGGCGCTGCGGATCAGCGAATCCAAATCGGCTGCTCCTGGTCGGAGCGAGCTGATCAAGCGCGTCGAGCAGCAGATGGCGAAGCTTGGTACCTACGCCGACGCAGATGTAAAAGCGTTTGAGCGCTATATGGATGCGGCTCGACTACCGGAGCATTCCTCAATCCAGGCAGAAGAACGTGAGCAGGAGGTACAAGATGCCGTGGTCGAGGCCACGCAGGTCCCGTTGAAAACAGCAGAAACCTGTCTCGAACTGCTTCGTCTGGCGGAAGAAGGCGTTTCGTTTACATCCGAGAATGTGCTGAGCGACATACTCTCTGGGAGTCTGTTATTGCAGGGTGGGTTATCGGCGGTACTGCTCAATGTAGATGCAGATGCAAAGATGCTGGAGAAGGGCAAGATGCGGGAGCAGGCAGTTACAAAACGGCAATGGCTTGAGCAGCAGGCAGACCTGTATCTACAGTCCATTAGAAAGGCGGTCTGTACCTGCTAGACACTTTTCTACGGATGTGACTAGCCATTTAGCCTGAATAAGCCAAATGGTTCTATCGTACCTGTACGGTGTTGCAGTACGGGTTAAGTTGCTTTTTCGATAGCTAGGGCCAGCAGATCCTTGGGTTCCAGGTCACGTCCCAATACATCAATCACGCCCGGCGTAAAGCTGGCCGTGATTTTTTTGGGATTGGACTTCCAGCCCTGAAGAATCATCAATGTCGCCTTCTGGCCATTCTTATGGATGACTCGTAAAGAGGCACGTGATAATTGTGTCAAAAGTGCCTCAATTTCGCTGATTTCATCAGTGTCGTGCGGGATAATGATCAGCTCGTTGCGTTTGCGATCATCAAAAAAGATTTCTTCGGTGCGGCGCAGGGCGTTGTTGTATTTGGCCATGAAAGGTATCTCGAAATCGGTAGGGAGACGGGAGCAAAGGCTCTGAACCAGTCTCAATATTGCTGGAGCTCCATCAGCTACGACCGGCCATGAGAACGGTGAACTGTTCAGCCTGAGCCTCGCCTGAGAAAAATTTCAGGCGATCTGAAACGAGATTTTCCAGCCGCTATAGCGTTTGCATACTACGCACAGGCAGTTTGCAAACGTTTTCCAATTTAATGGGGCAACCGTTACGAGCACTTACTCGACAACAACGGCGAGATTTGGCGGGGATCAAAAATTTCATAGCTGAATCAACTTCTTACCTTCAGCATGAATACCGCGTTGCTCAAACCCGTCCATCTCACGTGCTTGAAAGGGTAGCGTTCATAGCGCTAGAAAAGTGAGACGCATGTCTCGTTATTGCATTTTGCTGTCTTCTGATCGTCATAAAGTCGACGCCAATACGAAAGAAGTTGCACCGATACGCAGCGAAGCCGTATTCATCTACCGACTCCTGCACACATCGGCTGATACTAGGTGGAGATTTACCGTTCGTCGGGCGTGCTACTTGAAAAAAGCGAGAGGGTTCCTATATGGAGTCCTGCAGGGCGCCGAAGTCGGGCCCTGCGTTGAAACTTGCTGATGACTCAGGAGATTCCCTATATGAACACTGCATTCTCTCTTGCTCCCTTGTTCCGCCATTCCGTTGGATTCGACCGCTTCAATGACCTGTTCGAATCCGCGCTGCGCAACGAGTCGGGCAGCTCCTACCCACCCTATAACGTGGAAAAGCATGGCGACGATCGCTATCGCATCGTGATCGCGGCTGCCGGCCTTGCCGAAGAAGACCTTGAGCTTGAAGTGGAGCGGGGCGTATTAACCGTGAAAAGCGGCCGTCGCGAGAAGAACGCTGACAGCGTGACCTATTTGCACCAGGGCATCGCCCAGCGTGCCTTCAAGCTGTCCTTCCGCCTGGCTGATCACATTGAGGTGAAGGGCGCGAGCTTGAAGAATGGCTTGCTCAACATCGATCTGGTACGTGAAGTACCGGAAGAGGCCAAGCCCAAGCGCATCGCTATCAATGGCCAGTTGAGTGCCAATGAAAAGCCTGCGCTGGAAGGTCAGAGTGCCTAAGTAATACCAGCCCATATAGTCTTTTCAAACACCTCCATAAAAAGCAAAAGCAGCAAGTCATCAAAAAAGACGCTACGTTAAGAAGCTGACTTCATACAAACGTAGCTTTCATGTCAGGAGAAGAGGGCATTACCAGCCGTAGAAATGAATCGCTGTCTAACCAAATATTTTTCCAGTGCTCCAGTTTCATCTTTTCCTTCCAGATCAGCGGAGCGGGGCATTCGCGTCGGCATCGTAATCAGCGTTTCGAGCAGTAATCGAACGGTAGGAAATACGCCCAATGTATCCAGACCTCTAGCATTGCTCCATGATGTTGATGCTTACCTCATGAAGCATGATCGGTAAAAGCGGGTACGTTGCATATGAACCGTTACGAGTACCTATAAAGTCTCGTAACGGTAGGGAAGGAGCGCTATTTAAAAGCCTTGGCGACTCGAGAGCCTGTATCGCGGCCTAGGACCTCACAGATTCGCTGACCTGCGGCAATCAGCCGAGAAAGATCTACTCCAGTCTGGATACCAAGGCCGTTGAGCATGTAGAGCACGTCCTCTGTGGCCACATTACCGCTTGCACCCGTTGCATAGGGACAGCCTCCCAGGCCGGCAACAGAGCTATCGACCACAGAGACACCCTCCAGCAGGGCAGCATAGATATTGGCCAATGCCTGGCCATAAGTGTCGTGGAAATGCACAGCCAGTCGATCACACGGAATCTCTTGGGAGAGCTTACCTATGAGCGTTCGTACAGCACCCGGTGTACCAATCCCTATCGTGTCACCTAATGAAATTTCACGGCACCCCATATCAATCAGTTCACGTGCAACTGATAAGACTTGATCAGGCGTAATGTCGCCCTCATAAGGACACCCCAGTACGCAGGAAACATACCCACGGACGCTAATCCCATGCTGCCGTGCAGCCTCCATTACAGGTTTAAACCGCTGCAGGCTCTCATTGATAGAGCAGTTGATATTACGTTGAGAAAAGCTCTCGGATGCTGCTGCAAAGATGGCTATTTCTTTCACACCTACATTCAAGGCAGCTTCGAAACCCATCATGTTAGGCGTCAAGGCACTATAGGTAATACCAGCCCTTTTAAAGATCTTCAAAAATAGATCAGAACTCCCTGCCATCTGCGGCACCCACCTGGGAGAAACAAAACTACCCACTTCAATGTAATCAAGGCCAGTGTCAGTCAAATCATTTACCAGCCGTACCTTGTTCTCCAGGCTAATCGGCTGTGTTTCATTCTGAAGGCCATCTCGTGGGCCTACCTCAACCAGACGAACACGCTCAGGCAGCATCATCAGCCTCCATTTCAACCAAGGTTGAACCCTCGCTGACCATGTCACCCTCATGGTAAAGGATGGCCTTGAGCATGCCTGGAGTCTGGGCCCGGATGGTATGTTCCATCTTCATGGCTTCCAGAACCACTAGGGGAGCGCCGGCTTCAACACGCTGACCTGGTTCTACCAGTATCCGCACAATGCTGCCATTCATAGGAGCGGTAAGCCCGCCTGAGTGAACCGTTTTATTGGTTGCGGCCTGTATGGGATCGAAGCGGGTAAGGGTGTGGGTTTCGCCTCGCCAATTCAGATAGAGGTTGTCGTCGCGGCGCTGCGCCTTGACCTTTCGATCTTTTCCATCCCAGACAACACGCTGTTTTTCTTCATTGCATATCAGCGTTACTGCCTGCCGATTCGGCAAGCCTGCTCGCCATCCGGGCAACGATGCCCAGGGAGCGCTGGGGTCATCAGCCCTTGCTACCGGCGGCTCACTGCCTAGCCAGCCTTGAACAGCTGCTTGCCAGAAATCATTGTCATGCTCTGCAGGGGCTGGCAGTAATTCATTCCGATACCGAGGAATGAAATCTGTATCCAGTTCAGCACGCGCGAAGGCGGGGTGAGCCAACACGCGCTTGAGAAAGGCCAGGTTGGTTCGCAGCCCGCCTACCTGGGTATGCTCCAGCATGGCGAGCAGACGTTGTCTGGCTTCTTCGCGGTTCTCGCCCCAAGCGATGACCTTGGCCAGCATGGGATCGTAAAAGGGCGATACTGTATCACCCTCGGTTACACCACTATCGACGCGGCGACCTGGACCACTGGCGGGTTCCTGATAGAGATGCAAGGTACCGGTAGCGGGCAGGAAATCATTGCCAGGATCTTCTGCATACACGCGTACCTCAATAGCATGCCCTTCAAGCGGGACCTGATCCTGAGTGATGGGCAGGGCTTCACCTCGGGCGATGCGAATCTGCCAAGCAACAAGATCCAGTCCGGTGATAGCCTCTGTCACAGGATGCTCTACCTGTAAGCGCGTGTTCATCTCCATAAAGAAGAATTCGCCACGGTCGTCCAACAGAAACTCGACGGTACCGGCACCGACATAGCCGATCGCCTGTGCAGCCCGTACGGCAGCTTCTCCCATGGCTTTACGCAATGCAGGAGAAAGTCCGGGGGCAGGGGCTTCTTCTATGACTTTCTGATGGCGACGCTGAATCGAACAGTCGCGTTCGTTCAGATACAAACAATGACCGTGCTGATCGGCAAAGACTTGTATTTCGACATGTCGAGGCTTGAGCACGTATTTTTCAACCAGCATGCGGGCGTCGCCAAAGGCAGATTGAGCTTCACGCTGCGCCGAGGCCAGGGCATCAGCCAGATCGGCCTCTCGCTCAACGATTTTCATACCCTTGCCACCACCGCCAGCAGCCGCTTTCAGCAGAACGGGATAGCCGATCTGCTCGGCGGCCTGTCTGAATGTTTCTAGCGTCTGGTCCTCGCCATGATAGCCGGGAACCAGGGGCACGCCGGCGGTTTCCATCAGGGCCTTGGCGGCAGACTTGCTACCCATCGCCACAATTGCGGAGGCGGGAGGGCCGAGAAAGAGCAGGCCTGCTTCTTCAATCGCTTGGGCAAAGGCTGCATTTTCGGAAAGAAAGCCATACCCCGGATGGATGGCCTGGGCACCGCTGTGCTTGGCCGCTGCAATAATCTTGTCAATACACAGATAGCTTTCGCCCGGTTTACTACCACCTAGGTTTACAGCCAGGTCTGCTTCGCGAACATGGCGGGCTGTAATGTCGATCTCGCTGTGCACCGCGACCGTTCGGATACCCAGCGATTGGGCGGTACGCATGATACGACAGGCAATCTCGCCGCGATTGGCGATCAGGAGAGTGTCGAGAGGCTTTAACATGCTCATACGGAGGGCTCCTGCCAGCTGGGCATACGTTTTTCAAGGAAGGCGCTTAGCCCTTCCTGTGCTTCAGGGCTTACCCGCAGTGATGCAATGAAGTGCTGGGTATAACCTTTCAATGCATCATCCAGGTTTGCAGCCGTACCCACTTGGTGTAGCAAGCTCTTGCAGGCTTTAAGGGCTGCGGGGCTGTTGAGGAGCAGATTGTTTTTCCACTCATTGACGGCGGCTTCCAGTTGGTCAGCCGGGTAGGTTTCATCCAGTAGCCCCAAGGCTTGTGCACGACCACTGGAAAAGCGCTCGGCTGTCAAGGCATAGCGACGCGTGGCTCGCTCGCCAATAGCCCGGACGACATAGGGGCTGATCACTGCCGGAGCCAGACCGATGCGGACTTCAGAAAGACAGAACACAGCATCCTGCGAACCGATGGCCATGTCGCAACAGGCAATCAATCCAAGCGCTCCACCAAAGGCCGCTCCCTGCACGACCGCCAACGTAGGTTGGGGTAGGGCATGAAGTGTTTCCATTAAAAGGCTCAGTCGTTGTGCATCGTCATGGTTTTCCTTGAGGCTCAAGGTGGCCGATGCCTGCATCCAGGCAAGGTCTGCTCCTGCGGAAAAGTGCCGTCCCTGTCCACGCAGAATCAGAAACCGGATGGCCTCATTAGCACCAATTGCTTCCAATGCGTGAATGAGCTCGGCAATCACCTCGGCATTGAACGCATTGTTTTTTTCCGGGCGGTTCAGCCACAAGGTGGCAACGCCGCGGCTGTCGATATCAAGTTGCAAGGTCTGGTAAGTCATCGCAGGATTCCTTACATGCGGAACACGCCAAAGCGGGTCGGCTCAATAGGTGCGTTTAAAGAAGCAGAGATAGCCAGGGCCAGTACTTCACGCGTCTGGGCAGGGTCGATCACGCCGTCATCCCATAAACGGGCGCTGGAGTAGTAGGGGTGACCCTGACGGTCGTACTGCTCAAGGATCGGCTCTTTGATGGCCGCTTCCTCTTCCAGGCTGAGTGCTCCGCCTGTCCGCTCGGTCTGTTCCCGCTTGACCTGCACCAGTACACCGGCTGCCTGTTCACCGCCCATTACCGCGATACGGGCGTTAGGCCACATCCAGAGGAAGCGGGGATCATAGGCTCGGCCGCACATGCCGTAATTTCCCGCGCCAAAGCTGCCGCCAATGATCACGGTAAACTTGGGGACTTGTGCGCAGGCGACAGCGGTCACAAGCTTGGCCCCATGCTTGGCAATGCCGCCTGCTTCATATTTCTGGCCAACCATGAAGCCCGTGATGTTTTGAAGAAACACCAGCGGAATACCTCGCTGGCAGGCCAGCTCGATGAAGTGCGCACCTTTTTGCGCCGCCTCGGCAAACAGGATGCCGTTATTGGCCAGAACTGCTACGGGGTAGCCGTGTAAATGCGCAAAACCGCAGACCAGCGTAGGTCCGAACAGCGCCTTGAACTCATCGAATTCGCTACCATCAACCAGACGCGCAATCACTTCGCGAACGTCGTAGGGCTGTTTGGCATCTGCCGGGATAACCCCATAAAGCTCATCGGGTGAGTATTTAGGTGCTACAGGGGAGCGCATCTGTACCTGACCCTGTTTGCGCCAGTTCAAATGGCCAATACAGCGACGCGCCAGAGCAAGGGCATGCTCATCATTCTCGGCGTAGTAATCCGCCACGCCGGACACTTTGCAATGTACATCAGCGCCACCCAGTTCCTCAGCGGTCACTACCTCACCGGTAGCGGCTTTGACCAGGGGCGGACCGGCCAGAAAGATGGTGGCCTGGTTGCGAACCATGATGGTTTCGTCCGCCATGGCGGGCACATAGGCGCCACCGGCAGTACAAGAACCCATCACTACCGCAATCTGCGGAATGCCTTGGGCGCTCATGGTTGCCTGGTTGAAGAAAATTCGTCCGAAATGATCGCGATCAGGAAAGACCTCATCCTGTCGGGGCAGGTTGGCACCGCCAGAATCCACAAGGTAGATACACGGCAGTCGGTTCTCTTTGGCAATGGCCTGAGCACGCAGGTGCTTTTTGACGGTAAGGGGGTAATACGTCCCTCCTTTGACCGTCGCATCGTTGGCAATGATCATGCACTCCACACCCTCGACTCGGCCAATGCCGGCCACCACGCCAGCCGCCGGTACGTCCTCGCCATAAACCTCATGAGCGGCAAGTTGGGCAACCTCCAGAAAAGGCGAGTTGAGGTCGAGCAGGTGATCAATGCGGTCTCGTACCAGCAGTTTGCCGCGTGAGGTATGACGCTCCTGCGCCTTGGGCCCGCCGCCTTGCTGGATGTGGGCAAGCAGCGCGTGCAGGTTCGCCACCTGTGCCTGCATGGCGTCTTGATTGCGGATAAAGTCAGGCGAGCAGGGGTCGAGCTGACTGGTTAGAACGGTCATGGCGGATCTCGCTTCAGCGTTGTTGTTGGAATGTCCGCAGGATAGAAAGTGGGTTACATTGTCTCCTTGAACAACTCGCGCCCGATCAGCATGCGTCGGATCTCGCTGGTCCCGGCACCGATTTCGTACAGCTTGGCATCGCGCAGAAGGCGACCGGTCGGGAATTCATTGATATAGCCATTGCCGCCCAGAATCTGGATGGCATCCAACGCCATCTGAGTGGCTCGCTCAGCCGTATAGAGAATGACGCCCGCGGCATCTTTGCGCGTGGTTTCTCCTCGATCACAGGCTTGGGTAACGGCATACAGGTACGCGCGGCTGGCATTGAGTTGGGTATACATGTCCGCCACCTTTCCCTGGATCAGCTGGAACTCGCCAATGCTCTGGCCAAACTGTTTGCGGTCGTGAATGTAGGGGACAATGACATCCATGCAGGCCTGCATGATGCCGACAGGTCCGCCAGAGAGTACGACACGCTCGTAATCCAGCCCGCTCATAAGTACCTTTACGCCCCCGTTCAGGGCGCCAAGGATGTTTTCTTCCGGCACCTCGACGCCATCGAAAAAGAGTTGGCAGGTATTGGAGCCCCGCATCCCCAGCTTGTCGAACTTGTTGCTGCGGCTGAAGCCTTTCCAGTCACGTTCAACGATGAATGCTGTGATGCCGTGTGGTCCTTTATCCAGATCAGTCTTGGCATAGATCACATAGGTATTGGCATCTGGTCCATTGGTAATCCAGGTTTTAGTGCCGTTGAGGATGTAGCGGTCACCCTGTTTCTCTGCACGCAGTTTCATGGAAACCACGTCAGAACCGGCATTGGGCTCGCTCATGGCCAGCGCGCCGACATGCTCACCTGATACCAGCTTGGGCAGATATCTGGCTTTCTGCTCAGGTGTACCATTACGGTGGATCTGATTGACGCACAGGTTTGAATGCGCACCATAGGAAAGGGCGATAGAAGCCGAGCCTCGGCTGATTTCTTCCATGGCCACCACATGAGCCAGATACCCCAGTGTCGAGCCGCCGTACTCCTCATTCACCGTGATGCCTAGGAGGCCCATGTCGCCAAATTTGCGCCAGAGGTCATGAGGGAACGTATTCTCACGGTCAACGGCTTCTGCGCGGGGTGCGATTTCCGCTCTGACAAAGCTTTGCACCTGCTCGCGCAGCATGTCGATGGTTTCGCCGAGGCCAAAGTTGAGCGAGGGGTATGTCATGGGGTCACCTGTGATTGTTTTTGTCTGGTGGAAGCAAAAAGGGATCAAGCCGTGGCGTTAGCCATCTCCAGCGCCGCACGACAGCGCTCTTCAGCCGTGTCCAGTTCAAGCTGCATCTGTTGAATATCCAGCAGCTGCTGTGCAAGCTGCTCGCGACGTTCCGCAATCTTGGTCAGCATGCTATTGAGCTGCTTCTGGTTACCTGAACTCGGGTCATACAATTCGATCAATTCCCGGCACTCCGCCAGCGAAAACCCGATTCGCTTACCCCGCAGAATCAACTTGAGCGTGACGCGATCCTTGGCCGAGTAGATGCGCTCCTGACCACGCCGCTCGGGCGTAAGCATGCCTTGCTCCTCATAGAAGCGAATGGTGCGGGTTGTAATATCCAGCTCTCGGGCCAGATCGGAAATGCTGTAACTCGCCGTCATATGTAAACTCAACTGGATTACCTTTACGTTAACGTAAAGCTGGTCAGCGAAGCTGTCAACTCGCTTCGGTAATGTCTGGATGCAAATACCTCGCAAGCACGCCAGACACCTCTTCAGAAATTTGGTTGTGCTGGTTGGATACAACGACTTGCCATGCCCTTTACGTTAACGTAAAGATGACTAGGCTTTAGCGGTAGCCACATGAGTCAGCAGTTCCCACAACAATGACAAGAAGGGAAAGCCATGAACCAACCGAGCTATACCCAGGGCCGTCAAGACAAGCCCTTACTGGCCATGACGATTGGAGAGGCCTTTGATCTTACAGTAGCCCGTTACCCTGAGCGCGAAGCGCTAATTGTTCGTCACCAGAATGTACGGCTGACCTGGCAGGCGTTGGCCGAGGAGGTAGAGCGTTGCGCCAGGGCCTTGGTAGCATTGGGTGTAGAGCAGGGGGACCGACTGGGTATCTGGGCACCAAACTGCATGGAATGGTGCGTCATGCAGTTTGCCAGCGCTAGAATCGGGGCCATTCTGGTCAATATCAACCCGGCATATCGGGTAGGTGAGCTGGAGTATGTGCTGAAGCAATCCGGCTGCCGTTGGCTGGTGTGCGCGCATACCTTCAAGACGTGCGACTACCACGCCATGTTGAACGAGCTTCTCCCTGATCTTGAAAGCCAGCCCCCAGGGCGGCTGCGCTGTGTAAACCTTCCGGATCTGCACGGCATAATCACGCTGGGCGAAACGGCACCTGCCGGTTTCCTGCGTTGGAGTGATCTTGCCAATTTCGCCAAGCAAACGAGCACGGCTGATGTGCATGAGCGCAGCGCGCTACTTCAGTTCGATGACCCTATCAATATCCAGTACACCTCGGGCACCACAGGCTTTCCCAAGGGAGCCACTCTGAGTCATTACAACATTCTCAATAACGGCTACATGGTGGGAGAAAGCCTTGGGCTGACCGAGCGGGATCGTCTGGTCATTCCCGTACCGCTGTATCACTGCTTCGGTATGGTCATGGGTAATCTAGGTTGCCTGACCCACGGTTCCACCATGATCTATCCAGCGCCATCTTTTGAGCCGTTGGCAACATTGAGCGCTGTCTCGGAAGAGCAGGCCACCGTGCTCTATGGCGTTCCCACCATGTTTATCGCCGAACTTGATCATCCCGAACGCGTGCGTTTTGATTTGTCCTCCCTGCGCAGCGGCATCATGGCAGGATCGACATGCCCGATCGAAGTGATGCGCCGAGTCATAACCGAGATGCACATGAGCGAAGTGCAGATTGCCTATGGCATGACCGAAACCAGTCCGGTCTCCCTTCAGACCAGCCCGGACGATGAACTGGAGCGCCGCGTTACCACCGTGGGCCGCAGTCAGCCCCATTTGGAAAGCAAGATCGTCGATGAGCAGGGCCGCATCGTTCCTCGTGGGCAAATAGGCGAGTTATGTACACGCGGCTATAGCGTGATGCTAGGCTATTGGGAAAACCCAAAGGCCACATCCGACGTGCTGGACGGTGCCCGCTGGATGCATACGGGCGACCTTGCTTGCATGGACGAGCAGGGCTATGTGCAGATCGTGGGCCGCAGCAAGGACATGATCATTCGGGGTGGTGAAAACGTCTATCCACGTGAAATCGAAGAGTTCCTATTCCGTCACCCGTCAGTGGCAGATGTTCAGGTAATTGGCATTCCTGACGACAAGTACGGTGAGGAGATCGTCGCCTGGGTCAAGCTGCATGACGGGCACAGCCCGCAGGAGGAGGTACTTCGCGACTTCTGCAAGGCCCACATCGCACACTTCAAGGTGCCGAAACATGTTCGCTTCGTAGACGAGTTTCCCATGACCGTAACGGGCAAGATTCAGAAATTTCGCATGCGGGAAATCATGATCGAGGAGCTGACGCAGCGAAAGGCGTCGTAGTGCGTACCGCTCCCGCTAGTCATGATGTCAGCGGGAGCGGGGGAATTATTTGTACTTGCTCTCGATCTTGCGCTTTTCCAGCGTGTACTGGGTCATGTCAATTTGACCCAGCTGAAGCTGGCTATCAAGCGTGTCCAAGTCCTTGTCACGCTCAGCATCAAGCTTAGCCTTGGTGGCCTGATAGTTGATGACCTTGGCTGCATCGTAACCGCCAACCGGGTCCCAGATGATGGAAAGAGGCCAGAGCAGAAGATTCACGACGCCAAAGCCGTATTCTCTGGTATAGAAAGAACCTCCTCCGGGAAGAAGGCCAAGGCCTGCTGCAAGACCAGGGCTCTTTTCTTGAACGACCAGACCGCGGGCTTCGTACCGGTCGAGTTCTGACTTCTGAAAACTGTTCAAGCCAGAGGCACATCCATTTAATAATACGGCCATTCCGATAGCCGCAACTGCTTTACGATACATCACTAATCCTTTCGGGCATCCTTGATTCGCACCATGCGAATTGTGATTAGGTTAACATTTTGCCGTGCCGTTGATAAAGCTACCTCCTGCATTGGGATACGAGCGGCTCATTCCTGCAACCGCTCGATTCAACACCTTACAGCTGGGTAGTACGAATGCGCTGCAGGGTCTCCTGTACCTCAGCGGCAGCGTCTACAAACGAGGCTTGTTGCCTCAAGCGGGCCAGCAGTTCGGCACGCTTGCGTTCGGTAGTAGCCAGATAACGCTCCTGCACCGGGCCGAACCCCCGAATGTCCAGCGGTAACTTGGCAAGCTCAACTGCAACGGAATAATTGTCAGGCGTCAGACGCTGCAGGATTTCATCCAGGTTGGCTTCGTATTCCCTGAGCGTCTTCAACTCTCGCTTGCGGTCTTCAGTGCGGGCAAAGGGGTCCAGCCAGGTATTGCGGATACCTTTCAGGCGCGCCAGCATGCTGAAGCCTTTCATCATCCAGGGTCCGAACTGCTGCTTCTTCGGACCCTCACCAGCCTTGGATTTATTGAAGATAGGCGGAGCCAAATGGAAGTTGAGCGTGTAGTCGCCTTCAAACATCGAAGCAATCTTGCGTTGGAAGTCGCCATCGGTGTACAGACGCGCCACCTCGTACTCATCCTTGATAGCCAGGACCTTGTAATAGGCACGGGCAACCGCCTCGCTCAATTCACCAGGCTGTCCCATCAGGACTGTGTCAGCTGCCTTGATCTTTTCAAGACGCGCAAGGTAGCGCTCGGCATAGGCGGTGTTCTGGTACGCCGTCAGATCATCCACACGCCGCAGAATCACTTCTTCAAGGGTTTTGGATAACTGGTGAGACGCGGTAACAACGGAGCCTTCCTTGACCTTCTGCTCAACCCGCGCCTGGTCAACGGCAGTTCGACGGCCCCAGATGAAGGCTTTTTTGTTCAGCTCGACGGCAGCGCCATTCATTTCGATCGCCTGGAATAGCGAGTCCTGGCTAACCGGCAGCCAACCTTTCTGATAGGCCACTCCCATCAAAAAGGTATTGGTTGCAATCGAGTCGCCCATCAGCGAAGTAGCGATACGGCTGGCATTAAGGAAAAAGGCACGATCCGTTCCTACGGCTTCGGCGATCTGAGCGGCCATGTCCGTAGACTGGAATTGAGGATCGGGATGGGTGTGAACATCGCCACTGTTTGCCTGATGGGCAAAGGTGCGAACAAAGTGGCTGGTTACGCTTTCCTGACTGTTGACGAGCGCATGGGTGACGCCCTGGCGAAGCTTATCAAGCGTCTCGGCATTGGCACTGACGATGAGATCGCCACCTAACAACAGGTTGGTTTCACCTTCAGCAATGTGGGGTGCAAAGAGCTGCTCCTGCCGCTCGGCGATCCGTACATGAGTCCACACTGCGCCACCTTTCTGCGCCAGCCCCGCCATGTCCAGCGTCAGCACTCCCTTGCCTTCAAGATAAGCCGCCATGCTCAGGAGGGCACCGATCGTGACGACTCCTGTACCGCCCACACCAGTTACCAGAATGCTGTAAGGCTCACTGACCGAGGCCAGTACAGGCTCAGGCAGATCCCAACTATCGGAAGGGTCTTCCGCCAGCGCCTTGGCCTTGCGCAGCTTTCCGCCTTCCACCGTGACAAAGCTCGGGCAGAAACCTGAAAGACAGCTGAAATCCTTGTTGCAAGCGGATTGGTCGATCTCGCGCTTGCGTCCGAACTCAGTCTCGACCGAAGCCACGGACATGCAATTGGACTTGCTGCTGCAATCACCGCAGTTTTCACACACGGCCTCGTTGATCACAACGCGACGAGCGGGATCAGGATAGGCACCACGCTTGCGGCGACGTCGCTTCTCGGCGGCACATGTCTGGTCGTAGATGATGACGGATGCGCCCGGGTGCTCTCGCAGCTCACGTTGCACAGCGTCCAGCTCGTCACGGTGTTTGACCGGTACATTCTCGGCAAGCCCTTTGACTGGCTTGTATTTGTCCGGGTCATCCGTGACGACCACGATGCGCTCGATACCCTCGGCGCGTAGCTGCTGGGAAATCTGCGGCACGGTCAAGGTACCGTCCACCGGTTGGCCGCCTGTCATGGCCACGGCATCGTTGTAGAGAATCTTGTAGGTAATCGGTACTTTCGCGGCGACCGATGCGCGAATGGCTAGAAGCCCTGAGTGGAAATAAGTCCCATCGCCCAGGTTCGCAAATACATGCTTTGTCTGGGTAAACGGTGCCTGTCCTACCCAGGCGACACCTTCACCACCCATCTGGCTGAATGTCTGGGTGTGCTCAGGGTAGATCCAGGTTGCCATGTAGTGACAACCGATCCCGGCCAGTGCGCGACTGCCTTCCGGGAGCTGAGTAGAAGTGTTGTGTGGACAGCCAGGGCAGTAATGGGGCATCCGCGCCATCTTGGTGACCAGTCCGCCTTTGGCTGCCAACTGAGCATCCAGCACTGCCAGCCGCATCTGCAGCAGGCCATTGGACTGGCGTTGCAGGATGCGCTTGGCCACTGCACGGGCAATCTGCGCCGGGGTCAGGTCACTGGTGGCCGGGAGCAGCCAGTCCGTATGGGGCAGTGACCATTCGCCCTTGTCATCAAACTTGCCCACGATGCGTGGACGGACATCCTCGCGCCAGTTGTACAGCTCTTCTTTGAGCTGGTATTCGATCAACTGGCGTTTTTCTTCCACCACGATGATTTCTTCCAGCCCGTCGGCAAAATGCCGGACGCCTTCGGCTTCCAGGGGCCAGACCATGCCCACCTTGTACACGCGCAAACCGATCTGCCGGGCCATGTCTTCGTCGATACCTAGAATCTTCAGGGCTTGGCAGACTTCCAGATACGATTTGCCTGACGTGATAATACCGATGCGGGCGTTGGGAGAATCATGGGTGATGCGGTCGAGCCCGTTGGCCCGCGCATAGGCGAGGGCGGCATAGAGCTTATGCTCCAGCAAGCGCTTCTCTTGCACCAGTGGCGGATCGGGCCAGCGTATGTTGAGACCATCCGCCGGGAGCTCATAGGTAGGCACCTTGGGCTGTACACGAAGCGGGTCGACATCGACCACCGCGCCACTTTCCACGGTTTCCGAAATGGCTTTCATGGCCACCCAACAGCCTGAATAGCGGGACATGGCCCAGCCATGCAAACCAAAATCGAGGTATTCCTGCACCCCGGAGGGAGACAATACCGGCATCATCACGGCCTTGAAGATGTGCTCGGTCTGATGAGGCAGGGTGGAAGAACGAGCGCCATGGTCGTCACCAGCGATAACCAGCACGCCGCCAAAGCGTGAAGAGCCTGCAGCGTTAGCGTGGCGGAAGACATCGCCACAGCGGTCAACGCCTGGGCCTTTGCCATACCACATGCCAAACACGCCGTCGTATTGCGCACCCTGGAAGAGGTTGACCTGCTGTGATCCCCAGACGGCCGTAGCGGCCAGGTCTTCGTTCAGGCCGGGCTGAAAGACAACGTGATGCTGTTTGAGATGGCTCTGAGCCTTCCATAAAGCCTGGTCCAGGCCGCCCAGTGGCGAGCCACGGTAGCCCGAGATGAACCCAGCAGTATTCAAACCTGCTGCAAGATCACGTTGCCGTTGCATCAAGGGTAGGCGAACGAGCGCCTGGATACCGGTTAGCAGGATGCGCCCGCTTTCCAACGTGTACTTTTCATCCAACGTCTTGTTGGCTGCACTCATTCGCTATTCCTCGAATTATTGTTTTTGTCATCAGGATCGGGGCGAGCGAAGCCCCATTTGCTTTTGAGTGTAGGAAGGGGTACAGGTAACGTAAAATTCTAAAAACCGCACTCAGGTATTCGAAAATCAGATGGCCAGCTCCAAAGATATTTCGATGCGTCAACTACGCTACTTTGTGGCGGCTGCCACCACGGGCCGTTTCTCCCAGGCGGCATTGGATGTCCATGTTTCCCAGTCCGCGATTACCTCAGCAGTGGCTCAACTGGAGGAAAATCTGGGGGTCAATCTGTTTGAGCGACAGCCCTACGGGGTTGCTCTGACAGCAGAAGGGCACCGGTTCCTGCAGCATGCCCGGCACATTCTCGATACGCTGAACGATGCATTCAAGGAACCCCTATTCTTGAGTCATACCCAGGAGGGAGTGGTGCGCGTAGGAGCCACCTACGCAGTGCTGGGGTATTTTCTGCCCAGCCTGCTGGCTCGCTTCAAGCGCAGCTATCCGCAGGTGGATATTGATCTAGTGGACATGGATCGGCCCAGTATCGAGCAGGCTGTTCTGGAAGGGCGCCTGGATCTTGGCCTGATCATTGTGTCCAACAGCGAGGCCATTGACCGTTTCGAGCATTATGTTCTGATCCGATCACGCCGCCAGCTCTGGCTGGCCAGTCACCACCCGCTGATGACCAAACCTGATATTACTCTCAAGGATGTGGCCGAGCATGCCTATATCCTCGGGACGGTCGAAGAGGGCGAAGCCTCGACCCAGCGCTATTGGCACGCCCGCGGTCTGGAACCAAAGGTCGCGTTTCGAACGTCCTCCATGGAGTCTGTACGTGGCCTGGTTGCCCATGGATTTGGCGTGACCATCCTGTCGGACATGGTGTTTCGTACCTGGTCGCTTGAAGGCAAGAAGATCGAGGTACGCCCGCTCAATGATGCCGTTCCGCCTATGGAGCTCGGGCTGATCTGGAAGCCGGATACCGAACTGCCGACGGCGGCAGAAGCCTTTCGACAATTTCTCATTCAAGCCTGCGGAATGTAGAAGCACTTTTGCTAGATAGTAATGTTGTCGTATAACCGTTGCAGACCTAGACATAAGCACAACAGAAAAGAGGAGAATGCCTTGAGCTACATGGCAGCCATCAACCGATACGAATCCATGCCTTACCGTCGGGTAGGCAAGAGTGGTCTGGTCCTGCCCGCGCTGTCCTTGGGCTTGTGGCACAACTTCGGTGACACCACACCCATTGAAAACCAGCGGGCCCTGTTACGTACGGCGTTCGACTTTGGCATCAACCATTTCGATCTGGCCAATAACTACGGTCCCCCCTACGGCAGCGCCGAAACCAACTTTGGCCGAATCCTACGGGAAGACTTCAAGCTCTATCGGGACGAGCTGATCATTTCCAGCAAAGCCGGCTGGGATATGTGGCCAGGGCCTTATGGACAGGGCGGTGGCTCACGCAAATACGTCCTGGCAAGCCTTGATCAAAGCTTGAAGCGTATGGGGCTGGATTACGTCGATATCTTCTACTCCCACCGCTTCGATGCCAACACACCACTTGAGGAAACCGCCAGTGCATTGGCTACGGCCGTGCAGCAGGGCAAGGCCCTGTACATTGGCATATCATCCTATTCAGCTGGCAAGACACGCGAGATGGCGGCACTGCTCAAGGAGTGGAAGGTTCCTCTTCTCCTCCATCAGCCTTCCTACAACCTGTTCAATCGCTGGATCGAAAAAGATCTGCTGGACGCAACTGATGAGGTCGGTGCAGGCGTCATCGCATTTACACCGTTGGCCCAAGGCTTGCTGACCGGCAAATACCTCAATGGCGTACCGGAGGATGCACGGGTGAACCGTCCCGGTGGTGCCTCCTTGCGACCGGAGCACCTGTCCGATGACAACATCGCACGGGCGCGCGCACTGAATGATATTGCCCAGCGTCGCGGTCAGAGTCTGGCTCAGCTTGCCCTGGCCTGGACGCTACGCGATCCGCGTGTCACCTCGGCGCTGATCGGAGCGAGCCGTCCGGAGCAATTGCAGGAAAATATCGGCGCGCTAGGCAGCCTATCCTTTACACCAGAAGAGCTGGCAGAAATCGATAAGTATGCCGTTGAAGGGGGAATCAATCTGTGGGAAAAACCCTCTACCGATAGCCCTATCTGATCGAATGAAAGGGTATGGCCTCTTCAGGTCGTACCCTTTGGAGAAGTATATGCAACCCGCGTGGCCGCTCACCTTGTTTTACGATGGCGACTGTCCGCTGTGTGCCCGCGAGATTCGACATCTGCGTCGATATGCTGACCCTGCACGTCTTTTATTTACAGACGTAGCTGATCCAACCTTCGAGGCACCGGCACCTGGCATGTCATCACAGCAGTTCAGGGATCTGTTGCACGCCCGATTTGCCGACGGGCAATGGGTCAAGGGGCTAGATGCAACCTATTGGAGTTGGCGAGCGGCAGGGCTTGGCCGTTGGGCTGCCCCTCTTGCCTGGAAGCCGTTGCGGCCGTTGTTTGATTTGGGTTATCGCCTGTTTTTACGCGCTCGCCCGCAACTGGCCTGGATTCCTCATCCGGAAGGCTCCAGGCGCTGCAAGGATGATCAATGTACGCTTCCTGAGAAACCGAACGCTACTCGCGATTAACAGCTAGAAAGTAGCTCTATAAGGTTTCTTAAAAGGAAATGACCAGCAGGTCATCTTTATTCCTTACCGTTTGGTTTGAGGATCCGGGCAATCTTTGAACTTTTCCTATGCGTTCTGATGTCCCAATAGCATCACTGCCAAGGGAGTGGCCTTATTCATACAGCCCGCCCATGTCCCAGACAGGAGGGACCTTCACGCTGTTGGTGACGGGACTTTTCAACCAACGTTGGAAGAACGCGCATGAAAGCACTCTGTTGGCACGGGAAAAACGATATCCGCTACGACACCGTTCCGGACCCCAAGATCGAACACCCACGCGACGCTATTATTAAGACAACCAGCTGCGCCATTTGCGGCTCCGACCTTCACCTCTATGACCATTTCATTCCCGGCATGGAATGCGGCGATGTCATGGGCCATGAATTCATGGGAGAAGTGGTTGAGGTCGGCTCGGAAAACAAAGAGTTAAAGGTAGGCGATCGCATCGTCGTGCCATTCACCATCACCTGTGGCGAATGCGAGCAATGCAAACGCGGTAATTTCTCTGTCTGCGAGCGCTCGAACCGTCGTAAAGACCTGGGTGACAAAGTGTTTGGTCACTCCACAGCAGGCCTTTTTGGTTACTCGCACCTAACCGGCGGTTACGCAGGCGGGCAGGCCGAGTACGTACGTGTTCCGTTTGCAGATTCTACCCATGTAAAGGTTCCAAGCACGCTTACGGACGAACAGGTACTGTTCTTGGGCGATATTTTCCCCACGGGTTGGCAAGCTGCGGTGCAGTGTGACATTCAGCCTACTGATACCGTAGCGGTCTGGGGGGCGGGTCCGGTGGGTCAGTTTTGTGTGCGCAGCGCCATACTGCTGGGCGCCAAGCAGGTCGTGATGATCGATAACGTGCCTGAACGACTGCTCATGGCAGAAGCGGGCGGGGCGATAACCATCAACTTCGACAAGGAGAGCGTGGTTGAGCGTCTGAACGAGCTTACCCGCAGTAAGGGTCCTGAAAAATGCATTGATGCCGTAGGCCTTGAATCCCATGCGACGCGGTCGCTGGATGCCGTTTACGATCGGGTCAAGCAGGCGACCATGATGGAGAGTGATCGTCCTCATGTATTACGCGAGATGATCTATGTCTGTCGCCCGGCGGGCATTTTATCTATTCCGGGCGTTTACGGCGGATTGGTCGACAAGATTCCCATGGGGGCGCTCATGAATAAGGGGCTTACCATGCGCACCGGGCAAACGCACGTCAAACGTTGGACGGATGACCTGCTGCGCCGTATCGATGATGGACAGATCGACCCCTCATTCGTGATTACCCATACGGTAAGTCTCGACCAGGGCCCGGAAATGTATAAGACCTTCCGGGATAAACTCGACAACTGCATCAAGGTTGTTCTGAAACCTTGAGGGAGACGGCTATGACCATGCTTGAGAAATTTTCATCCCCCCAGCGATCACTAGGCGCTTCAGACAAGCTGGCCCGTGGCCTCGGCTTTTACAGCCTGGGTCTCGGTCTCCTGGAGTTGGCTGCTCCACGATTATTGACCCGCGCCCTGGGCATGGAAGGGTCGGAGAATATTGTTCGTGCCTATGGGGTGCGTGAGATTGTCAGTGGTGTCGGCGCGCTGAGTGACAACCCTACACCTGCGCTCTGGAGCCGTGTAGCGGGTGATGCCCTGGATCTGGCTACACTGGCGACCGGTCTGAGTGCCGATAATCCCAAGCGGGGAAACGTGAAAATCGCGATGGCTGTCGTGCTGGCTACCGCGTTGGTCGATGTCATGGCAACACGGGGCATCACGGAGCGCCACCATCGTCCACGACACATGCCTATACGTGACTACAGCGATCGATCCGGCTTTCCAAAGTCAATAAGCGACATGCGTGGTGCCGCAAGCGACTTTGAAACACCGGCTGATATGCGAGCCGATATCGGTAACGGTTATGCACGTGCAGATACCAGCCGCGCGTGATCAGAAACTAAAATGACAAGGCCTGCTTGAAAGCAGGCCTTGTCATTTCAGGCGAGGTGAGACTGGGAAAATGCGTTATTACCTATCTCATCAAGCAAGAACGCCTGAAGCTTTTCGAAGGGAAGAGGGCGACTGGGTAGAAACCCCTGGGCAAGGTCGCACTGGTTATCGATCAGAAAGGTAATCTGTTGCTGGGTTTCCACGCCTTCGGCAATGACTTTCAGATGTAGCTTGTGTCCCATGGCGATGATGGCTTCCGCCAGATCAAGGTCCCGCGCATTGTTGGGAATATCCTGAATGAACGAGCGGTCCACCTTGATAGCATCCAAGGGAAGCTGGCTCAGATACGCCAGTGATGAGTAACCTGTACCAAAGTCGTCAATGGACAACCGCACGCCAAGCTCACGCAACTGCCTTAGCTGCCCGATAACCTGGTCAATGTTGGCCATTAGCGCGTTTTCGGTTACTTCAAGTTCGAGAAACTGGGGCTCCAGGCGTGCCTGACTCAAGGCTTCCTGAACGTCGGATACGAGCGTTTCACGCTCCAGGCTGCGTACACAGCAGTTGACCGCGACTCCAATCTTGAAGCCTTGCCGATGCAGTTTCTTGATATCACGACAGGCTCGGCGAATCACCCAACGGTCAATATCAGCAATAAACCCGTTTGCTGTCGCAATGTCGATAAAGTTACCGGGCAGCAGCAGGCCTTGTTCGGGGTGCTGCCAGCGCACCAATGCCTCTACATGGCAAACCTTGCCGCTACTCAAGTCAAAGACGGGCTGGTAATACACGGTCAGATTATTACGACTTAATGCCTGTCGCAGTTCTTCCTCCATTTTTAGCTCAAGTGACGCTTTGCTCCTGAGCTGTTCCTGAAAGAAATACAGCATGTTGCGACCATTAGCCTTGGATTTATACAAGGCCAGATCGGCATGCTTCATGAGATCTTCACCGGTCGTTGCATCTTGCGGGAATAGGCTGGCCCCAATGGATGTGGTTATGACCATTTTTCGACCGGCCAGGATAATGGGCTCTTTCATCTTTTGCAGGATGCGGCGCCCCAACAGCTCGGCCTCATAATTCTCTTCAACGTTGGCAAGAATGCAAAATTCATCACCGCCCAGGCGTGCGATCAGGTCTCGCTCACGCAAGGCACTTTTCAGGCGCTGAGCCACAACACGCAACAACTCATCACCGGCATCATGACCTAATGAATCATTGATCCGCTTAAAGTTATCCAGATCCAGAAACAGCAGGGCCATGGAAGTGCCTTGGGCCGCGTGTTCATCCAGCCGCATCTGGATTTCCTTGTTGAAGGAATAGCGATTGTGCAGACCTGTAAGGGCGTCGAAATGAGCGACGTTATGGAGTGAAGCCTGTGTGCTATCGAGCTCGTGGAGCAGGGCGTTGACCCGTTCAAGATCTCGACGCTGGCTTTCCAGCTTCTTTCCTGCCCATACCGCCACCAAGCTGCAGCTGATAATAATCAGCGAAATAAAGGCCGTCGCGATACCTAGATAAGGTGAGTGATTGTCAACGTGCGCACCAGCGTCAAACGTCGAGCCGGCGGGGAGGGTAAAGGTAACGGCCGCCATACCACTGAAATGCATAGAGATAATACCTGCACCCAGCGCCAGACTCGCCGCCAGTTTCAACTTGAGCGGAGCAGGGTTGTTCGGCTGGCGTAGCTTCAAGATCAACATCATTGACCCGAGGCTGGCCAACATCGACACCACAATGGAAAGTGCAAATAACCAAGGGTCATAGTAGGCCGTTGCAGCAGATTGCATGGCGGCCATACCAATGTAATGCATGGCTGTAACCCCCAGGCCAATACTGATCGCCGCGCCGATATATTGCCTGACGGTAAGAGCAGGGCGACCAATCATGACCATGGCCAGCAAGGACGCCATGATAGCAATGACCAGCGAAAGGGCCGTGAGGCGATGGTCGTAATACACTGGAATCGGCATGACGAACGCCATCATGGCAAGGAAGTGCATCGACCAGATACCGCCGCCCAAACAAAAGGCACCGATCCAGCGCCACAGCATACGCGTTCGGCGATCATCCGCGACCGCAACATCAGCAAGGCTCAGCGCGGTATAACCGGCAGCAGTTGCAATCAGATAGGAAAAGACAACCAATAGAAAAGTGTGGCTATGCTCGACAGGCGAAAGGCCGGATTGCTGAAGATCTGTGAGAAAATGAATACCTAACCAGTCCACGGCGAGCCACCTTTAAAGCTGAAGGGCATTTGCCTATAAAAGTGAGATCAATCTCACACAGCTTAGTTCTTTAACGGTTCGTTGGAAGCGGCACGAGACGGCTTTCGTAAGTGCTTGTGTCTTCTATAAAATCCTATAAACAAGCCAAATTTCCGATTACGTCCATAATCGGAAATTGATATACTAAGAAACCTGCCTTTTCAGTGTTATTTCGATGCTTTTCTCGTCTAAACCCCAGCCTTTATTTGATACTTATGCCAGTTTTCTTGGGCTTAACGCTACGTCTTATGAGGCAGAACATACGTCTATCCTGAATTACCTGAAACGGTTTGAGCCCGGTATTCCGGCTAAAGACGATTATTTTCATGTGCGTGAATTTTTGCGCTCTTATGCCGGCTGGGAAACGACATTCAAAGCCTATCGCACCCAAGTTGAACGTCTCCTTCTGTGGAGCTGGATCAAGGAAGGGAGGTCTATCCTTTCGCTCCGCCGCCAGGATGCCGAGGCGTTCCTGGCATTCAGTCAGGAGCCTGACGAGGACTGGGTGGGCACCTCTGTTCGTCGCCGCTTCATTCTGAAAGATGGCAGCATGGAGCCCAATCCGTTGTGGCGCCCCTTTGGGATTCAGGGTGATAAAGCCTCACGCAAGCTTGCTGTCGAAACAGGAGACGACGATGACACTACCCCAGAACGCTATGAAATGGCTCAGGGTACGCTCAAGCAAGTCTTTGCAATCTGCAGCTCATTCTATGATTACCTCAATGATCAGGACGTATTGGTGGGTAATCCCTTTCGAGCGATCAAGCAGAAGAGCCGCTTCTTTCAAAAGAAAGCCAAGGCTGTCAGCGGCAAGGTTCTTGACCGCCTTCAATGGGAGTTCGTTATCGAAACAGCGGAATGGATGGCTGCAGAGGAGCCTGAAAAGCACGAGCGTACACTCTTTATCATAGCGACCCTGTTTTCACTCTACCTGCGAATCTCCGAACTTTCCGGGCGGCCCGGCTGGTCTCCCACCATGGACGTCTTTCAGAAAGACCCTGACGGTTCCTGGTGGTACGTTGCAATTGGCAAGGGCAACAAGGAGCGTCGCATCTCGGTCAGTGATGACATGCTGGTCTATCTCAAGCGCTACCGGGCCTTCCGCAATCTGACGCCGCTGCCATACGCCGGAGATCCTGCGCCGCTACTGACCAAACATAATGGACAAGGCGGCCTGACCGATCGGCAGATTCGCAACCTGGTACAGGAATGCTTCGACACGGCGCTTGTACGAATGAAACAGGAAGGTCGCAGCGAGGACGAAGTATCCAATCTGCGCGCAGCCAGCGCCCATTGGTTACGCCACACCAGCGCAACCTACGATGCACCCAGCAGACCACTTAAACACCTGCAGGAAGATCTTGGCCACGCCAAGGCGAGTACAACGCAAGACATTTACTACAACGCCATCAACCAGGAGCGAGCGGCGTCTGGTAAACAGCGACGTTTAAAGGATCAATAAAGAAGTGAGCCATAAAAAGCTCATATGGGGTTTCGCAGCGTTCAAGGCGCTGCCCCATGGCTCCATATCCAGAATACATAACTTCGCATAATGTATATTATGTTAAATTAGATATTAGCAAGCACTGACGCCTCTATCCCCTTTATGGGTTTTGGGTCTTAAACCTTCCTCTGGATCCGGTTAAGCCAAGACAGATTTTCTTGCCTCGTTAATGGGCCTTCCTACGCCTTGTCTTTTTCTTCCTGCCTGATACAACTGCCCAACTGAAATTCACTTTGCGTGTTCAGTAAACCTTTTCTGCGTGCGTGCAGCCTCGATGTTGCGCCTTATCCTGTCACTCAAGGAAAGCCTGGTATGTTCAAACGATTTGCAGCAGATGCTTTGGGACTAAGCGACATCGGATCGATTATCAAACCAGCAGACTTCGACAAGGTCGATGCGGACGACTATCTCTTTCACGAGGACGGTGAAAAGATTTTCTTTCTGATCAAATCGAAAAAGGATGAATACTGCTTTACCAATCTGGCGTTGATTCATGTGGACGGCGAATCTGCGGTATCGTCCAAGCGCACTATCAAACGCTACGATTACCTCAGCGAGCGTATTCAGAGCGTCATGATTGAAACGGCCGGCACGGTGGATCTAGATGTCGAGCTGAAATTCGTCATAGGTGGCAAACCCTTCAGCATCGATATCAAAAAGACCTTTCTTGAACAGGTCAAAGACATCTACAAGTCTCTGATCGGAATCAGCAAGATTCAGCACCTGGAAGAACTCAAGCGTGCCAATGCACTAAAAGTACTGGATATGACGGCCTCCATGTACAAGATTGCTAACCCAGCATCGCCTGAACACATAACCCAGCAATACACAGGTACCTTGGACACGCTGAATGCATTGATGCTGGAGACTTATATGACCCATGACTACAGCGCTGTATTCAGCAAGTATGTCCAGGCTTAAATATTCGCCAAGCAGCAATAGATAAAGTTTACATAAAAAGTAAAATGCGTAATGGGCGGCAGCTGTCACCGCCCTACTCTCCCGGACTGCCTTCAGCTACTGTCCATTCTTTTAAAGCTCTGTATTGCACGCTTCCCTGGCCGCTTTCCGATACAAACAAGGCAAAGCGCTCTACTGGCCACGCCAATGACGGTAGTCCACTTGGCCGACAGCGGCTTTTACGTGCAGCCGTCAGGTGTGGGATAAAGGGTCTGCGATCCAGCGGAACGCCCAAACTTTTCAGTCCCAGGTTTAGATCGTCAACCAGCGAAACCAGCGGCACTGGCGTCTGGGATGCAATCATGCTGATAAGCCCCTGATGCCAACGCTCGACGCGATCAAGCACGACCGTACATGGCTCAAAGCGTATGTGATCGCCTAGAGCCATAAGCGCGTCTATCTGTTCTTCTGGAATTTCACCCAGAAAAGCCAGTGTCATGTGAAGATTTTCAGGAGGAACCAGGCGCCCATCCATGCCCTGCTCCTTTCGCCAGGCGACTACACGTGTAATCACAGAGGCTGGGCACGGCAACGCAAAAAACATACGCATGATGATGGAATTCCTATAGTCAGAGCGATCAAACACTCTGACCCGGGAGCGGAGGCCTTATTCCGGTTTTTTGTAGGCGACGCAATCCACTTCGACTTTGCAGTCAATCACCATGCTCGATACTACACAGGCGCGTGCAGGCGGATGCTCGCCAAAATATTCCTTGAAGATCCTGTTGAACGACATGAAGTCACGAGGATCATCCAGCCATACACCGCAACGCACCACATGCTCCGGGCCGTAGCCGGCTTCCTTGAGAATGGCCATGACGTTATCCAGGCATTGGCGCGTTTGAGTGACGATGCCGCCTTCGACCACTTCTCCGTTGACCATAGGGGTCTGGCCCGAGACGTAGAGCCATCCATCAGCCTCAACAGCGCGCGCAAACGGCAGGTGCTGCCCGCCTGTCCCGCTACCACCCTCAACACCGTAACGTTTGATTGACATGTCATCCTCCTAATTAAAGTGTGTACGCAGGTCACCTTGCCGGGAAAGGAAGCGACCGTTTCTATGGGGAGTCAGTTGTTTAGCTGAATACGACAGGATTCCATTTACCCAAACCGCATCGATCCCTTCTGCAGCGACCTTGGGTGTCTTGAAGTCAGCGGCATCGTGCACGGTTCTGGGATCGAACAGGACCAGATCCGCCCAATAACCTTCTCTGATCAATCCGCGCTCGTGGAGTCCAAAACGGGCCGCTGAAAGCCCGGTCATCTTGTGCACCGCGGTATGCAGGGGAAACAGGCCCACGTCTCGACTGAAATGCCCCAGTACTCGCGGAAAAGCGCCCCACAAGCGAGGGTGCGGGAATGGGTCTTCGGGTAGACCGTCTGACCCGATCATCGACAGCGGATGAGTCAGAATACGCCTCACATCGTTTTCATCCATTCCGTAATACACCGCGCCGGCTGGCTGCAGATGTTTAGCGGCATCCAGTAGCGATACGCCCCACTCCGCTGCAATGTCGCTCAGGTCACGGCCGCTCACGTCAGGATAGGGTGTAGACCAGGTAATGGTGATGCGAAAATCAGCTGTTACCTGCTTGAGATCCAGCGTTGAGGAACTGGCCGAATAAGGATAACAATCGCACCCAACTGGATGATCCCGTGCTGCTTGCTCCAACGCCGCCAGAAGCTGTGGACTACGTCCCCAATTGCCTGCACCGGCACATTTGAGGTGCGAGACGATAACGGGCGCCTTCGCATGACGACCGATACGAAACGCTTCGTCCAAGGCCTCTAGTACAGGCTCGAATTCGCTACGCAAATGTGTGGTATATACCGCTCCGTAGGCGTCCAGCTCTAAGGCCAGCTCCATTACTTCGTCGGTACTTGCGTCATAGGCCGAGGCATAAGCGAGTCCTGTGGAAAGTCCCAGCGCGCCCTGCTCCAGACTTTCACGTAGCTGAGCCCGCATGGCAGCAATTTCGCCAGGCGTTGCCGTACGATAAAGGTCATCCATATGGTTGCTGCGCAGTGCTGTATGCCCAACGAGGGCAGCAACGTTTACCCCCGGATGCGCCTGTTCGATGGCTGACTTGTAATCGGCGAACGTCGGATAGACAAAGGCCGCTGCTGGCCCCAACAGGTTCATGGGATCTGGCGGCTCGCCTTTCAAGCTGACGGGAGAAGCGCTGATGCCACAATTACCTACGATAACAGTCGTTACACCCTGGCTTAGCTTGGGCAGCATCTCCGGCTGACGGATCACCACGGTATCGTCATGGGTATGAACATCAATGAAGCCCGGTGAAAGCACCCTCCCCGCGGCGTCAACCTCATGGGTTGCCGTTGCCCCACTTATGCATCCTATCTGTTCTATTCGACCGTTCTGTATAGCGATATCCGCCTGATAACCCGGCAAGTTGCTGCCATCGATCACCTGTGCATTGCGGATAAGAGCATCGTAGGTTGGCATTGCTAGTCTCCCAGCGGCAATCGCTCATCGCCGCCACGGTAGTCGTCCATGGCGAGCTTGATGCGCCGCAAGCGTTCCTGATTCGCTTCAGGTGCGCTCAATGCCAGCTCAGTAGCCAGAATATCCACGGCAAGCATCATTCCGTAGCGGGCGGCGGTAGGTTTATAGATAAAGTCTGTTTCAGCCAGAAACAGCGGCAGTACGACATCGGCCAGTTGGGCGACCGACGATGTTTCGGGTGCGATGGCCAGAATGCGAGCGCCGTACCCCTTGGCCAATCGCAACGACTCGACGAGTTCGGGCGTTATGCCTGTCATCGAGCAGGCAATTACAACCTGGTCATGGCTCAACGTGGCCGCTGTCAGGCGCATCAGAACCGGATCGTGATAAGCCGCTATGGGGTATCCCAGCCGAACCAGCCGGTACTGCAGTTCATCCGAAAAGATCGTGGAGCAACCGCCCATACCAAAGGCGTAAACCATGCGTGCCTCATGAACAAGTGCAACCGCCTGTGCAAAGGTTTGCTCATCGAAACAGGCCAGATGCTGGCGAAGCGTTGCTTCGATGTCACTGACGATATTGCCAAAGAATGCAGAATGCTCCGGTGCGTGTGTTCGGCCCAGAAACCGCGCTCCAACACCGCTGGCCTGAGCCAGCTGCAAGCGCAGGTCCCGCAAGTCCTTGCACCCTGCGCTGCGGGCAAAGCGGGACAAGGTCGCACTACTGACCTCAGCCCGTGTCGCCAGCTCGTCCAGGCTGGCGCTGGCTGCGAACGGCACATCCTCCAGGATCAGACGAGCGATACGTTGTTCGCCTGCACTCATATGCTCGAGACGTGCGCGGATTTGATACAGAATATCCATTACGGTACAGCCGCCAACGCTAATGTCAGAAGAAAGGCGATGATGGAAATCAAGGTTTCCAATACGGTCCACGTCTTGAACGTCTGGGTTACCGTCATGTTGAAATACTCCTTGATCAACCAGAACCCGCCGTCATTTACATGGGAAAAGATGACCGACCCTGCCCCGGTAGCCAGAACCAGCAGTTCAGGGTGTGGATAGCCTAACCCTAACGCAACAGGCGCGACGATGCCTGAAGCCGTGGTCATGGCGACCGTGGCCGAGCCGGTGGCAATGCGCATCAGCGCAGCAAAAAGCCACCCCATCATCAGGGGTGACAGGTTGAATTCCCGGGCCAGTCCAACGATTTCAGTGGTTACACCGGCATCGATAAGGATTCGGTTGAGCCCTCCACCAGCGCCTACCAGTAATGTGATCGTGGCCGTTGGAGCCAGGCACTCATTGGTAAATTTCAGGATCGCATCGCGGTTGAAGCCTTGAGCCAGCCCTAACGTCCAAAAACTCACCAATGTGGCAACCAGCAGTGCAATCACGGAGTTGCCGATAAATTGCAGAAACTGATTGAAGACGCTACCCGGCGTTGAAATCAGGTTGGCCCAGCCACCCATCAACATCAGCACAACGGGCAGGATAATCGTACCGATTGTGACGCCAAAACCAGGCAGCTGTTTACGAGGCTCACGCTCGGTAAACTGCTCGGCCAGTGGGTTTTCGGCTGGTAACTGAATCTTTGGAACGATGAACCTGGCGTAGACCGGTCCGGCAAGAATAGCCGTCGGAATACCTACGAGAACCGCATAGAAGAGCGTCTGCCCTACCGAGGCATGATAGGACTGCACGGCCAGCATGGCAGCAGGATGCGGCGGAACGAGCGCATGCACAACCGACAACCCCGCTACCATAGGCAGGCCTACCATCAGGATAGAGACACCTACACGGCGGGCCACGGTAAAGGCGATAGGAACCAGCAGCACGAAGCCCACTTCAAAAAACAGGGGCAGCCCCACGAGAAAGGCAATGCAGACCATCGCCCAATGGGCATTGCGCTCGCCGAACCTGGCAATCAGGGTACGAGCGACCTGCTCTGCGCCGCCTGACTCGGCCATCATCTTGCCGAGCATGGTGCCCAATGCCACGACCAGGGCGATATGCCCAAGCGTCTTACCGACGCCGGCCTCATAAGAAGCAACAATCGTATTGGCTGGCATACCGGCGACCAGAGCCAGTCCTACCGATACCAGGGTAATCACGATAAAGGGATTCAGCCGATACCGCGCAATCAAGACAATCAACGCAATGATGGCCACTACGGCATAGATCAGAAGCCAGAACCCGGTAGAAGGCGTCATCGAGCATTCCTCGTGCCTGAATCCGTCCATGGCTGGACGGCATAACGTCATTGTTAGAAGTAGGTGGCAACAGCTCCGGTGACGCGGTATTGCTCATCTACCAGGAGGAGCTGCTTCCATTTATCGAACGTGAGACATGGATGAGAAATATCGAAACACAGCATGTCCCCTACCTGCAGATCCGCCTCGGGTGGTACGTCCATAAAGGCATGCTGATCCATCATGGCGCTGATCTTCCAGGCTGCAGGCGCCTCCATTGGAGAGGCGGAATGACCGGGCCGAAAATGCAGCGTGGGAACAGGGAAACCGGCATCGAACGCCGCATCACGCTTGCCCAGTGCAATGATGGCGCGGCCCGGCTCGGGTCGTGATTGCACATAGGCCCAAAGTTGCAAGGCTGGCAGAAGGCTGCGCTGCATTTCCTGTGCAACAGGGTTATTGGCTTGAATACGTGCCTCGGCCGCTTTGTAGATACCTACGTCATGGGTGAGATAGCAGCCGGGGCGTAACACAATATCCAAAGGCAGCCCCGTCTGAGGAAGCGCAAACTCCTCGGCAACCAGATCGAACCAGGCAGACCCAGCGCCTGATAGGATAATGCGAGGCTCGGCAAACCCGCTTTCATCAGCTATGGCACGCGTCCTTGCTACGGTTTGCTTAAGAAAATCACGGATTTCGGCCTCCTCTTTCAGGACCCCCTCGTAGACCTCAATCCCTACCAGGGCCAGTGCCTGCGGCCAGCGTGAAATGGCGTCTCGCACTGCCCTTTCCTGCTCCTCATTACGCACGCCAGTACGACCGCCTGATACGCCATATTCGAGTAAAACCCGAAGGCGTTGACCTCTCTCACTGAAATAACGTCCTAGGCTTTCGACGTTTTGAGAGGAATCAACCACACAACAAAAGCTGAAACCGGGATCGGCCTCTTGCAGATCGGCAATCAGGGCCATATTGGCTTTGCCAACCAGCTGATTGGCCATTAGCACACGCCGTATCCCGTGGGTAAACGCTACGCGAACCTGTGGTGCAGTGGCGAGCGTAATACCCCAAGCCCCCGCCTCCATTTGCCGCTTGAACAATGCCGGGCTCATGGTGGTTTTACCATGCGGCGCAAGCTGTACGCCGTATCGCTCCATGAACTGCTTCATCCACTGCAGGTTATGCTCGATACGCTGCTCCCGCAGTACCGCAACAGGCAGACTCACGTCCTCCTTCAAGATATCCCACCCCGAGGCGGCAACTTCTTGGGTAGAGACAGTACCCGCTAACGAACCGAGACCCTTTCCGAGTCCATTGACTTGTTCAGATGCAGCATGGTGAGGCTTCACAGCGATTCCCTTGCCTGGTTTTTGAAAGCAACATACACCGAAGCGAGGTTTTATCAATTGATCATGAAAACTAATTTCATAAGCAGAAGACCTGATGCCGTTATTGGATAAAAACAGGTCGTAATTTAGGGAGAGGTTGTGCTTTTGGCAGGGCATGTAGAGACAATGGGCTCGTCTGTCATGACTTTGTGAGCAAAGCTCAATGCATCCTTTTGAGAGACCAGCCAAGCCCCTGAGTGGCTTTCGCCCTTATATACATGAGCCTCAATTGTCGTACCGGCATTGCAGGCCTCCTGAACCAGTAGCTGCTGCCCCTCCGGACGAACATCCCGGTCCGCATCGCCGGTTCCGACAAACAAGGGCTGGTCCAGCTTCAAGGTATTGAAGCGATATTGAGGCAAAAGAATCTTGGCCATCGTCTTTACCGCCTCGGGTTGAACCGTATTAGCCTGAGTGAGGCCCGCCTGCATGACCTCTCGTGCCAAGGTGCCCACACACAAGCGGGCGGCCTTTTCGAATAACGGCATGGCTTTTGGCGTAAACAGCGTCGAAGCATCGGTTACTGGCTGCCTCTGATGGGCAACCAGCGCTACGTAAAACATATAGGCAATGCCGGGATCCACCTGGTTAGGATCTACCCCCGAGACGGTCATCGTTCTTTCCGTCAGATACGGTATACCTGTGACTATCGTGCCCTTGATATCCAGCTCCGGCGCATACTCCTTGGCAAATCCGGCCGTCGCAAAGGCCGCTCCGCCCCCTTGGGACTGTCCTGCCACGATCACCTTGTTGGCGATGGGATATCGTCCATCCGTAACGGCGCGGATACTATCGAGCACACCGTAGGCCTCGGAGCGCTTGGTCAGGTAGGGATGCAAACCGGGCGTGCCAAGCCCCTCATAATCCGTCGCGACAATGGCGTAACCCTGCTTAAGCCAGCGATTCAAGTAATCTTTGTAAACGGTTGGTGCTTCATTCCAGGACGGCGCGCAGACATCGGCTACGCCTACTGTTCCATGAGCCCACGCCAGCAACGGCCACCCTCCCTCAGGCGGTTGCCCTTTGGGAACGAACAACTGACCAGAGACCGTAATGGGCGAGCTGTCCAGACCGCTCACTGACGTGTAAAGAATACGAAACTGCCCTTCTGCATCCTCCAACCGATTTTGTGGGGGAAGTGGCTCACTGCGCAGCAACTCACCTGCAGCGGTTGGAATAGGTTTATCCCACCGATAGAACGTTGAAACGCCACCGTCCCCCGAATCCCAGGATTCCTGAGCCTTGGCTGACTCTATTCCCATTATTAACAACTGGGCACTGACCAGCAGAGTTGCTCTGAGCAGTCCTCTACGTTCATGAACAGGTCTTGCTCTGAATGACATCGTACTGTCTCTCCGCAGAGTTTATGGGACGGCTTTTATGCAAGACAGCGACGACGGCTCATGGTTTGATCAACGCCCTTTTGACCTGCTGCGCCGTACCAGAAATAGGAGTGCGAAGACTCGCACAGTTAAAAAACCGAAGACCGTCTATCCTGTTTTTGCTTGTCGTACCGCTTCGCTTGGAATACTGTATATCCAAACAGGAAAAGGACTGAGGTTGCATTATGTCGCTTGATCAAGCGGAAATGACAGTTAAGCAAGACCTGGAATGTGCTCTGGCATCGCTGGACATGCAGCGTGACGATTTTCTCGAACTGGCGCGCGGCATCAGACAGAAAATCTCGGAAGAGACTGAGGAAGCCGTTGAGCTGGAAGCCAATCTTGGCTGATTGCTCTTGAGTTAAACGGTACTTTCCCCGCTGCGGCTGCACCTGATCAGCCGCACGCTAATTTCCTGATTAAAGCTTTTTGCTATATCTATAGCGCCGGAAGCTATTTTATTAGCCCACTTGTGTAATCTTATAGTTCTAAATCCTTACGTTATGGAATAAGAACATGAGAACCGCTCTGCGTCGTTATTTCACGTTTGCAAGCCTGGCTCTGGCACTCGGTATCTCCGTTAATGCCCATGCAGAAGACCTGTTAAAGGAAGTCAAGCAGCGCGGTACGCTGGTGGTTGGGCTTGAGGGTACTTACCCTCCTTTCAGTTACCAGGATGAAAACGGCAAGCTGACCGGTTTTGAAGTCGAGTTTGCCCAGGCGCTGGCCAAAGAAATGGGCGTACAGCCAAAAATCCAGCCGGGCAAATGGGATGGTTTATTGGCCGCGTTGGATTCCAAGCGTCTGGATGTGGTGATCAATCAGGTCACCATTAGCGAAGAGCGCAAGAAAAAATATGATTTTTCGACGCCCTATACGGTCTCCGGTGTCCAGGCAATGACTCGCAAGAACGCGCAGGACACCATCAAGAAGCCGGAAGACTTGGCCAACAAGAAGGTGGGTGTTGGTCTTGGTACCAATTATGAGCAATGGCTCAAGGAAAACGTACCACAGGCTGATGTTCGCACTTATGAAGACGACCCAACCAAGTTTCAGGACCTGCGTGTAGGTCGGATCGATGCCGTTCTGGTAGACCGACTGGCTGCCTTTGAAATGGCTGCCAAAACCGGCAACCAGTTTGTACCGGCAGGCGAACCGTTCAATCGCCAGGAGTCGGGCGTGGCCGAGCGCAAGGGAAATCCTGAATTCCATGCCGCCATCGACCAGGCCATTGCCAAGATGAAAGCTGATGGCACGCTGGCCAAGCTCTCACAGAAGTGGTTCAAGGCTGACGTCACTCAATGAGCGAATCCAGCCTTCAACTGATACTGGATTCGCTTCCGTTTCTGCTCAAAGGTGCTGTCTGGACTGTACTACTCAGTCTGGGCGGCATGTTTTTCGGGCTGGTGCTGGGGTTCTTTCTGGCGCTGATGCGGCTTAGCCAAAACATGGTAGTGCGTGCAGTAGCGCGGGTATACGTGTCCTTCTTTCGAGGCACCCCACTGCTTGTGCAGCTGTTTATGATCTATTACGGCTTGCCTGAGATAGGCATTCAACTGGATGCTCTGCCTTCCGCGCTTGTAGGCTTCTCGCTAAATATGGCCGCCTATGTTTGTGAAATTCTCAGAGCCGCCATTGCGTCGATTGATCGTGGACAATGGGAGGCAGCTGCCAGCATCGGCATGACACGGACACAGACACTGCGTAGGACTATCCTTCCTCAAGCAGCCCGTACGGCGCTTCCACCATTGGGTAACAGTTTTATTTCCCTAGTAAAAGACACGTCACTAGCAGCCGTCATTCAAGTACCGGAGCTGTTTCGTCAGGCGCAACTCATTACAGCGCGTACCTTTGAAATCTTCAGCATGTATCTAACGGCAGCATTGATCTACTGGGTTCTGGCCAGCACCCTGGCGGCGTTGCAGAACACGCTGGAAAATCGGGTAAACCGGCATGATCAGGAGCGTTGAGTCATGATTGAAGTACGTAACCTGACCAAGTCATTCAATGGCCAGCCGGTGCTCAAGGGGATCAATCTGGATGTAGCAGCGGGCGAAGTCGTTGCCATTATTGGCCCCAGTGGCTCCGGCAAGACCACCCTGCTTCGTTGCCTGAATCTTCTTGAAACGCCCGATAAAGGCCGTATCCGCGTTGCAGATATCGCTATTGATGCAAGTCAGAACCTGAACTCGCAGCAGAGCCAGATTCGGACGCTCCGCCAACGCGCCGGCTTCGTATTTCAAAGTTTTAACCTTTTTCCTCATCGTACGGCTCTGGAAAACGTGATTGAAGGGCCGATTGTGGTCAAACGGGAGGCCAGGGAATCCGCCGAAGCCCGGGGCCGGGCATTACTGGCGAAAGTAGGCTTGGCGGGCAAGGAAGATGCGTATCCCAGACGGCTATCCGGCGGACAGCAGCAGCGCGTTGCCATTGCCCGTGCGCTGGCGATGCAGCCCGACGTTATTCTCTTTGATGAGCCCACGTCAGCCCTTGATCCTGAGCTGGTCGGTGAGGTGCTGACAGTCATTCGTGACTTGGCCGATGAGCAGCGGACCATGGTAATCGTGACGCACGAGATGAGCTTCGCCCGTGACGTGGCGCATCGCGTGCTGTTTGTCGATCAGGGCGTGATCGTGGAACAAGGAGAAGCTAAGGCGCTGTTTGCCAATCCCCAGGAAGAACGGACGCAACGGTTCTTGAGCAAGTTCAGAAGCCATGAAGGTTAGATACTAACCTCCATGGCCTGTTGGTCACTGCTTGTCGGGCCACCTCGGTTAACAGCTGGAGCAGCCTATTAACCGAGGTGGCCCGAGATCACTTGGCGCTGTTCCGAGCCAATCAGTGCTTTTAAACGATAAACATATTTAATGCATGACTATATCGCTTTCGATGCTTGTAACGGCTTGTAATCGAGAATGCAAAGAATACGCATAATCAAACAGTCGCTTTCTTGTTGATCCGCATGCATGATTTGCGGCCTTTTCAGCTGGCTGAGCCCGTTCGCTATGAATTTACGTTTTTGCCTCATTGCCATGACGGCTCTGGCAGTCATTGGCGATAACATGCTCATTCCCTTTTATCCGCAGTACTTTGCCAGCCGTTTTGACGATCCTTGTCCCGAGCAGGTCGGTGCCTACCTGGCTGCTATTTGCGTTGTTGTCATGTTTGCCTTTCCTCTCTGGGCCAAGCTGGCCAAGCGCGTGCATCCTATCCGGATCCTGATCTGGACACAGCTGGCTGCGGGGCTGCTCAGCGTATGCTGCTATACCATCGACTCCCTGCCCTTGTTCTGGGTTGTCTCACTAGGCATGGTGGTCTTCAAGGGCAGCTATCTCTTGATGTATCCCTATGTGATGAGTCTGGAAGCCAAGGAAAGCCACACGCGAACCATTGGCACCTTGTCGGTGGTGGTGCATTTCGGAGCCATCTTTGGCGCAGCTGTGGGCGGGCTGGTTCTCCAGGCGCTGGAAATGGGCGAAGTGTTCCTGATCATGGCGCTGGGCGACTTCATTCAGATGGCAATCTGTATGCGTCTGATGCGAGACAAGCCTCCCGCTTCGGGAGAAGCTCCAGCCTCCAGCGAAACCCCGGAACAGTCTGCAACCGAAGTGCCTATCGCCAAACCAGGTAGCCACCTGATCATTTACAAGCTCTGTCTGATCATGTTGCTGTTCTACTTCAGTGCCTATGTCATTCGACCGTTCTTCTCGGTTTACTGGCAACAGGTTTCCGCTCTGGAAAATGAGCTCGTCACCGGCTTCGTCTATTCGCTGCCAGGCGCTGTAGCGCTAGTCGCACTCTGGTGGAGCAAGCGAGCCAGCCAACAAGGCCATGCCTGGGAAGGTATACTGTCCGCCCTGCTGCTTGGCGTCTGCGGTATTTTCATTCAGGGCATTGAAAACGAAGTGGCCATCCTAGGAGGTCGTTTGCTGTTCGGCTGGGCCTTGTATCAGGTCACGGTGCGCCTGGATGCGCTCATGTTCGAGATGAGCAAGCCCGAGGCATATGCTGTGGACTTCAGCAAGGTCAATTTTTTCCAAAGTCTGGGTGTCATGTGTTCATCCTATGGCGCTGGGCTTCTCGTCAGCCATTTCACGCTTTCTACGCCGTTCTGGGTAGGCGCAGCCGGCCTGCTGCTCACGGCAGTTCTCTTTCCGCTACTGGTTAAAGCGCCCAACAAGGCTACAACAGCAGTCAAGGCGTAAATGGTTGAGGCGGTGGCAACCCTCTGCCACCGCTCACCCTGTTCCGCTCATCGCAATCTAGCGAAATGTGACACCTGGATTGCTAATGATAATTTGATGCATTTGTATTTAAGTGTTTAAATCGGCATTTCCGAGCATGTCCTCCCGAACGGCCGAACCAGGCGTTCGGGAGATGACATCCAACCTCGTTCTGGGTCCGACGTATGACGATTCAGGTAAAGACCGATCTTACCCGCCTGCTGGATCTTTCCGCCCTTTCCTATTTAGGGCTCAAGGGAACGATAGGCCCTGCAGGCCCGGATGACCTCACCTGCGGCAGTGCCGAAAATCATGTGCGCGTTGCAGCGCTTTATGACCACTGGCAGCAGGCCCATCCGGAGGCCGGCCCCCATTACTGGTCAGCGCGTAGCTGGACGCTCCTGGTCTGGCAGCCGATCTACCTGACGATTCTGGGTGTCCACCTCGGTCGATGTATTCCTTCTCTCGATCAGTTTGCCCAGCGCGTGCACCACGGGTTCGTGGCAGGGTTTTACCTGCATGATCATTGTCCCTATATCGCCGACCAGGACACATTGATTCGTGTCGCCGCCAAGCAATTACAGAACCTTTGCGAACGGCAGCTGGAAGAAGCAGGCACGGTTTTCAAGCTCAACCCGAAAATGGCCCGCCGTCTGGCAGCAGACTGTGTACTGGCAGCCCTTCTCTATGTGCAGAACAACCTGCGCGAAACGCTATGCAACACCCGTATGCGTGTGCTGGAAGGTATGTGGCTAGAAGCGCTGGGCCTCAAGGACAACAGCGAGCTGATCTGCATTGCGCTTGACGACGGACAAGAGCGGCTGGCGCTTGGGCGCAAGGTCTGCTGCCAACACTTCCGCCGCGCAGATGGCGAATTATGCAGCACCTGCCCCAAGCTCAAGCAGGAAGAGCGCATTGCCCGTTTACGACAGGAGTTAACCCTTGAAGCTGCAACTCACTGATATCCGCGTCAACCGCGGCGGACGACTCATTCTGAGTCTGGACCAGCTGCGGCTTGCCGGAAATGAGCTGACAGTCATTCTAGGGCATAACGGTTCCGGCAAGTCGACATTGATGAACCTGCTGGCGCGTCAGACCGTGCCCGACAGTGGCAGGATCGAGCTGGACGACCAGCCCATCGCACGGTTGAGCCAGCGGGAATTTGCGCGGCTGATTGCCTTTCTGCCTCAGCGGTTGCCGGAAGTCGCCGGGCTTACAGTACGTGAACTGGTGCGCCTGGGCCGTTTTCCCTGGCGCGGTCTGTTAGGCCGCTGGCAGCGTGAAGATCTGACGATCATCGAGCGAGCCATGCAACAAACCGATGTGGCACATTATGCCGATCACCTGACCGACACCCTTTCCGGCGGCGAACGGCAACGGGCCTGGATTGCGATGCTGCTAGCCCAAGAATCGCCACTGATTCTGCTGGATGAACCCACATCGGCCCTGGACCTCTCTCACCAGTATGAGCTGATGGGCCTTTTACATGAGCTGAACCAGAAGACCGGACGCGGAATTGTCGTCATTCTGCACGACATCAATCTGGCTACACGTTATGCCGACCGTATCGTTGCCCTCAAGCAGGGTCGGCTGTTCTTTGACGGGACGCCACAGGCCTTGTTGTCCAGTCGTTTGCTATCCGAGCTGTACGAGATCGATATTCAACTCATTGAGCAGCCTGCGGCGCAGCGCAAGATTGCGGTTGTTGCCTGAAGATGCACGTTACCCGCACCGGGACGGGCGTCCCGTCCAGAACCATGTTATCTACTGCACCAGGTCTTCTGCGTTATCCGCTCACGCTACTGTCATTGCTTCTGGTACTGCTCGTACACCTGCAGATTGCTTCACCGCTGTCGTTAGGTCAGCAGTGGCATGCCTTGTTCGATGCAGTCAGCCAGGATTTCACGCTGCTGCAATTCCGTGACTCGGCTCTGCCGCGGGTTGTAATGGGTCTCCTGGTTGGGGCAGCGTTGGGCTTATCAGGCAGTCTTCTTCAGCAATTGACGCAAAATCGTCTGGTTTCACCCATGACTATCGGATCGGCCTCAGGGGCATGGTTGGGACTGGTTTGTGCCACGCTGATTGCACCAACCCTGGCTGCCGATCATGGTGAATGGGCCGCGCTACTGGGCGCAATGGCTGCAGTAGGGATTGTCCTGTTGATTGCAGGGCGATCTGGTATTGCTGGTCTTCCAATCGTTTTGGCCGGTATGGCCATGAATCTTCTTCTAGGAGCGCTGGCCTCGGGGCTCGTATTGCTCAACGATCAGTACGCCCGGAATCTTTTCCTCTGGGGTGCTGGCGATCTGGCGCAAATGGACTGGCAATGGGTCATCTGGCTGCTGCCCAAGCTGGCGGTCGGTCTGCTTGTCCTGGCCTTTGCCCAGCGACCGTTGACCCTGCTGCGCCTGGGCAGTGAAGGTGCACAAGCACGCGGCATGAGTTTATGGCCGGTTATGCTGATGCTGTTTCTCGCCTCACTGTGGCTCACATCCGTTTCCATTACCGCGGTCGGCCTGATTGGATTCATTGGTCTGCTCACACCTAATCTTGCGCGGTTGTTCGGCGCTCGTACCGCCTTTGATGAACTGCTATACAGCACGCTGCTGGGAGCTGTTCTACTGCTGACAACCGATGCACTGGCTGTGCTCGCCAGTCAATGGACGATCAACCTGATTCCCAGCGGAGCCGCGGCCGCATTGATAGGTGCACCGGCACTCTTATGGCTTTCGCGCCGCAAAATGTCGGCAGAAGATCAGCGTGGACTGATGCTCCCAGGCAATAGCGACCGGAGAATCACCACATCAGGCTGGGTGATTATTCTGGGCATTGCCTTGGTGATTGCATTACTGACCCTATGCCTGGCGCCGGGCGCCCAAGGCTGGCAGTTGAACTGGCCCTCCTCCCTCGTCTGGTCCTTTCGCTGGCCGCGGACGCTAACGGCTGCCTCGGCAGGATTCGGACTGGCGATTGCAGGCGTCATTCTTCAACGTCTGCTGCGCAACCCCTTGGCGAGTCCGGATATTCTTGGCCTTTCCGCCGGAGCAACGCTTGCCCTTCTCATAAGTGCGTTTGTCATGGGTGGGACTATCCAGACTGCAGGCGGGCCATTGGCGGCTTTTGCCGGGAGCATGCTGGTCTTGGCTGTGCTGCTTCTGTTTGGTCGCCGGCACCAATATGCACCGGGCATGCTGGCATTGGTAGGTATCTCCCTGATGGCATTGCTGGACGCCATCCTTCAATTTGCCCTGGCCAAGGGGACAGCAGACTCCTTCGCCATCATGGGCTGGTTGGCAGGTTCGACCTACCGGGTTTCGGCCAGCCAGTCTGTCGGACTTTGCGTAGGCGTTCTGCTTATCGGAGGGGTCAGTCTACTGTTCCATCGAGGCCTGTCGCTGATTTCGATAGGTGACGGCGTGGCCCTTGGTCGCGGCCTGAATCTGACGCACCTACGTATCGTGCTACTGGTTCTGGTTTCGCTGATGTGTGCGCTCGTGACCAGCGTAATGGGGCCGGTCGCCTTTCTGGGCCTGCTGGCACCGCATATTGCAGCCATCCTGGGTGCCAGGAAAGTCCTGCCTCAACTCTTACTCGCCGCCACGCTGGGTAGCGTATTGATGCTTGTCGCTGACTGGATAGGCCGCGTCATGATCTATCCGCTTCAGATGCCGGTAGGCATCGTGGCGTCCGTTCTGTGTGGAGTCTATTTCATTATTTTGTTAGCCAGACAGCGAGGCGCGTAGGGTTGCTCAAGCATAAAATCAGTCCCAGCCTGCTCCGTTGGGTCCTAACCGGACTCTTGATGATGGGCTCTGCACTCGCTCACGCAGCCGAAACACCGCAGCGGGTAGTCGCGCTCACCTGGGAAGCGGCTGAACACTTGGTCGAAATGGGGATCACGCCCTTGGCGGTAGCGGACGCCGATGACTACAAGGTGTGGGTCGTGCGCCCTACTTTGCCGTCATCGGTTCTCAATGCCGGAAGCCGTGTCGAGCCCAATCTTGAGCTCTTGGCCGAACTCAAGCCAGACCTGATCATCTCCAGCCCGGCTCTTGAAGATCTACGTGGCAAGCTTGAGCGGATCGCCCCGGTAGAGTCATTCGACAGCTATCGACAGGATCACAACAATTACGAAACCGCACGGCAAAATTATCTGACACTGGCCAGGCAGTTTAATCGCCTCGATCAGGCACAGCAGCGCTTGGCGGAAATGGATCGCCATATTGCTGAACTACGGCAGCGGCTGCTTGAGCACTTCAATGGCGAACCTCCGAAAGTCACAATGATTCGCTTTTCTACGCCGGCGGTGGTTTATGTGTATGGCGACAATTCCATGCCTCAATATGCCATGAACCTACTGCATCTTCAGCCTGCCTACCCTTTACCCGCTACCGCCTGGGGTATTACACAGAAACCTATCAGTGACTTGGGAAAGATACGTGAAGGCGCTGTGCTCCATATCGAGCCGTTCTCCCAAGAGGACAAACTCTTTCCTACCCGCCTCTGGCAGGCGATGCCCTTCGTGCAAGCACGACGATTCGCTACGGTCCGCTCAACCTGGACCTATGGTGGTGTTTTCTCGGTGGAATATCTGGCTGAGTCGCTTGTAGACGCGCTCCTGACCTTAAAGCCTGAGTAACGAGCTTTCTGCCCTTAAGCTCGCTCTAAGCTTATAGCCAGAAAGTATTTATAACTCTTTTTAAATTCCTTTAACGTCTATTTACCGGATCACCGGACCTGCACTGACTTTTCATCTGTCGGTCCGGCTCCGCTGTGGATCTGGCCGGCATTGCTCATTGCGAGGCCGTATGCTCAAGCGAGATACCCTTCTTGATAACGATCAGGATGTAGCTCCACCCGTCTACCCTGCCCGTATTCTCACTACCGACGCCGAAGCCATTGCTGCTGCTCATGAGCTAGCCCGTTTCGCTGCGCAAGAAGCATCGCTGCGTGATCAGGAGCGCAAACTTCCCTGGGCCGAAATCGAGCGTTTTACTACCAGCGGTCTGGGTAGCGTATTCGTTCCCATCGCCTTTGGAGGCCCTCAGGTTTCCTTTGTAACGATCGCTGAAATCTTCAAGATCATTGCCAAGGCTGATCCAGCACTGGCTCAAATTCCCCAGAATCATTTCAGCATTCTCAATGTCATTCGAAGCGTAGCGTCCGCCGAGCAACAGCAGCGCCTATTCGAAAGCGTGTTGGCTGGATGGAGAATAGGCAATGCAGGCCCCGAGCGCGGCAGCAAACATACATTGGACCTGAAAGCGCGCCTGACACCCGAAGGTGATCACTTCCGCTTGAACGGCGAAAAGTTTTATTCGACAGGTGCCCTGTTTGCCCATTGGGTAACCGTCAAGGCATTGGATGACACCGGACGACAAGTCATGGCGTTCGTCCGGCGCGGAACACCGGGGCTTCGAATCATTGATGACTGGTCCGGCTTTGGACAGCGCACCACAGCAAGCGGAACAGTCATTCTCAATAATGTTCGTCTCCCCGCAGAAGACATTATTCCGAGCGGATTGCTAAGCACTAAGCCTTCCTTACAAGGTGCCTATGCGCAGCTGATCCATGCAGCCATTGATGCAGGCATAGCCCTGTCTGCTTTGGCTGACTTGAGGTGGTTTGTTGTTGGTAAAACTAGACCTTGGCCTGAGGCTGGTATTACTGAGGCACGAAATGAACCTTACCTGATTGCAGAGGTTGGACGACTGGAAGTTGAACTGCATGCAGCTGAAGCGCTATTGCGAAAGGCAGCCGGGGTACTTGATTCCTTTAAGGACCAGCCTGTTGATGAGTCACAGGCTGCTCAGGCCTCGATTGCGGTAGCCGAGGCTAAGGTGCTGACGTCCGAAATTGCCTTGGCAGCCAGTGAAAAACTTTTCGAGCTGGCTGGTAGCCGAGCCACGCTGGCTGAGTTCAACCTTGACCGGCATTGGCGCAACGCTCGGACGCACACCCTTCATGACCCCGTGCGCTGGAAGGTACATGCCATTGGCAACTATCACCTGAACGGTATATCCCCTGCCCGCCATGCCTGGATCTGAACCATGAATGCACCTGTATTGCACGGTATTGCCGACCGGATCGAAAGTGATGAACAGGCATTAAGGATTGCCACCGAGCTGGCCACCCTTTTCAAGCAAGACGCCGCTCAGCGGGATCAACATCGGACGCTGCCGTGGAGTGAATTGGAGCAGTTCTCCCAGTCCGGACTCTGGGCTATTACAGTACCTAAAGCGCTGGGAGGCGCTGAAGTCTCCAGCGTAACGCTTGCCAAGGTCATCTCTATTATTGCTGCGGCGGATGGCTCCCTAGGCCAGATACCGCAAAATCACTACTACGCGTTGGAAGTATTGCGCGTAAATGGCAGTGCCGAACAGCAGCACAAGCTCTATACCGAAGTGTTGGCCGGCGCCCGTTATGGCAATGCACTGGCCGAGATTGGTACTAAGACGATACTGGACCGCACTACCCGGCTCACCCCTGACAGGGACGGTTTCAAGGTCAACGGGCGCAAGTTCTATGCAACCGGTGCACTGTATGCTCAGCGCATCCCCACCTCGGTTGTGGATGACGAAGGCAAGCAGCGGCTGGCCTTTATCCCGCGCACCCGTGAGGGCGTAACCGTTATTGATGATTGGTCTGGCTTTGGGCAGCGGACCACGGGCAGCGGCTCGGTCGTGCTAGATAATGTCGCGGTAACGGCTGATGAGGTCGTACCTTTTCAAACAGCATTTGAGCGCCCTACTACGGTAGGCCCTTTCGCCCAGCTATTACACGCAGCGATCGATACAGGTATTGCGCGAGGTGCTTATGAGCACGCTCTTCTTTTTGTCCGTGAACAGGCGCGTCCCTGGCCCGATTCCGGTGTTGAACATGCTTACGAAGACCCCCTGACGATCAGTGATATCGGCCGGCTGGCCGTACGTGTTGCCGCCGCGGAAGCCCTGCTTGAGCGCGCTGGAGAGGCACTCGATAAGGCGCAGCAAGATCCGACCGCAGACACCGTAGCTGCCGCCTCCATTGCAATCGCTGAGGTGCGTGCGTTGAGTACAGAGGCCTCTCTACTGGCAGGCAACAAACTCATTGAATTGGGTGGTGCCAGGGCCAGTCTGGCAGAGCATGGCCTTGATCGTTACTGGCGCAATGCACGTGTACATACCCTGCATGATCCCGTGCGCTGGAAATATCACGCCATTGGCGACTACTACCTGAACGATACCCTGCCGCCCCGACGCAGCTACCTCTGAGGTTGTCATGGCAAAGAAACAGATTCGGCTAAACGCCTTCAACATGAATTGTGTCGGGCACATCAACCATGGGCTCTGGACGCATCCGCGGGATACGTCCACCCAGTACAAGACGCTGAGCTATTGGACTGAGCTGGCTAAGCTGCTGGAGCACGGTCTATTCGACGGTTTATTCCTTGCTGACATCGTAGGGGTCTACGACGTATACGGTGGCGGCATAGACCTCACGGCAAGGGAGTCCATCCAGCTTCCGGTTAACGACCCTCTCCTTCTTGTCTCTGCCATGGCATCCCATACCACGCACCTTGGGTTTGGTGTGACTGCAAATCTCACCTATGAACATCCCTACCTGCTGGCACGACGGTTCTCAACGCTGGATCACCTGACGGGCGGCCGCATCGGCTGGAACATTGTGACGGGCTATTTGGATAGCGCAGCCAAGGCGATGGGACTTACCGCTCAGCATGAGCATGATCGTCGCTACGATCAGGCAGATGAATATCTAAGCGTGCTTTACCAGCTGTGGGAAGGCAGCTGGGAAGATGATGCTGTCATCGCTGACCGCCTGGGCCGTGTCTACGCACGACCGGATAAGGTGCACAAGGTTAGACACCACGGAGCGTTCTACGACGTTGAAGGTTATCACCTGAGCGAACCCTCTCCACAGCGCACACCTCTGCTTTACCAGGCGGGTTCTTCCGAACGCGGCGTTAATTTCGCCGGACAACATGCGGAATGCGTTTTCATTGGTGGCCAGAATATTCAGGCGGTCCGGCATCAGGTTGACCGAACACGTGCCAGCGCAGTAGCCGCCGGGCGTACGCCGGACGCCATCAAAGTCTTTATGGGGTTGAGCGTGATCGTTGCGCCGACTGAAGCTGAGGCCCGGGAAAAGCATGCGGACTATCTACGCTACGCCAATCCAGAAGCAGGCCTTGCTCACTTTTCCAGCTCGACGGGTATCGACTTCGCAGGCTATGGGCTTGATGAGGCTATCCGTTATCAAAAGACCAATGCCATCGAGTCGGTCGTCAAGGCGTTTACCGCCAAGGACAGTGATTGGACCAAGCGCAGGCTCCTTGAGCAGCACGCTCTGGGTAGCCGATACCCACTCATTGTTGGTTCGCCAAGCCAAGTGGCGGATGCACTGGAGCAATGGATCGACGAAACCGGGCTGGATGGATTCAACCTGACACGCATCGTCACACCGGAAAGCTATACGGACTTTATCGACTTGGTAGTTCCTGAGCTGCAAGCACGGGGTCGCTACAAGACAGCCTACGAGCCAGGCACCCTGCGCGGAAAACTGTTCGCCCAAGGCGCTCGGTTACCGCTAGACCATGCTGGTACACATTGGCGAAACCTGACACATCAGGCCAGCCAAACGGCTAGACGAACTGCAATTTGATCTCAACGACTACTGGAACGCTTCCAGCCTCGCCTCCCATGACCTTGAACAGGATGACCGATATGCTGCACCGATTGAACCCAGGCCGTGGCTGGATAAAGACCTTCGCCCTTGCAGCACTGCTAGGCGCTGCAGGCATGAGCTACGCGGCCGATACTAATGGGCCACTGAAACTCGGCACGACAGCAGCCTTTGCCCCTCCACTGGAAGCGGCTGTAGCTGAAGCTGAAAAGCAGGGGTTGAAGGTGGAACTGGTCGAGTTTACCGACTGGATTGCCCCCAATGTCAGCTTGGCTAACGGGGACATTGATGTGAACTACTTCCAGCACATTCCGTTTCTGGAAAATGCACGAGAGGAAGGTGGTTATGACCTGATTCCCTATGCCCCCGGCATCATCAACAACGTAGGCCTCTATTCGAAAGAGTACAAACGCTTTGAAGACTTGCCGGACAGCGCCCGCGTGGCAATTGCCAATGACCCTGTCAATGGAGGACGTGGCTTACAACTACTGGAAAAAGCGGGCCTGATCACCTTGAAGCCCGGCGTGGGATACAAGGCGACTCAAGCCGATATCCTGACCAACCCCAAGCATATACAGATCATTGAGCTGGAAGCCGTTCAACTGGTACGCGCCTATGATGACGTGGATCTGGTGCAAGGTTACCCGGCCTACATCCGCCTGGCCAATACCTTCGACCCCTACTCGGCTCTGCTTTTTGACGGGCTTGATCACCCTGAATATGTCATCCAGTTCGTCATTCGGCCTGACCGACAGAACGACGAACATCTACGCAAGTTCGTCGATATCTACCAGCACTCTCCGGCTGTGCGTGCAGCCCTAGATAAGGCACATGGAACCCTTTACCAGACTGGCTGGAGGAGCTGATTCATGACGGGATCGATTACATCTATTCGGCAGGCTCGAAGCACTCATGAAGCAGAGGCGGACCAATCCTCTCATGCACTACCCTACCCCCTTACCTCTACCGCACTGGAACGCGCCGAGACCCATATCCGCTTTCAGGATATGGGTAAAACCTATAACGGTGAGCAAGGACCAGTGCGTGCGCTGCATGGTATAGATCTGGCTGTGCGCAGGGGTGAGATATTCGGCATCATCGGGCGCAGTGGTGCGGGCAAGTCTTCCCTGTTAAGGACAATCAACCGACTGGAGCAACCAAGCGAAGGACAGGTTCTGATAGACGGCGAAGATATCGGTCGCTACGGCACAAGTGAGTTGGTTACCTTGCGCCGGCGCATCGGCATGATCTTTCAACACTTCAATCTGCTTTCTGCCAAAACCGTGCGACAGAATGTGGAATTGCCCCTTAAAGTGGCTGGCGTACCGCGGCAGGAGCGGCAGCAGAAAGTCGACTCACTCCTCAAGCTGGTAGGCCTAGACAACAAGCATGATGCCTATCCTGCGCAGCTCTCCGGCGGCCAGAAGCAACGCGTCGGCATTGCCCGGGCGCTTGTTCATGATCCTGATATCCTGCTATGCGACGAAGCGACTTCAGCACTGGACCCTGAAACGACACAGGCCATTCTGGCACTGCTACGCGATATCAATCGGTCGCTGGGGCTGACCATTGTGTTGATCACCCATGAAATGGAGGTGATTCGCGAGATCTGTGATCGTGTCGTTGTGCTTGAGTATGGCGAAGTAGTCGAACAAGGCCCCGTATGGAGAGTCTTTGGTGATCCCCACCATGACGTGACCCGCACCCTGCTCTCTCCGTTGCAGCAAACGCTATCAGATGATCTTAAAGCGCGTCTGCAGACACAACCGCTACGCCAGAACGATACCCTCCTGCTTGAACTGCGCCTAAACGGCACCAACAGCCGTGAGCCTGACCTGGGATCACTCTTCAACGCGTTGGGTGGACAGCTCACACTTATCAGATCGAGCATCCAACGACTTCAAGGGCGCACGGTAGGCCATCTGCTGGTCTCGATCAGGCGCTCTTCCCATGCTCCAGAGGAACTGATCAAGCGGGCTCGACGTATTTTCGACGATGTGGAGGTATTGGGTTATGTCGCTGCTGATTGATCGCCTGTGGCAAGGACTACTGGATACCCTGCTAATGGTAGGCGTCTCCTCCCTGATCGCACTGATTGCCGGTATTCCATTGGCTGTATTTTTGGTTACCAGTGGTAAAGGCGGGATGTTCGAGGCTGTTCGTTTGAACAGGCTGATTGGAAGTATCGTCAACCTCTTCCGCTCCATTCCTTTTCTGATTCTGATGGTGGCTCTTATTCCGTTCACCCGCCTGATTGTAGGCACTACTTACGGTGTGTGGGCCGCCGTCGTACCGTTGGCTATTGCAGCAACGCCGTTCTTTGCCCGTATCGCTGAAATGAGCCTGCGTGAGGTAGACCATGGCCTGATCGAGGCCGCCCAGGCCATGGGATGCCGACGCCGACATATCGTCTGGCATGTTCTGCTACCTGAGGCCCTGCCGGGTATCGTGGGCGGATTCACCATTACGCTTGTTACGATGATCAATTCCTCTGCCATGGCGGGTGCCATTGGTGCGGGCGGCCTGGGAGATCTTGCTTATCGCTATGGTTATCAGCGGTTCGATGTGTCAGTTATGTTGATTGTCATTATAGGGCTGGTATTACTTGTCACATTAATTCAATTTGGCGGGGATCGCTTGGCGAAGGCGTTAAACCATCGAGCATGAGCCGATAAAAAAGGCCAGTCGGGAGCCCGCTGGCCTTTTTTGCATTCGTATGAAGTTTAAAACAGTTCGATCTTGAGTCCTTCGGACTGCACTTCGTGTCCCCGACCTATCTCTTCAAGATGGCCCTTGTGCTGTGAGTGCGTCACATAGCTGTTCAGGTGCTTTTGCATCCGAGCATCGAGATCAGGTAGCTCCCCCGGCTGACAGGTTTCAGGTGAGGCAAGCCCGACACTATAGGCCTCCATAACATCGCTCAAGGTGTCCAGCATATGACTGCTCTGCTCCAGGCGCTGACGTAGCGGGTCCTGGAACTGCAAACAGGACAGTACGCCTTGCAGATCATTGTTCACTTCGGAGCTTAACCCTTTGACACCACTGACGACTGACGTCATGCATTCCGCTGCTTCCTGTAGATACCTCACCATGGAACGCAACTCATTACCTACATGTTCCAGTCCGCTTCTGGCCAGGAAATTCTCCTGCCGGTTTTGTGCGGCTGTCGACTCCTCCTCAAAGCGTGAGGCCAGATTCTGAATAGTCGTGGAAATCGAGTGCGCCGCCTCTGCAGTGCGCGCGGAGAGATTACGTACTTCAGTGGCGACTACGGCAAACCCACGACCGGAGTCCCCTGCCCGTGCAGCCTCGATAGCTGCGTTAAGCGCCAGCAGGTTGGTCTGTTTGGCAATATCACTGATGAGGGCAATCAACGGCCCGGTGGCGTTGACTTCCTCATACAGGCGCCGCATACGCTCGATATCACTACTGAGGCTTTCCTTGCGCTCTTTTTCAAAGGCAGACAGTGTCGCCAGTGTCTTTTCATTGCGCTGCTGATGCTCATCCGCCTCACGGGAAAGCGTCTGGGCACAACCACATCCTTCACTTACCGTCTCGGACAGCTTCTGACCGGTAAGATGAATATTATTGAGACGTTCGATTGCGCACAGCACATTGCGCTCGGTCTCATCACTCACCTCTTTTAGGTTACGCTGCACGATACGGCTCAGGCCAGGCACAGCATTGGCCGTGGCGACTGTTTTATCGAACAGGACTGCGTATGTGCTCCCCTCCTCTATTCGCTCAGGAACATGGGCAGAATTTTGGGACAACCTCCACGTCATCAATAACAGCGGAATGGAGAAAAACACGGCGACGCCCATGCAGGCCAGGGTTGACTGTTGCGCCAGCCAAGCCGACCAGACCGGCGAGCTGAGGCCCAGCGCCACTATGGCCAGCAACAATCCGGCTTTGAGGTAGGCTTGGTTGTTCATTTTGGCTCCTTAGGCGCCCGGCAGGACTTGCTTGATGACCTTGAGCAGGTCCGCTGCCCCGACAGGCTTCACCAGCCAGCCGGTAGCACCATTCTTTTTGGCCTCGTCACGCTTGCTTTGCTGGCTCTCGGTAGTGAGCGCCAGAATGGGAACAAAGCGCATTCCAGGTAACGCACGGGCCTTGCCGATCAGCTCAAGACCACCCATGTTGGGCATGTTGATATCGGTGATGATCAGATCCGGCTTGTAGCCGCCTTGCAGCTTGTTCATCGCCTGCACACCATCATTAGCCGCCTCGACTTTGAAGCCGGACATTTCCAGGCTGCTGCGCAGACTCATCAGCATGGTCGCGGAGTCGTCGACGATCATGATGTTCTTGCTCATTTCACTCTCTCCTACGCATTCAGTGCGGCTTCAAGCCACACCTTTATATCGGTATTTTTCGGCCAAACTGAAACGTTTGGTTTCAATGCCATAAGTACTTGCAGATCAGCGGTATGCAGATGTTCGAGGTCACCCAGATTGACCTTTGCGGCCGGGTTTTTCACCAGCCATTCCAGCAGGGTTTCGGCCTCTTCCACCGTGACCTGATCAGCCAATACGGCTACGCTTTTCTTGAAGGTAATGCTCATTCGAATAGCTCCGTGGGGTTGAGGATCATCAGGATGGAGCCATCCCCCATCACGGCCGTACCGGAGTAACCAGATAGCTCACCGAGAATGCCCACCATGGGCTTTAGGATGATGTCGATCGAGCCGTGGAAATCATCAATGATCAGGCCGACCAGCTCGCCTCGGCTGCGTAGCACCATCAAGGCGTACTCATCATCCTCGTTAAGCACCTGCTCCTCGTAGACCGCCAGCATCTGGTTCAAACTCTTGAGCGGAATCGTGCGGCCGCGCAGTTGCGCGGTGGGCTGATGCTTGATGGTATGGATCGAATCCTTGGGTAAGCGCACGGTTTCCATGACTTGATCCATGGGAATGCCAAAGCGCTGACCGCCTGACTCAATCACCATGACCTGCGTTACTGCCATGCTCAGCGGCAGTGTCAGGCTCAGCTGCGTACCCTTGCCGACCTGACTGGTCAGGCGCAGTTGGCCGCCCACTTTTTCGATACCTGAGCGCACCACATCCATACCAACGCCACGGCCGGACAGATCGGAAATCTGCTCCGCAGTCGAAAAGCCCGGCAGGAAGACCAGATTGACCAGCTCCTGATCACTCATCGCATCCAGGGCGGTCTGTTCGACCAGACCTTTACCAGCCACCTTGGCCTTGATCTTTTGTGGATCGATACCGCGACCATCGTCTTCAATAACAATAACCACATGGTCCGCGTTCTGGCTGGCGCGAATACGCAGCGTGCCGGTTTCCGGCTTGCCAGCGTTTGTACGCTCCTCCGGAAGCTCCAGCCCGTGATCCATGGAGTTACGGACGATATGCACAAGCGGATCGGCCAAGGCCTCGATCATGGATTTGTCCGCTTCGGTGTCTTCCCCTTCCAGGATGAGGTTGACCTTCTTGCCCAGCTTGCGCGCGATATCACGCACCAGACGTGGGAAGCGCTGCAGCACAAAAGAAACCGGCATCATGCGTACTTGCATGATGGCATCCTGCAGGTCTTCGGCGATACGGTTGACTACGGCATATTGAGCCTTGATCTCTCGCGCCAGCTCGCGCTGACCATATTGGTCTTCAGCACGCTCGGCCAGATAAGGTAATCCGTTCTTGGCAACTACGATCTCGCCAATCAGGTTCATTAAGCGGTCGATCTTTTCCTGCTCGATCTTGAGGACCTTAGGCGTAACATGATTGCCAGCCTCCTCCTGACGCCGACCGGCAGATGCCTCGGAAGGCGCGCGTGCAGCTTCCACCACCGGAACAACAGGTGCTGCGGGATCAAGCTGTGCCGACAGCCATGCGCTCATGGCCTCTTGAGTACGACCCTCTTCTTTGGGCGCCTCGGATATGGAGTCAGCACCCGTCTGCCAGTGTGCCTGGAACCAGGCCATAATCGGTGTGGCGCTGCGCTGCTGATCGGCGTCCATCACGCTACGCTGCAAGGTCTCATTGAGTGCAGGATAAGCCATGAGAACATTGGTTAATGTCCGGACGATGGCGGCATGCTGACCGCTACGCCAAGGCTGAGAGAGGCAGGCAGCCAAGGCTATCTGCTGAGTGCCTACTACGTCCCGTACCAGTGGATCGATTGCTTCGTTACCATGGCTTAAGCTCTGTTGAGCCTCTTCGGCCGGAGCAGGTGCAGCAAACAGTGCCGCTGTTACGGCCTCCCAGCTGACCTGATCACTGACATACCGGAAGTGCTCAGCCAGATCCTCTTCCCGTATCGCTAACAGGAATTCGATACGCAGATTGCAGTGATAGGCATCCAGTTCTGACGCTGCCGCCCAGGGCTCTACAGCGGTCACACGACGCCAGAAAATGTCCGGCAGCTGACGCACCAGGTGCAAAGGATCGGTGCCCTGGAAAAAACAATCGGCGGCAGGACGATACTCAACACGGTAAACGCATTGTTCATCCTTCAAACGATCGGCTATGTGCTGACGTACTTCATCATTCAGTTCAGTCGCCCAGGCGGGCGACTCGCTTTCAGACGTACCGTTTTTGGCGCCAGCAGCAACCACGGCCGTCTCGCTGCTGGTAAGCCACGCGCGCAGCCCATCGACCAGTTCACGAGGCGGAACCTGAAAGCCGTCACCCGGCTGACCGTTTTGTTCGATCTCATCCAGGAACTCGCTGACATAGTCAGCCGTGTTCAAAAGCTGATCAGCCAGTTGTTGATTGAAGTCCAGCTCACCGTTACGGACTGCATCCATCACGTCTTCAGCGGCATGCAATACACTGGTCAGCGCCGGAAAATCAAACAGGCCTGAGTTACCTTTAAGCGTATGCACCAGGCGGAACAGTTCGCCTAGTGGGGCGGTATCGCCAGGCTCTCGTTCCATGGCGAGCAAGGTACTGCCAATGGACTCCAGGGCTTCCCGGCTTTCCTGAATAAACTGTTGCAGCAATGCGTTCACTGGGCACCTTCTCCGGTCAGAACACTCACCAGCCTCAGCAACGCTTCCGGCTTAATCGGTTTAGTTAAGTAATAATTAGCACCAGATTCCCAAGCCTGCTGACGATCATGATCACCCGACTCGGTTGTAATCATTACCGCAGGGGCCTGTTCAATTGGCCGGGAGCGCAATTCACGCAGGAAGCTGAAGCCGTCCTGCATGGGCATATTCACGTCTACCAGATACAGGTCGTAGGGCGTCTCGAGGCTTTTTTCCAGCGCCTCAATGCCGTTGATGGCCTCGTCAACGTGATAACCGGCTTTCTCTAGTATTTGTCGGTTGAACAGCCGTACGGTGGCCGCGTCGTCGACGATCAGAATGCGTTTCATCGGGCCTCCAACGGCTTCTGGTAAACAATTGCTTCAGGGAATTTGCGCACCTGGAACAGAGACGAGATACGACTCATGGACTCCGAGTGACCCAGGCAGATCATCCCGCCTGGATTGAGTGCATCAAAAAACGTGTCGGCCGCCTGGCGACGCGACAGGTCATCGAAATAGATCAGCAGATTGCGACAGAAAATAATGTCGAAGCCCTTATAAGCCTTCACATCGGCAGCGCTCATCAGGTTTACCCGGCTGAACTCGACGCTTTGACGAATATCATCGATCAGCTGGTAATCCCCGGTTTTCTGCCGCTTGAAATACTTCTCAAGCAGCATGGCCGGCAGGTTATGTACCGAACGAGGGCTATAAAGACCTCTTCTGGCACGCTCCAGAATATTGGTGTCGATATCCGAGGCGAAAAGCTCGACATCCCACTCTTCAATACCCTTCCAGTATTCGAGCAGGTACATGGCGATGGAGTAAGGCTCCTCACCGGAGGACGACGGCATCGACCAGATACGAATGGGCCCTGAGTCACGCTTACGTCGGGTAACCTCCTCCAGCATGTTCGTCACGAGACACTTGAGCTGATACTCCTCACGGAAAAAGTAAGTCTCGTTGACGGTCATCGCATTGACCAGAGACTGCAGCTCATCACCCGATGCCTGAAAACGCAGGTTCACAAAATAGTTGCGAAAAGTACCCGCGTCCGTGGCCTCGATGCGCTCGATCAAGCGCTTGTCCACGAAATAGCGCTTCGAGTCATCGAAGTGGATACCGGTCTTGCGGTAGAAGAATTCGCGAAACTTCACGAAGTCTTCTTTGGTAATCGCGGGTGTCTGGCTCACAGGACTGATTCTCCACGCAGGCGCTGGATAGCCAGATCAACGGCGAAACGCAGGTAAGCCTCGTCAGGGAAGCGCTCAAGGCAAGCCTCAAGCGCTGGCACCGCGCGCTCGCTCCCGATTTCGCACAGCAGATCTACGGCGCAGGCACAAACGTTAAGGTGCGGGTCATGCTCCAGCAGATCGATCAGCCACAGCTCGACATCCGGATGCTTGAGTGATTCCAGAATGCCGATAGCCAGGATACGGACGTCGGCGTCGTAGTCCTGCAGCGCGTTCTGAATCAACCCAGGATGCTGAACACCTGCCGTCTTCAGAGCTTCGATGGCATCGTTACGTAGCGCCGCATCCTCACTGCGCAGGCAGTCAAGCAGAGCGGTGACTGAGCTGACATCGGCGATAGCAGCCAGACTGGTGATAATGGCCTCACGCACAGACGGTTCGGCTTCTTCCTCCAGGTGATCGATCAGAGCGCTACTGGCGTTTGGAAACCTTGCTATTGCACGTGCGGCCAAGCGACGAGCCGCAGTATCGGGGCTGTCGAGTGTATCAAGCAGCTGCTCGAACCCGCTTGGCTGGTCATCACCGGCCTGATCGGCCAGAGTATTACGAACGAGTGGCATGACGGGATACTCGAGAAGACGTAGTGGTTTTACCGCTTCCCCAACGGATAAGGGTGGCGGCCATTTCAGTGCAGGCCATAATTTCCGTGGCACCGCCACGACGGATCAGCTCTGCCGGCATACCAAATACAACAGATGATTCCTTGGACTCAGCCAGGGTGCGCCCTCCACGGCGCTTGAGTTCGGTCATCTCATCAGCACCGTCGTACCCCATGCCCGTCAGCATTACGCCGATCAGTTGACTTGACTGGAAATGCTCCATGGCAGTTTCCACCATCAGGCTGACGGAGGGATGCCAGAGGTACTTGTTGTTTTCCGGTTTGGGCAAGGCATAAGGATGGCCTGCACGACGACCGATACAAACGTCACGGGCTCCCATCCCAACGTAAACCGTACCGGCTTCGAGCGGCATGGGCCTGCTGACCTCTACTACCGTAAGCGCGCAGACATTGTTCATGCGCTCGGCGAAAGCACGGGTAAAGTTGGCCGGCATGTGCTGGGAAACCACGATCGGCCAGGGATAGCTCGCCGGAAGCTTCGACAGGATTTCTTCCAGCGTACGAGGGCCGCCGGTAGAGGAGCCGATCAGCACAAGCCCTTCACCCAAGTCACCTGCCAGCTCTACGGCTTTTTCCACCGGCTCGCGCTCGATTTGGGAGCGAGTCGGCGCGGTTGATCCGGCGCGTGGTTTTCCTGCCTTCTTGAGCTGAGCTCCAGCAGCGGCACGCACCTTGGCAACCAGGCTGTCACGCACCTGATCAATATTCAGAGAAATCGTACCGCCCGGTTTGGGAAAGAAATCCACCGCGCCGAGCGCTAACGCCTCAAGCGAGGCAATAGCACCCTGCTCGGTCAACGATGAAAACATCACGACCGAACGAGGCTTTTCTGCCATGAGCATGGACAAGGCCGTCAGCCCGTCCATCTCAGGCATATTGATATCCAGGGTGATGACGTCCGGATCGAACTGGCGAGCCAGCTCAATCGCTTCGAGGCCATTGCGGGCCATTTCGAGCTCGAAGTCACCTTCGGCCTCAAACACCTTTTGCAGATGGCGGCGCATTAATGCGGAGTCATCGACGATAAGCAGACGAATCATGACGGCAGCACCCTTCCCTTACGCGACGCTCGACAGGGCGCTAAGCTCCTGCTCGCCCAGAAGCTGACGCGGCTCGACAAGCTGGATCATGCGCTTCTGCTTAGGCAGATTTGCCACGCGACCAAACAGGCGCTGCTGTTCGCTCGACAGGGCCGGTGCAGGCTCGATAAGGTTGCGTGAGATTTTCAGCACTTCAGCGACCGAATCCACGATAAAGCCAGTGCGTAGGTCATTGATGACAAACACCATGATGCGCTGGCGATCATTGTTCTCAATACTCGGCAATCCGAAGCGGCGGCGCTGATCGATTACCGGCAGCACAACGCCACGCAGGTTCATGACACCCTCGACAAAGGAAGGCGCCTTGGGTACATGCGTCAGGTTTTCCGGAACGCGAACGATCTCCTGGACGCTGTCGATGGGTACGCCAAACTCTTCGTTACCCAAACGGAACACCACCAGTTGCTCTTCGTCGTCGTTATCAATCTGATCGAGCAGCTCTTCGTCCACGCTCGGCTCCTTATCATTCGTATTCAAAACACGTTGCACCGACTGGTGCTGGAACAAGCGCTCTGCTGACACGACGGAGACCAGTCGCTTGCCATTTTGCAGGCGGCATAAACCGGTCAGCTCCGCCATGTTCTGGTCTCGCGCCAGCATTGGCGGCATGGGCTCAACCTGAGAGCCGGGCACTCGCAAGACTTCATTAACACTATCGAGAATGATCCCAACCGACACTCCGGCGAGACTTACCACCAGGATGCGGCTGCGCTCGTCAGTCTCCTGACTGGGCAAATGGAACATCTCGCGTAGCGATACCAGAGGCAGCAGGCGCTGACGCAGCGTCATGACACCGCGTACATGGGACGCCGTCTTGGGTACAGAGACGATATGCTCGGGAACCTGGACGATTTCCTGAACATCCTCGATCGCGATACCGTATTCCTGACTGTCTACGGTAAAGCTGACCAACTGAAGCTCATCACTGTCCTCATCCTCATCGGCGGTGTCAGGCAGAACGGACATGCTGCTGGCCATGACGGTACGCTGGAGCAGACTGTTCTCGCTGAAGCTGTCTCGGATCAGGGCCTGGAAATCCAGGATCATTACCAGTTCGTGGCCGCCAACCTGCTTGAGCAGCCCTGTCAGGAGGCGAGTGTTGATCGTGGACTGGACATGGCTGACCGGCTCGATCTGATCGTCTTCCACCATAATGACACTGGCAACACGGTCAACCACGAAACCCAGCGGCTGGCCCAAATTGAGCACAATGGCGCGGGTCGAATCATCGGCATCGCGGGCTTCCATGTTGAACAAGGTCCGCAGGCAGATAATCGGCAACACGTTACCGCGCAGGTTGGCCAGACCGTTCAGGGCTGGCGGTGTTAGTGGTACACGGATCACCTCTGGTACACGGATGATTTCCTGCACAGGCAACATCTCGACCGCGAACACCTCCTCACCGACGGTGAACGTTACGAACTGATGCCCTTGAGCCAGCTCGTCGTCATCTCCCTCGCCGCGTACGACGAGGGCTTCATTTGCAGTTGTTTGAGTCATCTCGATCCCCTCACTTCAGGGATTTAGGCGCTTTGCAGCTCATCAGCCAGGGAGGCAATTTCTTCAATGGCGGCGGACAGCTCCTCAGCACCCTGCGACTGCTGCTTGGCAGCAGCGGCGGCTTCCTGAGCGGCGTGCTCGGCTTCCTGGGCGGCGGCAGAGATCTGGTCGATACCGGATTTCACTTGGGTGATGCTGGCGCTGATCTCTTCGGCAGATTTCAGGATGTCGGAAGAACCCACTTCCACACTGGCGATGTCACCGGCCATGCTGTCCAGGTTGCGGGTAATCACCGTTGCCTTCTGAGCTTCTGCCAGGGCAGCGCTGATGATTTCTTCCAGGTCGCGACCCACTACCCCGATCTGGTCCTGAACAGCCTTCACCAGATCCTTGATGCGGTCAGCGTTCTCAGCGGAGTCATGGGCCAGGTTACGGATATCGGTCGCCACGACGACGAAGCCTTTACCGAACTCACCGGCTCGGGCCGCTTCGATAGAGCCGTTCACGGCCAGCATGTTGGTCTGGATGGAAACCGTGGTAATCGCGTCAACAATCTTGTCGATCCGGCGGGAGATCAGCTCCAGATCCTTGATCTGGCTCAGGCTGGCACGAGTCGCTTCGATGGACGACGTCACACCATTGACCATGGCGTCGATGTTGCCCTTGTTGGCCCCCATCAGCGTCTTGATGGCAGTCGCCTTCTCCAGGCTGGCCGTTGCACGGCCTTGCGCCAATTCCAGACCTTTTTCGATCTGAGTGACCGCTGCAGCGGACTCTTCGGTAGCAGCAGCCTGCGTTTGTGCGCCTTGGCGGATCTGGTCGATTACCAGAGAAATCTGGCTGGACGCACGATTGATCTCCTGAACAGCCGAAGACAGCTCTTCAGCCGCTGAGGCAACCTCTTCGGCGCTTTTGCTGACATCAGTTGAGCTCTTCAGCTCTTCAGCCAGCTCTGAAAGACTCTGAGCGGCCTGCTCGCACTCAGCCAGGGCCTGGGCCTGCTCGTCTACCGTCTTGGCGGATTCCTCGGCCGCGGCGGACTGCTGCTCGGCAGCGGAGGCAATGGAATCTGCACCGCGCAAGGCCTGTTGGGCAGCAGCGCTGCTTTGAACAGCGCCCGCGGCGATGTCCTGCGCACCTTTTACAATTTCTATGCAATCCAGACGAATCTGTTCAAGCTGCTGGGTGATGGTGCCACCCTTCTCTACTTCGGTCTGGATGGTTTCAGCGGAGCGGTTAATGCCCTGGGCAATGTTTTCCACGTCATGCTGGATCTTGCCGACCATGTCGGAAATCTGCTTGGCACTCTTCTCAGAGGTTTCTGCCAGGGTGCGGACTTCGTCAGCCACTACGGCAAAGCCTTTACCATGCTTGCCTGCACGGGCGGCTTCAATGGCAGCGTTCAATGCCAGAAGATTGGTTTGGTCAGCGATACGGCCAACAGCCTTGACGATCTCGCCAATGTTAGCGGCCTGCTGTTTAAGCTCAGCGACGCGGTCAACCGAGCCGGACTGACGCTCTGCCGCAACACGAACGTTGGCAATGAGCGCTACTACGTCAGTATTGACCGCTGCAGCCAAGCGCTGCATGGCCTCGGATTTTTCCTGGGCAACCGCAGCGCTTTGCTGCTGAAGCTCAATGGATCGGCCTACGATCTCGAAAGCTTTTAGGGACTGCTGAGCAGCGCCGGACGCTTCCTCTGCACCGCTGGCGATTTGATCGGCAGCACGCTTGAGCTCTTCTGCAGCAGAAGCGGCTTCATTCACGCCTGTAGACAGCTGATTGGTCGCAGCAGCAATACGTTCAGCTGCCTGCTGCTGCTTGGCCAGTGTGCGGGCGCGCTTGCGCTGTGCCTCAGCATCACGGGCAACGGTACGGGATACGACTTTTTCAGCCGCGGCGGAAGGCGTGGTGGGTTTCTTGACCAGGGCCATGAAGGGGTCCTCAACTACGAGCGATGGTTTCATTGATAAATGGATGCATACGCAGCTGGGTGGCTCCTGCTCACTCCAAAGCGTGCGGCCTGTCTGATGTAGGCCGAAACACTTCGGCTCGCCTGACATCCACGGCACGACTATTTAACCGTCGTCAAGTAATTGAAACTATCGGGCGGAACCTGAGATAAGACGCTCGCTTTTCCTAGGAAAAAACCTGAAATATCTAAGCCACCAAGCGGCTAAAGTTTCAGGATGAATGGCAGAATCAAAGGGCAGCAGCGACGAAACCTCCAAAGAAAAAGCCGCTCTTCTTGGAAGAGCGGCTTTAAACATGCAAGACGAATGGACTAGGCAAATCACCTAATGGCAATGTGCTCTCGTTCGAATACGACAGCGGCTACCGGAGGGCTGATCAGAAATCCCTGCATCTGGTCGCAGTTCAGCTCTTCTAGCAAATGCTGTTGATCCAACGTCTCGATGCCTTCAGCGACAACGGTCATGGATAAAGCGTGTGCCATTTCAATGACACTTTTGACGATTGCCCGATCAGACGCACTGCTAATTATTTCATTGAGAAAGCAGCGATCGATTTTCAGCGTGTCAGGTACAAAGGAACGCAGGCTGCCCAGCGTGGAATATCCGGTTCCAAAATCGTCCACTGCAATCCGAACGCCTAGGGCTTTCAGACCATTGATGATGGCGCTCGACTCGCTGCCAGGCTCAGGCATAATAGATTCGGTCAGCTCCAACTCTAGGCAGTCTGGCTCGATTCCATGACGCTCCAGGCTTGCACTGATCTGTTCACACAAACCCGGTTGCAATTGCCTAAATGACAGGTTCACAGCCATTACAAAGCGGTCCAGCCCTCGGGACTGCCATTGCGCCAACTGCGCCAGTGCCTGATCGATGCACCATAGCCCAACAGGTACGATCAGGCCGGTTTCCTCAAGCAACGAAATGAAGCGTAGCGGACTCAACAACCCATGGGCCGGATGCTCCCAGCGAATCAAGGCTTCCGCTCCACATATCTCTTGATCAGCCATACTCACTTTGGGCTGGTAGTACAGCACAAACTCTTTATGCTCAATGGCGCGACTAAGCTCTGCCTCGAGTTTGAGCGTATCGAAGCTATGCTTGAGCAAGCCCTGATTGAAGAACTGATGGCCGCTGCGTCCCGATTTTTGCACTGCGTACACGGCGGCATTGGCATTTTTGACCAGTTGCTCAGCCGTTTCACCGTCCGATGGATACTGAGCTACACCAATGCAGCCTGTTAGTCGTATCGACTCAGCACCAAGCGGGAAATGTTGCTCAAGCGATTGCAGCAAAGCGTTGATGACTTCGTGGACAACCGCCATTTCCCCTTCTCGGCTCAATAGCACCGCGAACTCGTCATCGGCCAGGCACGCTAGATATCCTCTGGTTCCCAAGACTAACTGAAAACGCTCGGAGATCTGGTTGACCAGCTCATCGCGCAGGCGTTGTCCCAGGCATTGTTGGACCCACTTGATACGGTCAAGCGCGATAAACAGTACCGAGAACTCACGGTTACCTTTCGCAGCCTGAGCGCACTGCTCCTCCAGGCGTTTATGAAACATGACCCTATTGGGCAGCCCGCTCAAACTATCGAAATGTGCAGCTGCATAAAGCTGCTCCTGGTAAGTACGGGCCTCAGTAACATCTTCGGCGATCCCGACGATACGAGCGACCTCCCCCTGAGCATTTGGAAAAGGGAAAGCCTTATTTCGTATCCAGAGCAGATTGCCCTGCGCATCGATTGAGCGGTACTCCGCTTCGGCAGACTGGTGACGCCGAATCACCTCGTTATGGAACTGCTCAACCAATGGTTGATCATCCTGATAAACCAGGCTGATCCACTGTGTGGCGTCCTGGTAAAGCAGCTCTGGCGAGTGTCCCCATATCTTCTGAAAGGCAGGGCTTACATAACTGATCTTTTCCCGAACAGTGTCATAGACCCAAAAGACATGAGGAAGAAACTCCACCATTTCCCTGAATCGCGCCTCACTGTCCTGAAGCTGTATCAAAAGATCCCGCTGAAGGCCGATATCCATCAGCGAGCCTGCAAAGCGTACCAATACATCCCCTTCTCGCTCGGCCTTGCCACGGATTCTGAACCAATGCCACCCCCTGACTGTATTCAGGCGCAGTTCAAGATCGAAGGGCTCATCCTCTACCAGATGCTCCTTCAGGGCAGATGCCAGTGCTTCGGCGTCATCCGGGTGAGCATGGTCAATCAGCCATTGGGGAAATGGCTGTTCGCCTTCAACAGTCTTACCAGTCAACTCGATAAAACGCTCTGACAGATAAAGCACCTTACGCTGCGGCATCCATTCCCATAAGCCGTCGTTCGATCCGTCATAAATCAACTTAAGACGCTGAGCCTGGATATTCAGTGCCCGCTGTAAACGGTCTGTCTCAGTAACATCCTCATGGACGATCAGAATCTGTTTCCGCTCGGTATCCATGAGCAAGGCATACATGTGAAACGCACGAACCTCTCTGCCCAGATCCATTCTGAACTCCAGGCTGAAGGGGTCGCCTTCACCGTCCAGCAGCGAGGTGAGCTTGGCCAGTACCGTTTGAGCCATTACATCACCCCGCTGGGCCATGGTTGCACAAAACTCCAGATAGTTCGCCCCCGTATTTGGCCACTCCCAGCGCGAGGGATTCGTATCGATGAAATGGGTCCAGGCCTGGTTAACAGTAATGACACTGCCAGATTCATCCAGCACGCATACCAGTTGTGGCAGCGCATCAAGGATGGCGCGCGTGAAAACCTCTGCCTGGATCAGACGTTGCTCTCGCTGCTTCTGAAAGGTTATATCCTGCATGCATCCGACCAGAAGTCCCTGAGGATGGGCTTTAGGCCGAAGCACGACGCCTGCGAATTGAAACGCTCTCCAGGCCTCTGATCGACCCATAACCTTCAGGCGCGCGGAAACACTCAAAGCGCTCTTGCCTTCGGTCAGATCCAGCAAGGAAGAGACCAAGCCCAGTCGATCCTCTGGGTGAATGTGCCTCATCAGCTCATCCTGATGCGAGCCGCCGGCTTCCATAGGGATTCCTGCAAGCTGTACCGCCTGTTCAGACAAAATGAGTTCACGTGTCGACAAATCGAACTGCCAGTCGGCAAAACGTCCGATTTCCTGAGCCAGGCGTAACCGCGTCTCGGTTGTCTGGCTTTGCTGCACGCTGGCCACATCGGAGCTGATATCGCTGAAAAATACGGTAATGCCGTTAGGGCGCGGGTAGGCGCTAACGCGATGCCATTGCTGGAACGGTTTGAAGTAAAACTCGAAGTGACGGGGAAAGCCTGAGTACATCACATCTCGATAAGCGGCTCCGAGTTCACGATCCTCCTCGTCAGGATAAAGATCCCAGATGTAAGAGCCCACCAGATCTGTGCGTGATCGCCTGAGCAGCACTTCGGCCATGTCGTTGACCTGGATGAAGCGCCATTCCTGATCGAGGCGGTACACCCCCTCATCAAGGTTATTCAGTAATGCATCGAATTCATCGTGAGCAGCCTGGAGACTTTTTGCGTTCTGCTGAGCCTCCGTAACATCCCATGAAAACGTCAGCAGTGTTTGAATCTCTCCTCTCGGCCCTCGAACAGGCAGAATGAGCACATCCCACCATTTCGGGCTGCCCGAGAGCGTGTTGCACAGCCCCATGAAACGTCCTGTCGCGCCAAGACAGGCCTGATCAAACGCGTACCGCGCCTGCTCAGCCCATTCATCCTTCCAGAAACTCAACCACTGGGCGCCATGAATCGACTCGGCATCACAAACATCCATCAATGCCCTGCCCGAGGCGTTTATGCTCAGCAGTCGCCCGTTGAGATCAATTTCCTTCAGGCAGACGTCAGGCTCCTCGGTCAATATCGTGCTGAACTGGGTAAGAAGATGATTACGAGCCTGCAATTGGCGGACAGTGACGTTCAGGCGCGCCACATGACCCACCAGGGAAATGACAGAAACGACCAATCCACAAACGATAACGAGATGGACATCGACGTCGAACGGATGAGGATCAATCACATACCAGACCAGACAGCCTGCCAGAGTAACCAGCGCGCAGGTGCCCAATACCTGCCAGAGCAACCGCTTCAGGGCCGCCAGCACAAGGACGCAACCCCAGACAAGGAGCGCAGCCTCAAGCTGCCCCATACTCAGGCATAGCAGGCTGAGGACAGCAGCACCCAGGCAGAGCGCCCATGAATGGGTCACCGAAAACGAAGCAGCCCTATCGCCGGTTGCAGGATGGCGCGCCAGGTACTGTTCCAGAAAGCGATCGGCCTGGGAGGAAAGCGAAGACATAGGACACTCTTTTAATAGTCAGTGACTTAGTGTGCGAAACCCACCCTTCTCTGACTATCAGGAAATTCCCTAGGTCAGCTCGCTATCAGTCGTCAGGGCTGATCAGGCCTTTACGTACGGCATACAGGACCAGTGAGGGCACATCATGTAAATCAAGACGATCCATGATTTGGGCACGATGCGTATCGACGGTTTTCACGCTCAGCCCCAACCCTTGGGCAATATCACGCGTTGAACAGCCACGGGCTATCAACCGCAGGATTTCCGTCTGCCTTGGGGTCAGGACCGAGCTGCCGCTACCGCTCTCTCGGGGCCGCCCCTCAACGATAGCCGACTGGATGACCGTCTGGGCAATGCCAGGACTCAAATAAGACTCGTTGCGAGCCAACGCTTGCAATGCCAGATCAAGCTCCTGTGCAGCAGCGTCCTTTAGCAGGTAGCCACGTGCGCCCAGACGCAAGGCCGCCAGGACATAATCCGGTGTAGCATGCATCGACAACATAAGAATCTGAACATCAGGATATTGCTCACGCCACTGACGCAAGGCATCCAGACCACTGAGGTGCTTCATGCTGATATCCAGCAGGAGGATGTCAGGTTTGTGATCCCGAAGAATGGCTTCTACCTCCGAGCCATCACCTCCCTCAGCCACAACCTCATAGCCGGGTTGATCCTCTACCAGAGACCGCAGTCCCGCCCTGACCAAGGCATGATCGTCAATGAGCGCTACACGTTTTACCAAACCTTATTCCCCTTATTACAACGAATCAGAGACAGGCAGCACCGCTGCGATACGTGTGCCCAACCCCGGTATGCTTGAAATTCGGACGCTTCCCTTCAACGAAGCTACACGCTCATGCATGCTGGTCAGTCCAAGGCTTCGAGCCTCCTGAGAGGCTTTACCCACATCAAAGCCGCATCCGTCATCCAAGACTTCCAGTCTCAGCTGCCCAGCGTCGTGGCTCAGGTTGATCCTGACAGAAGCCGCTTGTGAGTGCTTGGCAACATTATTGACAGCTTCCTGAATGAGCCTGAAGGCAACGACCGATATATTGGCTGACAAGTTGTCCAGCCTGCCCTCGACGTTTAGTTCCCACTGCGTGTGTGCGGCGCCCAGAAATTGAGAGAGATGCCAGCGCACGGCTGCCTCCAACCCCAGGGTCTCAAGCTGGAGTGGATGAAGGGACAAGGAAAGACTCCTGACCTTGGCCAAAGCATCATCTACACTCTGGCTGAGATCGGTGGCCAATGTCCTGATTTCCGACCCATGGTCAAGTTTGCGTACAAGCCGCTGCAGATGCAGTTTGATTCCCGTTAGCTGCTGACCGATGTCATCGTGTAGGTCACGAGCCAGCTGCCGGCGCTCAAGCTCCTGTACCTCGATTAGTCGCTGAGACAGACGTTGTAGGCTCTTGTTGGCTGTTTCAAGATCGTGACGCATCTGGGATGCTTGGCTGATATCGCGGATCAGCAATTGCACATCCCGCTGTCCATGCTCTTCAAGAAGGATTTCAGCCAGTTCAGCCTCAAACACCGATCCATCCAGGCGCAACAGTTTCATATGGCGAAACGATTGCTCCTGCGTCAGGCCTTTATGTAAGGCATTCAACCGATCCACTTCACGGTCCCGGTAATCGGAATGAAAACACTGGCTGATATCGAGCGCGTTCAGCCCGGCGCCAGACTGTCCACCAAACATATGACAGGCCGCATTATTGGCATAAGTAACACGTCCCTGACGGATGATTAGAACGCCTTCCGGAAGGCTATCGATCATATGCTCATAACGCTTCTGCTGCCGGGCCAGCGCCTGCTCCGCTATCTTGATTTCCGAAACGTCGATAAACGTACCGAATAGTGCTTTAGCGTGGCCCCGTTCGTCCTCCAGTACATGGGCACGCTCAAACACATGACGAAGCTCACCATTTCCACGTGTAACCCGGTATTCATGGGTCGTCTGTCCGGCGGCTACTGCTTCCTGGTAGACCCTGACCATACGTGCGCGATCATCCCGATGAATAAGGGACAGAAATCGCTCGAAGGTAAGCTCATCCTGCTGAGGATCCAGATCGAGGATCGAATAGAGCTCAGGCGACCAATGAATGGCATGAGAAACAAGATCTCGTTCCCAGTAGCCCATCATGCCAATGTGTTGCGCCAACTCAAGCTGCTTCAAACTATGGGCCAGCTTTTTTTCGAGTTCGAAATGTGCGCTGACATTTTGCGCCATCAGCAGTCCGTAAGGCTCATGCTTGAAAATGTGTTCATGACAGAGAACATCCACATCCAGGGCAGCTCCCGATCGGCATACATGCCTGCGAATCCCTGATAGTTGCTGGCTTGCGACCCCAGGATTATGAGAAAGAGCAGATAATTCGTCCTTTTCTTCCGGGGCATATAAATCAATGACTTTCAACTGGGCGAACTGGGCAGCACTGTATCCATAAACTCTGCAGGCGGCCTCGTTTGCTTTAACAATCGCAAGGCTGTTCTTATCGTAGAGCCACATCGGTGCAGGGTGTATTTCGAAGAGAGCCCTGTAATCCCCTTCTGACTCGCTAATCAGGCGTTGGGTATGGATAGCAATCTGGGTTAGCCGCTTGGTAAACCACCACCCACTGATTGCCGTGAACAAAACGAATACCAGCGCCCGAAAGGTGTAGCTCCACTCCGGCAGCTGCAAATGCTTGATAAGCATCGATGTGCCGATGATCCAAACAATACTCAGAACGGAGTAAATCAGCACCAGACGCCACGGGGCGGACAACAAGGCATTCCGTGAAGAAGAAACACGATTAGCGATATCGGAGGCACGCATAAACATCAGTCGGCAAAGCACCTTTTATCTTGGTACGCACCTCCCTTGAATCAGGGAGTTTCTTTAATTTTTAGCACTAAATTGCCGTTTGGCTATTTCAACAGGCACCATTGCCTAAAGCTTTAATTCCACTTCGGTTTATTAACTGCTCTGTCGCGTGCTGGTGACTGTTTTTGATGCCTGTCTTGAATACTTCATATGGTCAGGAGGGCCGCTTAATATAAGCTACTAATGGGCTGGTATTATTAGCGAATAATTACCGCTCAGCTGCTAAAACCGCTCTAACTGGGCAGCTGGGGAACCAGAACCCGAGAAGCCCAGTCGGAATTGACAAGCGCTGAATCATCAGCGCGACCAGGTCCAAGTTCCTTGCAGCATTGAGGTGAGATGCCATGATGATCATCGATATCACCCGCAGCTATGCGCGCAATGTGTCTGCTGTGGCACGTATTCAAACTATTCAAGCCGCTAACGACGCTGATGCCGGTAGTGTTGATAACACCCCCCTTCCGCCTGAAAGTCCTACTTCGCTTTAAACCCACCGACTGAATCAGCCGATAAAGCCGCGCTTCGCGGCTTTTTGATTCCTAAGGACTCTGGATGATGTCCATCGACTGGTCGACATTTCTCTCCTCTCCGTGGCTGGCTACTCTGGTCGCGGCATGTGTTTCGATGGCGATCGCCAGTATTGCCGTACTGGTTATTTCTACTGTACTTAAACGAATCGCGCGCCCTTTTTTGCTGGCCCAGACACTGATCCGCTACTCCGAGCGCCCTGCCCGCCTGCTGATTCCGCTGATAGCTTTGCAAGGTGTATTGGGTTCAGCGCCTGATACCCTGCCCCTGATTGGTGGCTTTAGGCACCTGACGGCTCTGATCACAATCGCTGCGTTTACCTGGCTGGGTTTACGGTGCGTAAAAGCCATTGGCGCGACCATTTCCATCCGTCACCCGGTCAATATCGAAGATAACCTTCGCGCCAGACGCATTCAGACCCAGACGCGCGTCATGGTGCGCAGTCTGGGTTTTGTCGTATTTCTGGTAGGCCTGTCATCCATGCTGATGACGTTTCCCGAGGTCAGGCAAATCGGCGCCAGTCTGCTCGCTTCCGCTGGTGTGGCCGGTATTGTAGCGGGTATCGCGGCACGACCTGTATTGGGCAATCTCATTGCCGGTCTGCAGATTGCCGTGACCCAACCCATTCGGATCGATGATGTTGTGATTGTCGAGGGGGAATGGGGCCGGGTTGAAGAGATTACCGGAACCTATGTCGTGGTACGGATCTGGGATGATCGTCGCTTGGTAGTACCCCTGCAGTACTTTATCGAGAAGCCTTTTCAGAACTGGACCCGCACCAATTCCAGCCTCATGGGATCGGTCTTCATGTGGGTGGACTATTCGCTTCCGATGGAGCCGATACGCGCTGAATTGGAGCGTGTGTGCAACGAAGTGCCCCATTTGTGGGATGGCCGTGTGTGCGTCTTGCAAGTTACGGATGCTTCGGACAGAGCCATACAGCTACGCGTCCTCGTTACCTCTCCAGACTCGTCCAAAAATTGGGATCTGCGCTGCCATGTACGTGAGCGCCTGATTGCCTTCGTAAATCGGGAATTTCCGGAGTGTTTGCCTCAGCTGCGTGCGGAAGTGGGTACGCAAATCAAACGGCCCCACTCAGGATCCGACGAAATGCACAACACGCCAGCTAGACAGCCTGAAATCTGAATTTAAGGCGATTACGCAGAGTACTGTCGCGTAATTGTAACGATCTTCGCTAAAGCTACAGGGGCGTGCTTTATTTCCAGCCCACCAGAAGCGGCACGGTTCTAGCACGTTCGTCAAATGTGCATACCCAACCAGGAAACTTAGGCGAGCTGGCGCAGGTCATCTTTTATGCAGACTGGACTATCGGGCGCAACCTTGCAATGCCCTTTGTCCAGTCCCTTACAGGGGGACGTCGCCAGGGGGCTGTAAGCAGCATGGCTGTGGACGTTTTTGATCGGTATGTCGGCTTCGACGAGAAGCGTTCATTGGGCAAACCTCAGTCATTACTGCTTTTTGGGAGCGCAATATGGCAAATGCCGTTGTGGGGAAATTTGAAACGCTTGTAGCTGCGAACTCAGCAGAAGTGCGCAATGCCAATCGCTTCCCTACTCAAACCGACGAGCGCCAGCTCAAGCTGAGCTCAGTCGTTGAAACACGTAAGCGTATTTTGTTTGTAACACCCGAGATTACCGATTTCGTAAAAGCTGGCGGCCTGGGAGAAGTCTCCGCTGCCCTGCCACGCGCGTTGTCCTCTAAGCATGACGTCCGGGTTCTTATTCCCGGCTATCGTCCTGTCATGGATGCCATCCGTGACGAAATGCAGATTGTCGGACGTATTCCGGCTCTGGCTGCCATGCCTGCCTGCGACATCGCCCGTGTCGATCAGGAAGACGGTCTCGTGATTTATGTGCTGGTCTGCCCCGAACTCTACGAGCGTCCGGGTACGCCTTATGCCGATACCCATGGCGCTGACTGGGTCGACAACCACATCCGCTTTGGTCGACTGGCTTCAGCGGCAGCGGATCTGGCAGCAGGCACAGCGTCTATTCGCTGGTGCCCTGATCTCCTGCACCTGAATGACTGGCAGACAGGCCTGGCCGCAGGTTATGTGCAGTGGCGCGGACTGAAAACACCGTCAGTGATGACCATTCACAACCTGGCCTATCAAGGTGTGTTCCCCCGTTACTGCATGGCAGACCTCGGTATCCCGGCCGAAGCGTTTTCCATTGACGGTCTTGAGTATTACGGCAAGATCTCCTTTCTCAAGGCAGGCTTGAGCTACGCCAGTCACATTACGACGGTAAGCCAGACTTATGCCAAGGAAATCACCACACCCGAGTTTGGTTGTGGGCTGGAAGGTCTGCTTCAGGTCAAGGCCAAGCAGGGCAAGCTGTCCGGAATCCTCAACGGAATCGACGAGGGCTGGGATCCTTGCAATGACCCGCATTTGTGCCAGAGCTTTTCTCCCTATGACTGGGCAGGCAAGCGGGCCAATGCAGACCGTATCCGTGAAGATTTTGGTCTTGAAGCCTCTGAAGGCCCTCTGTTCGCAGTCGTTTCCCGCTTGGTGCACCAAAAAGGTATCGATCTGACCATTGAAGCAGTTGACCACATCGTCTCTCGCGGTGGCCAATTGGTGATCATTGGTTGCGGAGAGCCTGCGGTCGAGCGCGCAGTGAATGAGCTGTCCAAGCGCTACAAGGGTCGTGTTGGCGTACACGTAGGTTTCTGTGAGACCGAAGCTCGCCGCATGTTCGCAGGCAGCGACTTCCTGTTGATGCCCTCTCGCTTCGAGCCTTGTGGCTTGAGCCAGATGTATGCGCAGCGCTTTGCCTCTCTGCCGATTGCACGCCGTACAGGTGGTCTGGCAGACAGTATCGAAGACGGTGTTACCGGTTTCCTGTTCGACAAGCACACCCTGGAGAGCTACACGAAGTCCATTGATCGTGCGTTCGAAGTGTTCGAGCGTAAGGATCTGTTGCAAGCCATGCGTCGACGCGCCATGAATGGCCCGTTCTACTGGTCTCAGAGCGCTCAGCCGTACGATGAGCTCTATCAATCGCTGCTTTCTAAAGTTCGTCAGGAACAAGCTGCGATCTGATTCAACTTTAGCGCCATCTTTCTGGTCATAGAAAGAACACTCCCGCCTTCATGGCGGGAGCGCGCACCACAAACCGAACCTGCACCCACGTGCCTTACCCTGCCCTCCACTGGGAGACAGAACGCATGAAGGACTTGTCACGCCCGTCCAAAAATAACCGCTACGCCTGGCAATGCACGGCTGGCGCCACTCTTCTCTCCGACAATCGTACCCAATTCTGTTTCTGGGCCCCCAGCGCCACGGCTGTCGACGTAGTGCTAGATGGCGGCATGATTGTTCCCATGCAAGCCCTCGATGGGGGTTGGTTTAGCGCTGAAGCCGCCTGTGGTGTCGGCACACGCTACCGCTATCGTATCGGTGACCTTCTGGTTCCCGATCCTGCGTCCCGGGCCCAGGCGGGTGACGTACATGAAGCCAGCATTGTCATTGATCCGCATACCTATGAATGGCGTCATACCCAATGGAGCGGCCGCCCCTGGCACGAGAGTGTTATCTACGAGGTCCACGTCGGTACGCTGGGTGGATTCAAAGGCGTTGCAGATATTCTGCCCAAGCTGGCTGCACTCGGAGTCACGGCCATCGAGCTGATGCCGCTGAGCGAATTCCCTGGCGGTCGCAACTGGGGTTATGACGGTGTGCTGCCCTACGCCGTGGAATCCTCCTACGGCACGCCTGAAGATCTCAAGGCCATGATCGATACGGCCCATGAGCATGGTCTTATGGTGTTCCTTGATGTGGTCTACAACCACTTCGGCCCGGACGGCAACTACCTGCACGCCTATGCCGAAAAATTCTTCCGTGAAGACATCCACACGCCCTGGGGTGCAGCCATCGACTTCCGTCAACAGGCCGTACGCAGCTATTTCAAGGACAATGCCCTGATGTGGCTGATGGAATACCGCTTCGACGGCCTGCGCTTCGATGCGGTCCATGCCATTGGTGACAAGGGTTTCCTCATGGAAATGGCAGACGAGATTCGCTCAACGGTCGAGCCGGGTCGCCATGTGCATCTCGTTCTGGAAAACGAGGACAACACCGCCTCCCTCCTGGGCGGCGTACATTACGATGGGCAGTGGGCGGATGACTGGCACAATGTGATTCATCCCATGATTACCGGTGAGAACGAAGGGTACTACCAGGACTTCACCCAAGACGCCACTGCCAAGCTGGTTCGTTGCCTGAGCGAGGGCTTTATCTACCAGGGCGAAGACACTCGCCACGGCAAGGGGCGCGGGGAGCCGAGCAGCCATCTGCAACCAACGGCCTTTGTCATCTTCCTGCAGAACCACGACCAGATTGGCAACCGTGCCCTTGGTGAACGCCTGACCCTTCTCGCCCCAGAGAATGCTCTAAAAGCCGCTACGACTCTCTTGCTGCTCAGCCCCATGATTCCACTGCTCTTCATTGGTGAGGAATGGGGTAGCCGGCAGCCCTTCCTGTTCTTTACCAGTCATAACGAAGAGTTAGCCAAGCTGGTAAGAGACGGTCGCCGCAACGAGTTCAAGGATTTCGAATTTTTCACCCATGAGGAAAACCGGGAAAAGATCCCGGACCCTAATGCGGTTACCACCTTTGAAGATTCGAAGCCCAATTTTGGAGAAGCGGACCAGCCAGATCATGCCTTGTGGGTCGGACTCTACAAAAAGCTTCTCGAGATTCGCCATCAGGAGATTATTCCGCGTCTGCCTGGTGCTCGTCCGGCAGAGGCTAAAGCGTTAGGCGAAAAGGCGGTCACCGCCTGCTGGACGCTGGGTGATGGTGCCCGCCTTACGTTGGAAATCAACCTGAGCGAGCAAGCCGTTTCTGTCGATGCCAAGCAACCGGGTCGACTGCTCTTCGCCAGCACGGATAGCGGTCTCTCCGAGCGCGAACAAGGCCAACTGGCTGGGCATACCGCCCTCGCCTGGCTGGAGGATGCTCAATGAACGATTCTGACCAACTGCACGCACTGGCAGAAAAAGCCGGCATCTCCATTCACTGGGATGCCTACGACGGCACGCCTCAACAGGTATCGGATGAGGCCTTGTGTAGTCTGCTCGCCGCGCTTGGCTTGCCCGCAGATTCGGAGGCGGACATCAAGGCCAGCCTGGCCAAACTGGATGAGCTGGAAGACAGCGAAAACCTTCCTCCCCTCATTACCGGAGACTGCAACAAGCCTGTCGGCCGGACAGGTCAGTTCAAGGCTGGACAGACCTATGCGCTTACCCTTGAATCGGGTAGCAGCGTGACCGGCAAGGTGGACGGGAACGGCCAACTCGCGCCCATCGACACCATGGGCTATCACACCCTGAAAATAGGTGAACAGCAGGTCACCCTAGCGATCGCACCCGAGCGCTGCTACAGCATTGCCGATGCCCTGGGTAAACCCGAACCGCGAACCTGGGGTTTGGCCGTGCAGGTGTATAGCCTGCGTCGTCCCGGGGACGGTGGCCTGGGTGATCTCAAGGCGCTCGAAGAGTTTGTCCGCTCGGCGGCAGAGCTGGGCGCCGATGCGGTTGCTATCAGCCCGCTGCATGCCATGTTCAGTGCTGACGGCAATCGTTACAGCCCCTATTCACCCTCCAGCCGGATGTTTCTCAATATTCTGAATGCTTCTCCTGCCGCGATTCTGGGTGAGGAAGCGCTACAGCACGCCTTGGACAAGACTGGTCTGGCGCAGGAGTGGTCCCGCCTGGAAGGACTGGAGATGGTCGACTGGCCTGCCGTAGCCAAGACTCGCCTGCGTGTACTCAGGGCGCTGCACATGGACTTCCGCGTGAAAAGCGGTGAGTTGCAGGATGATTTCAAGGCCTTCCGCCAACAGGGTGGCGAAGCGCTGGAAAACCACTGCCGGTTCGAAGCGCTACACGCATCCTTTGCCCATGGTACCGCGGCGCCCAGCTGGCAGCACTGGCCAAAGGAATATCAGGATCCTCAAAACCCTGCCGTCGCCACGTTTGCGGAAACTCATGCACAAGACGTGGAGTTTTACGCGTTCACGCAGTGGCTGGCCGCCCGCGGCCTGGAAAGCGCGCAAAAGGCTGCCCAAGCGTCAGGTATGAAAATCGGCCTTGTTGCTGATATTGCCGTAGGCGCCGATGGCGGCGGCAGTCAGGCCTGGAGCCGGCAGGAAGAGCTGCTGTCATCCGTCAGCGTAGGAGCGCCACCCGACCTGCTTAACCAGCGCGGCCAGGGCTGGGGCATCTCTGCATTCTCGCCGTCTGGTTTGCAGCGCCACGGCTTTCGGGCATTCCTTGAAATGCTCAAGGCGAATTTTGCCCACGCAGGCGGTGTACGTATCGACCATGTGATGGGTCTGCAACGACTGTGGCTGGTGCCCGAGGGCGCCTCACCGGCCGATGGCGCCTATCTGTCTTATCCCATTCAAGACATGCTTCGTCTGGTGGCGATCGAGTCCTGGCGTAACGAATGCATTGTCATGGGTGAAGACTTGGGCACCGTACCGGAAGGGTTTCGTGAGCATCTGATGGAAAAGTCCATCATGGGCATGCAAGTGCTGATGTTTGAGCGCGACGAGGACCAGAACTTCAAAGAGATCGAAGATTGGAACAATACCTCCATCGCCATGACCACGACGCACGATCTTCCTACCATGACTGGCTGGTGGATTGCGCGTGATGTCGAATGGCAGGCCCGGCTGGAACAGTTGGCGGAAGACACCACCGAAGAAAAAGAAAAGCAGAAGCGTGCAGAGGATCGCCAGCGCCTGGCCAAGACATTGGGCCTGAAAGATACCAGCCCTGATAGCGCCAAAGCGGCTGTGGATGCCTGCATAAGCCATATCGGTAGAACACCGGCACCGCTGGTTATCCTGCCGGTTGAAGATGCCCTGGGCCTGGAAGAACAAGCCAACCTGCCCGGCACCATTGATAGCCACCCCAATTGGCGCCGTCGCTGGCCGGATCAGGCCAGCACCCTACTCAATAACGAAACCCCCAAGCGTCGCCTGCAGTTACTGGCGGCAGCCCGTCAAGAAGCGGAGAGCCACTCATCATGAGCCCAGTGCGCGCGACTGTTCGCCTGCAGTTTCACAAGGACTTTACCCTGGACGATGCCATTCCCCTGGTCGATTATTTTGCCGACCTGGGCATCAGTCATATCTATGCCTCCCCCATCACCACGGCCAGAGCCGGCTCGGTTCACGGCTATGACGTTGTGGACCCTACCCGTGTCAATCCTGAATTGGGCGGTGAAGAGGCCCTGCGCCGTTTGGTTGCCCGTCTGCGCGAGCGTGGCATGGGACTGATCGTCGACTTTGTACCCAACCACATGAGCGTGGGCGGATCGGAGAATGCGTGGTGGCTGGATGTGCTCAAATGGGGACGCCATAGCCCATACGCTAAATTCTACGACATCAATTGGTACAGCCCCGACCCTGAATTGCATGGTCAGCTACTGCTGCCTTTCCTGGGTGGCGCTTATGGTGACATCCTGCAGGCCGGTGAGTTGAAGCTGGTATTTGATGAGGAAGACGGTTTCCGGGTCGAGTACTACGCGCACCATTTCCCTATTTCACCGCCTACTTACGCCGATATCCTACGCGCAAGCGATGCCTCCGAGTTGCGCCTGTTTGCCGATGCGTTCGAGGCCCGCGAGGGTGACCGTGAAGGCGCCAACGAGGCCGTTACCCAGTTGGCAGAAAGTGCTCGTCAGAGCCCTGCAGTCAAGGCAGCGCTGGACCAATGCCTAGCAGCTTTCGATGCAAGCGACGCGGCCAATCACGAGCGTCTGCATGCGCTGCTGGAGCGTCAACATTACCGCCTGGCAAGCTGGCGTACCGCTTCCGACGATATCAACTGGCGCCGCTTCTTCGATATCACCGAATTGGGTGGCCTGCGCATGGAGCGCCCCGAGGTCTTCGACGCGCTGCATGCCATGATTTTCCGACTGATCGGCGAAGGCTTGATCGACGGTCTGCGCCTGGACCATATCGACGGTCTGGCCAATCCCCGTGGCTATTGCCGTAAGCTGCGTCGACAGATCGATACGATCTGCCAGAGCCGTCCCAACGGCACACCTGAAGGCGGCTTCCCCATCTATGTGGAGAAGATCCTTGCCGAGGGCGAGCACCTGCGTGGCGACTGGGGCATTGACGGCACCACCGGCTATGAGTTCATGAACGAAGTGTCGGGGGTTATGCATGATCCGGCCGGCGAAAAACCTCTGAACGAATTCTGGGCTGAAAAGACCGGACGCCCAGCCGACTTCATGGAAGAAGTTCGTGAGGCGCGCCGCCTCGTGGTGACTACTGCACTGGCCAGTGAATTCGAATCCACTGCGCATACCTTGCATGTTGTGGCTCAGCAGGACTGGCGTACCCGTGACATCAGCCTGGGTTCCATTAGGCGCGTCTTGCTTGAGCTGATTACCTACTTCCCGGTTTACCGCACTTACGCCAGCGTGGCTGGCTTTACTGGCGAGGATGAAAAGTTCTTCCAGAAGGCCGTAGACGGTGCGCGCCCCAATCTTTCGGAAGCCGAGCTACCAGTACTGGAACTGCTGCATGAATGGTTGGGTGGCAAGGCTCCCTGCCGTCAGCCGGTGGGTAGCGTGGCACGTCGCGAGCAGCGTCGCGCTATTACCAAGTTCCAGCAGCTGACCTCACCTGTTGCAGCCAAGGCCGTGGAAGACACCTCCTGTTACCGCTCAGGCGCTCTGCTCTCGCGCAACGATGTAGGGTTCGACCCACAAAACTTCAGCCAGAGCATAGAAGAGTTCCATGCAAGCAGCAAACTGCGGTCCGAGCAGTTCCCACGCAACATGCTGACTACCGCGACCCATGACCACAAACGCGGCGAAGACACACGAGCACGCCTCGCAGTCATCTCCGAAATGGCTGATCTCTATACCCAGGCCGCAACCCGCTGGTTGGAGATGGGTTCAACGCTGCGGGGAACCTTTGCTGACAAGCCTGCCCCTACCCCGGGTGATGAGCTGATGCTCTACCAAACCCTGCTGGCCAGCTGGCCGCTTGATCTGGTAGCCGATGACAAGCAGGGGCTTCAGGCGTATCTGGATCGTCTCCTGCCCTGGCAGGAAAAAGCCTTACGTGAAGAGAAGCTTGAGTCAGACTGGTGGACGCCCAATACCGAATACGAAGCAGCGTGCCGTAATTTCCTGGAACAATTGATCACCGGTGAAAAAGGTGGGGCACTTCGTAAGGAAATTGTCGAGACGGTAGCCCGTATCGCTCCTGCAGGTGCGCTGAACGGCATGACCCAGACGGTGCTTAGAATGACCGCACCCGGTATACCGGACCTCTATCAGGGATGTGACTTCTGGGATCTGAGTCTGGTCGAGCCTGACAACCGCCGCCCGGTGGACTACCCGCCTCGCATCGCTGCGCTGAAAGAGGCCAAGGCCCCGGCAGAGCTGCTTTCCAGCTGGAAGGATGGCCGCGTTAAGCAGAGTGTGATTGCAAGAACCCTGGCGGCTCGTACCTCCCATGCGGATGTATTTCTCAAGGGCCAGTACATACCGCTGGAAGTCTCGGGAGCACAGGCGAGCCACGTACTGGCATTCGCCCGTGAGTATCAGGGCAAGGCCGCTATCATTATTGTACCGCTGCGCGTTTGGCGCTTCATTGGGGAGAACCCTATTCCCTCTTTTGAGGCATCAGCATGGCAGGACACCTCTGTAAAAGTGCCAAAACAGTTCATCGATCAAATTTTTACGGAAACTTTCAGCCATTCATCTGTCCATGTGAAACAGAGTGAACTTTCATTAAGCGAGCTTCTTGCGAGCTTTCCTCTTGGTTTATTGATTACACAAGACCTGTCACAAGGAGAGACATTATAATGAGTCAACGCACCGAACGCATTCAGCAGCTCGCCTACCAGATTTGGGAGTCCGAAGGTCGCCCTGCTCATCAAGAGCATCGCCATTGGGAAATGGCTACCAAGCTCTATGAAGCCGAGCAGCAGCAAGGTGTAGCGCCTGAAGCTGCAGCAGCGCCTGTAGCCAAGCCCAAGAAGCCTCGTGCAACCAAGCCCAAGGCTGCCTCGCTGGCCGAAAAAGCGGTCGAAAAGGTCAAGGAAGCCGTCAAGCCCAAGACTGAAAAGCCTCCGGTCGAAAAAACTACAGCTGCCGCTGCAGCGCCCAAGAAGCCCCGTGCTCCGCGTGCCAAGGCCGTACCTAAAGAGTAAGTCCTGCCTTAATGTCTCTGCCCCTTCTGCTACTAGCAGAAGGGGTAAACACTTTTCTCTTTGATATGTGGCTCTGCTTATATATCAAAAGGCCATATACCTTTTATCTGGATACTATCAACAGCCGATAAAAGGCTGGAACTAGCCTTCCCTCTGCGTATCAATTCCAGCACTCGATTCAAGGTGTTCGGGTGTAATTTTAATCCTATGAGAATTGATGCCATGGCACACCGTCCTGAAGTTCCTCAACCTGACCCGATCGTAAGTGACAATCCTGCTAAGATGCCTAGCTGCATTGAGTTTGAACCACGCGATCTAGACGGCTGGCTAACTTCCGAGCCTAATTGCTGCCAACTAAATGCCAATCCACACACGGCGGATTTTAATTAATCAGTTAAGACTCAAATAAATAGGTCTTACCATGCGCCATCTATTTGCAGGTAATGTTCTCAACCTACCATTTAAGCAAGCGATGAGCATCCAAAAAAGGCCTGGACCGCTCGTCAGCCGTGGGCTCTAGCGGGTGAACCGTAGCCTCATGAGGCTATCCCATACAGTGAAGGGTTAGCAGTTAATAGCGGTAATAACTGCTATTTCCAGAAACCAACGTGAGGGTAAATTCATGACTGCCAAGAACAACAATCCTGGTAATTTTGCCAATGATCGTGAAAGAGCGGCCGAGGCCGGACGTAAAGGTGGCCGTAATAGCGGAGGCAACTTTGCCAATGACCGTGAGCGTGCAGCTGAAGCCGGCCGCAAGGGCGGTTCTAAATAAAAGGTGTTGATCTTCTGACTCGTTACTAAGTTGTACGGATCACAATTAAAAAGGCGGAAAAGAATGAATATTCTTTTCCGCCTTTTTAATTCAATCTGAAATTTATAACTCTACAAATCTTATACACGAAACCTTATAAAAATAACTATTTATTTATTGAAACTTGCGCTGCTTCGCTCTAACCGGCATGACACACGTCCTTTCGGAACTGCCAGCATTCGGGAGCCTCTATACCTATGACGTACAAGAAGGTCCGGAAACATCACGTTACCGGATGGTTGAAAGTGCCTCGCTCCAGATAGAGCCGGTACCGTTACCTCAATACAGGCAGCACCTGGTTGAGCTCTAAGACATAGACCTGAGTCGATTACTATGAGCGCTAACAAGCCTAGCGATAGTTCTGAGAAGACCCAAAACGCTTTCGTCAACCGCACGACATCCCGCATTCGCGAAGGACTGCCCTATCCCCTGGGAGCCACCTGGGACGGCTCCGGCGTCAACTTTGCCCTGTTTTCGGCTCATGCTACCAAGGTTGAGCTTTGCCTGTTTGACCAGGATACCCTTGAAGAGATCGAGCGCATCGAGCTGCCCGAGTACACCAATGAGATCTGGCACGGCTACTTGCCTGACGCACGTCCGGGGACGTTGTACGGTTATCGTGTACACGGCCCCTATGAACCAGAGGCAGGCCATCGCTTCAACCACAACAAGCTACTGATCGATCCCTATGCCAAGCAGATCGTAGGTGAGCTTGAGTGGAACGATGCGTTGTTTGGTTACACCATTGGCCATCCTGACGGTGATCTTTCGTTCGATGAACGCGACAGTGCACCTTATATGCCTCGCTGCCGCGTGATCGATCCGGCCTTTACCTGGGGTACTACAGAGAAGCCCAAGGTACCGTGGGACCGTACTGTCTTTTACGAGACCCATGTCCGTGGTTTCACCATGCAGCATCCTTCAGTGCCGGAAAACACCCGCGGCACATTCTCCGCGTTCCACGAAAGCGATGTTGTCGATTACATCCGTTCGCTAGGTGTGACGTCCGTCGAGCTGATGCCCATCCACTACTTCCTGGATGACAACCACCTGCTTGAGAAAGGGCTGCGTAATTTCTGGGGCTATAACACCCTGGCCTTTTTTGCCCCTCATGCCCGCTACATGGCCAGCCAATCCATCGGCGAGTTCAAGATCATGGTTGCGCGGATGCACAAGGCCGGCCTTGAAGTCATTCTCGACGTGGTCTACAACCATACAGCCGAAGGCAATGAGATGGGCCCGACCCTCTCGCTCAAGGGGATCGATAACGCCAGTTACTATCGTCTGATGCCGGATAATCCCCGGTATTACATCAACGATACCGGTACGGGTAATACACTCAACATGAGTCACCCTTGCGTATTGCAGATGGTGACTGACTCCTTGCGCTATTGGGCAACCGAGATGCGTGTGGATGGCTTCCGCTTTGACCTTGCTACCATTCTTGGCCGCGAACCCCATGGTTTCGACGAAGGCGGCGGTTTCCTCGATGCCTGCCGTCAGGATCCGGTACTCAATCAGCTCAAGCTTGTTGCCGAACCCTGGGACTGCGGTCCAGGCGGCTATCAGGTGGGTAATTTCCCACCCGGCTGGATGGAGTGGAACGATAAATTCCGCGATACGGCACGGTCCTTCTGGAAAGGCGATGACGACAAACTTGGCGACTTTGCCAAGATCGTTCTCGGCTCGGGTGATCAATTCAACCAGCGTGGCCGCAAGCCGGCGTCGTCAGTCAACTTTGTCACTGCTCACGACGGCTTTACCCTCAACGATGTAGTGTCCTACAACGACAAGCACAACGAAGCCAATGGCGAGGGCAATAACGACGGCCATTCAAATAACCTGTCCTGGAACTGTGGCGTAGAAGGTGAAACGGACGATCCGGAAATCATTGACCTGCGCTACCGCCAGATGCGTAATTTCCTGGCAACCCTGTTCTTCTCCCAAGGCACACCGATGCTGTTGGCGGGCGATGAGTTCGCGCGGACGCAAGGCGGCAATAACAACGCCTACTGCCAGGACAGCGAAATCGGCTGGATAAACTGGGATATCAAGGAACGCAGTGCTGAGCTCCAGGACTTCACGCGCCGACTCATCGAGCTTCGTATGAAGTATCCGTTACTACGTCGTAGCCGCTTCTTTACTGGCGTATACAACGAAGCGCTGGATATCAAGGACGTCACCTGGTTAATGCCCAGCGGTGAAGAAATGGGCATGGAACAGTGGCAGGACGGCAGCAATCGCTGCATGGGCATCCTGCTTGACGGTCGTGCGCAACCTACGGGGATTCGCCGTGCCGGCTCTGATACGTCGCTTCTGATGATCGTAAATGCCCATTACGACATGGTGGATTTCACACTGCCCCAAGTGCCTCAAGGTGAGCACTGGGTTTTGCAGGTTGATACTAATCAACCTGATTTGTTGGAAACGGGCGACACCTTTGCGTTTGGCGATGTCTATCAAGTAACAGGACGGTCATTTCTGTTGTTCGAATTGACCAAGCAAACCAAACGGAGGAAGCGTCAAGCATGACGAACGCAACAAAGGGTTTCTCGTTCAAGATCCTCACTATCAACACGCATAAGGGCTTTACGTCCTTCAACCGCAAGTTCATCTTGCCGGAGCTGCGTGACGCAGTGCGCACGACATCGGCTGATCTCGTGTTTCTGCAAGAAGTGTTGGGTACGCACGAGAAGCACCCGTTGCGCTTCGAGAACTGGCCAGCGGCGCCGCAGTATGAGTTTCTGGCTGATTCCATGTGGACCGATTTCGCCTACGGGCGAAATGCGGTTTACCCGGATGGCCACCATGGCAACGCCGTACTGTCCAAGTTTCCGATCGTGACGTACCAGAACCTTGACGTGTCCATTACCGGCCCGGAAAAGCGCGGCTTGCTGCATTGTGTGCTGCGCGTTCCGGATCATGACGTTGATATCCACGCGATCTGTTGTCATTTGGGGCTTAGGGAAAACCACCGTCTGCAACAGCTGAAACTGATGTGCAAGCTCATCGAAAATCTGCCGGAAGATGCGCCGCTGGTTGTTGCAGGCGACTTCAATGATTGGCGCCAACGCGCCAGTGATGTGCTCAAGGCAGGTGCAGGGCTTGAGGAAGCATTTCTGAACGCCAACGGGCAACACGCCAAGACATTCCCAGCGCGTATGCCTATGTTGCGATTGGACCGGATCTACACACGCAACCTCACGGTGCGTACCCCTGAAGTCTTATCCAACCGCCCTTGGTCTCACCTGTCCGATCATGCCCCGCTGGCTGTGGAGTTGTGTGTATGAACCCGCAATGGCGAGACGGCAATCGAATTGAGCTCCTGGAGAATGGTGAAGAATACTTTCCCCGGGTATTTGAAGCCATCTCCCAGGCCAAGCGGGAAATCCTACTGGAAACCTTCATTCTGTTTGAAGACAAGGTAGGCAATGAGCTACACCGTGTATTGATAGAAGCAGCCCGGCGTGGCGTACGCGTTGAGGTCACGGTGGATGGCTACGGTTCGGCGGAATTGACCAAGGACTTCCTTGATAAACTCGTGCTTGCCGGTGTTCGCTTCCGCTTTTACGATCCGCGCCCTCTCTTCATGGGGCGTAGGACCAACCTCTTCCGCCGTCTTCATCGCAAGATCGTTGTCATTGATGCTGAGATCGCTTTTGTTGGCGGTATCAATTTTTCTGCTGATCATCTGGGTGATTTTGGTCCTACGGCCAAGCAGGACTACGCAGTAGAAGTCGAAGGCCCTATCGTAGCCGATATTCATCGCTTTAGCCTTGAGGCACTGGGCAACAGCGAAGAGCCTCGTCGCTGGTGGGGTCGACGCCGCAATGAGCCTGCTCGCAACGACTTCCCCGGTGATGCACAGGCGCTGTTCGTTTATCGAGACAACGAAGAGCATCGTACGGATATCGAGCAGCACTATATCGAGATGATGCGAAGCGCCAAGCGTGAAATCATCATTGCCAATGCCTATTTCTTTCCCGGTTACCGCCTGTTGCGTGAGCTGCGAGACGCGGCCCGGCGTGGCGTGAAGGTCAGACTGATCGTCCAGGGCGAACCGGATATGCCGATCGTGAAGGTCGGTGCACGAATGCTTTACAACTACCTTGTACCTGAGGGCGTCGAAGTCTACGAATATTGCCGCCGCCCTCTGCATGGCAAGGTGGCGCTGATGGACGATTACTGGGCTACGGTAGGCTCCAGCAACCTGGACCCCTTAAGTCTTTCTCTTAACCTCGAATCCAATCTCATCTTCCATGACCGAGCCTTTAATCAGGTCTTGCGTGGTCGGCTCGAACAACTCATGGCGCAGCATTGTCAGCATGTGGACATGACCAAGGTGCCGCGCAAGACCATCTGGCACCTGGCCAAAACCATGCTGGTGTTTCACTTCCTTCGGCACTTCCCTGCCTGGGTAGGCTGGTTACCGGCACACACCCCTAAAATAGCGTTGGTCGAACCGCCCGCTCAATCGCATCTTGAACGATCCGATATAGCAGATCCGGAACGTGCGAGGACTCATACATGACCGCCACTCTAAGGCACTCTCAGGATGCCTCCGTGAAGTCGAAACCTTCTCCCAAAGGTAAAGTGTGGCCGATCGCCAAGAGGCTTCTGACCTACGCTTTTTTCATTGCCGTTACTGTTCTGCTCGTGATGTATGCCCGGCAGGTGAACTGGGTGCAGGTCTGGCATTCCATTCGCCAGTATGGCTGGACCGCTATCCTCATGGCCGTGGGCCTGGTTGTGGTCAGTTACATCATGTATGGCTTTTATGACTTGATCGGGCGAGCCTACTGCAGGCACAAGCTGGGCAAACGACAGGTGATGATCGTGTCGTTTATCTGTTATGCCTTTACTCTTACGCTCAGTACATGGGTAGGCGGCATTGGCTTGCGGTACAGACTCTATTCTCGCCTGGGTCTGGAAAGCGGCACCATTACCCGTATCTTCAGCCTGAGCCTGGCGACTAACTGGCTGGGCTACATCCTGCTGGCAGGCATTATCTTCACCGCCGGGCTGGTGAAGATTCCCCCACACTGGTACATCGGCAACATGACGCTACGGATGATAGGCATCGGCCTCGTCACCTTTATTGCCGTCTACCTGCTGTTCTGCCAGTTTTCCAAACGTCGCTCATGGACCATCAAAGGGCAAAACCTTAATCTGCCTTCCCTGCGCATGGCCTGTATTCAACTGGTTGTCTCATCCATCAACTGGATGGCAATGGGTGCCATTATCTATGTGCTGCTCGGACAGAAGATGGATTATGTGTTTGTGCTGGGCGTCCTGCTCATCAGCAGTTTTGCCGGTGTCATCACGCATATTCCTGCGGGCATCGGAGTGTTGGAAGCAGTATTCGTAGCCTTCATGGGCCATGAGCTAGATCAGTCGTACATTATCGCGGCACTGCTTGCCTACCGAGCCATTTATTTCATCGCTCCGCTGCTGATTGCCATCGTTGTGTATTTCTTTATGGAAAGTCGTGCCAAGAAAATTCGGGCACGAAACGAGGCCAAGATGGAAAAACAGGACGAACAGGCACAGGCCAAAGGTCCGGCAGCCTAACGGGCTGCCGAGTCCTTATCGGTTGTTGGGTTGATGCATGGTGACCAATCGGTTGAAGGTCACCTTACCCCCTTCGGTAGAAGGTCCCTCCTTGTCCTCCACATAAGCGCCCGCCTTAAAGTAAAGGTGGTAACTTGCCCAGCGCTGATCCAACTGTACAGACAGCTCCCCGTTTCCGCGCCCATGTGTAAAAAGCCTTACGCTCAGCACACCCGTCCGACTCAAGCGCAACTCATAACTGAACGGACCATCCAATGGAATGTTGCGTAGCAGAATTTGTGGCGGAATCTTGAGGGTGTCCGGCTTGGTACGAATCAAGGCCTCAACCTGTCCAGTGACAGGCGTTTTCCCCTCCATGGTAGGGTCCAGACGATAACGCAGGCTGATCAATGCTGAGTCCGGTGTACCCTGCCTATCTCCTACCGTACGGATCTGTCCGATAATCATCTTGCCACTGGAAGGCACTTGATTAACGCGCAGGTCAGCCTGCATCAGGCTGACGGAGTCTTCGTATTTCCAATTGTATTCACTGCCATCCGGGCGCGTTTCCCGAAGCTCAGTACTGGGATAGTTGAGTTCCGGCGTATAACGTCCTGTTACGGGAGCCCAGAGGGTCACGCTACCATCGGGAGTACGATAAAAGTAATCACTGCGGTAGTTGCGATTGAGTACGTTGGTCTCAATAACGACAGGACTGGATGGCTCGGGAATTGTCAGATTCCACTCTGCCAGATCTACCATGTGAGTCCTCCCTGATTACCTATAAAGACCCTGATCCGGTGCTACTGCATTAGTAGAACCCATAGCGTGTCAATAAAACGTGAATGATGCAAATAGCAGCCTGGCAACCTCGGCGGCAGTAACAGATCAGCTTCATTTACCTGCGGGAAAACGCAAGAAAAACGGCGCGTTAAGCGCCGTTTTCTTTTTTTGTCTTCCGATCAATGCTCGGGTCGAGTGCCAGGTCTCAGGATAACGACACCCAATGGCGGCAACTTCAGATTCAAAGAGGCTGGCTGGCCATGGCTAGAGGTTTCATCTGCCATAACGGCACCACTATTGCCAACACCACTACCGCCGTAAATATCGCTGTCGCTATTGAAGAGCTCCAGCCACTGCCCTCCTTCGGGGACGCCTATCCGATAGTCGCTACGGGGAACGGGTGTGAAGTTTCCAACAACCAGCAGGGGCCGCTTCTGTGAGTCGAAACGCAACCAGGCAAATACGCTGTTGGCAGAATCATCACCTACCAGCCACTGGAAGCCTTCCGGTTCGCAGTCATGCTCGTGCAGCATGGGCTCTGCCCGGTATAACCGGTTCAGATCCGCTACCAGCTTTTGTACACCCTGGTGGTTCTGATGCTGCAGCAGGAACCAGTCCAGTTCACGGTCGTGGCTCCATTCACGCCATTGACCGATCTCGGACCCCATGAACAGGAGCTTCTTGCCCGGATGCGTCCACATGAAGGACAGGTACGCACGCAGGTTGGCAAACTTCTGCCAATTGTCACCGGGCATCTTGTTCAGCAAAGACCCTTTGCCATGCACGACTTCATCATGGGAAATGGGAAGAACAAAACGCTCGGAATAGGCGTATACCATACCGAAGGTCATGTTGTGATGGTCGTAACGGCGGTAGATCGGATCACGCTCGATGTAATGCAGCGTGTCATGCATCCAGCCCATGTTCCACTTGTAGGAGAACCCAAGACCGCCCTCGGAGGTAGGCTTGCTGACACCAGGCCATGCGGTGGACTCCTCTGCAATCATCAACGCACCGGGCGCTTCTTCATGCACCACATCGTTCAAATGGCGGAGAAAATCGATTGTCTCGAGGTTCTCGCGGCCGCCATATTTATTGGGAATCCACTCGCCCTGCTTGCGGGAATAATCGCGGTACAGCATGGATGCGACCGCATCTACACGCAGGCCGTCTATATGGAAATGCTTGAGCCAATGCAGCGCAGACGACAGCATGAATCCGTGTACTTCATTGCGCCCAAGGTTATAGATGTAAGTGTTCCAATCCTGATGGAAACCTTCGAAAGGATGCTCGTACTCATAGAGTGCTGTACCGTCGAAACGCGCCAATCCATGGGGATCCGTCGGGAAATGCGCGGGTACCCAGTCGAGAATTACACCTATGTGCGCCTGATGGCAGGCATCTACGAAGGCTGCAAAGTCAGCCGGCGTGCCATGACGAGAGGTTGGAGCGAACTGCGACAGTGGCTGATAGCCCCATGATCCACTGAACGGGTGCTCCATTACCGGCAATAGCTCGATATGGGTAAAGCCCATTTCCTGAATATAGGGAATCAGCTGTTCAGCCAGCTCCCGCCAATTCAAGATGCGACCATCGTCGCCACCGTCACGACGCCACGAGGTAGAGTGCAGCTCGTACACCGAGAACGGCGCATGAACAGACTGGCGTTCCTTGCGCTGCGCCATCCAATCATCATCATGCCACTCGAATGGAGCCGGATCAGCCACTACCGAGGCGGTGCAAGGCGGTAGCTCCGTTGCCAAGGCGACTGGGTCAGCTTTTAGGGGCAATAACCCGTGCTGACCAAGGATTTCGTACTTGTATGAATCACCTGGCTTGATGCGGGGGATAAACAATTCCCACACCCCTGCACCGTGCCGTAGGCGCATCGGGTGACGGCGACCGTCCCAAGTGTTGAAGTTACCGACTACGGAAACCCGACGCGCATTCGGTGCCCAGACAGCAAAACGTACACCCTGAACACCGTCGATGGTCATCGCTTGAGCACCCAGGCATTGACCCAGCTGACGATGCTTACCCTCATTGATCAGGTAGATATCGACGTCGCCCAACAGCGTACCAAAGCTGTAAGGGTCTTCTGTCTCCTGTACGCCACTGGGCCAGCGGATCCTGAAGAAATACGTTGCCTGATAGTCCAGGCGGGCATAAAACAGCCCGGGAATCTGCCCGGCTTCCATATGGGCCAAGTGGCGACCGCTCTCACGCTCGACCAGCTCGACACCCAGCGCATTGGGTAAAAAGGCACGAACCAGAAACCCGGTACCATCCGGGTGAGGCCCCAAGATGGCAAACGGGTTGCCATGTTCTCCGCGAGCCAGCGCGTCCGCCTCTGGAGCAGACAGCTGGGCGTAGTCTGGTTGGTGGTTCTGGGGTGCTACGGCTTGAGTCATCCTTTTGCTCCCGAAATGAGCGAATCCACAATGGCGGCTACGCCGCGCAGCGGAATGTTGATCCAGTTAGGCCGATTGGCCGCTTCATAACCAATTTCATAAACGGCTTTCTCTAGCGTATAGAGATCCAGCGCTGCCTGCTCACCACGCTCGCTCCACTCATGGGCGATACCGGCAGCAGCCTCACGATAAGCCTTGAGGAAGGCAGCGTAAGCCGTTGTGCGATAGGTCTCTGCTGCCTGTCGCCGTTGACGCATTGCCTCTTCCGACGTATCGGCACCACTGTTACTGCTCATGGTGATCATGGCCGCCGCATAGTCAAAGGATCGCAGCAGACCTGCCACGTCCTTGTGCGGACCGTACTTGGCACGACGCTCGTCCAGCGAACGGGCAGGCTCACCTTCAAAGTCGATCAGGTAGGCATCGTCCTGAGACACCAGGACTTGCCCAAGGTGCAAATCTCCATGAACACGGATGCGCAAGCCACCCGCTACGTCTTCGGCAAGGGCTTCGATACGCTCGCCAAGTTCCTTGCGCTGAGACACCAACTTGTCGAGGTGCTGGGTGCTGGCGCTATCCAGGGAGGCGCGTTTGTTCTCAAGCGTATCCAGCGCAGCGTCAACCTGCTCTCGTACACGGTGAGCAAACGTACGCGCGGAGTCTGCATCGATCTTCTCGGGTGCAAACGCAGCGTCATCGGTGTCCTGGGCAAGCAAGGTGTGCATTTCACCCAGGCGCTGCCCCAGAATGGCGGCAAAGTTTTCCAGATCGGACATGGCAGTGAACTCGTTCTCCACCTCTGACAGACCTGCCTCCAACATGTCACGGGTTACCTGGTCCAGCTTGTCCAGCGTCCACTTCCAGGCATCTCCCTGGTTATGGATCTGAGGCTGCACCAGCATGAGCACATTGGGTGTGCCCTCTTCGTTGTAGCGTGTTACTTCTCCCAGCAAGGGCGCCATGTTGGCAAAGCCTTTGTCCGTCAGGAACCGACCCATTTCGACTTCAGGGTGAATACCTGTCGCTACCTTCCGGATCAGCTTGAGCATGTACTTGTCGCCTACAATGAGCGAACTGTTGGACTGCTCTACACCCATGTGCCGAATTTCAGTTTCATCGGTTGTAGTGAAGTTCTCGACATCCATGTACGGCTGGAAGCGGATTTCACCTGCAGGCGACTTCAGTACGGCCTGATCCTTGAAGGCCTTGAACACCCCATGCACAAAGCTGGTCAGCGTAAAGGCATCGGTAACCAGACCTACGTTACGAACATGGCGAATGCGGGACATCGCCAACTGGGTAGCCAACGGACTGCAATGCTGGTCACTCTCGGCCAGGAAGCCCAACGGCAAGGCATAGTGCTCCTGCCCCTTGGCATTTTTCACGCAGACTTCCATGAACAGCACGGGGAATTTCGGCGTTGGAATTTCCACAGCGTACATGAGGGTGACCTGCTGGATCGCCTCGTCCTTGCTGCCGAACCAGCGGCGCTTGGGCAGGTACAGCGGCAGGATTTCCTGTTCAAGAGCCTTGCGCGGCGTACCGCTGAGCAACTCTTGCAGATTCTTTTTGATGACGAGCGTTTGGAAGTCAGGCATGGTTTCTGGAGGCTCGGAGTGCCACGCAGGCATCTGTTCATTGCCTGCGAGGTAGAACCAATAAAATCCGTACGGCTGAAGTGTCAGCATGTAAGGCAGTTGGCCAATGGGCGGAAAGGCACTGCCTCCCAGCATTTCCACGGGCACCTTGCCTGCCATGGATGACAGATCCAGTTCGACGGCCTGGGCAGCACGCGACACGTTGGCAACACAGAGAATGGTCTCGTGCTCGCCTTCGGGCGTGGTGTAGTCACGCAAATACGCCAGAATACGGCGGTTGGTTGGCCGGAGCATCTTCATGGTGCCGCGACCAAAGGCTTTCTGTTGCTTGCGCACGGCCAGCATGCGGCGCGTCCAGTTCAGCAGCGAATGAGGATCGCGCGCCTGTGACTCTACGTTGATCGACTGATAGCCATATAGCGGATCCATTACCACCGGTAGCACGAGGCTGGCCGGGTCGGCACGGGAGAAGCCACCATTGCGGTCGACCGACCATTGCATCGGCGTACGTACGCCGTCTCGGTCGCCTAGGTGGATATTGTCGCCCATGCCGATTTCATCGCCGTAGTACATCGTAGGCGTACCTGGCATGGAGAGAAGCAGGCTATTGAGCAGTTCGATCCGCCGACGATCCCGCTCGAGGAGCGGTGCCAGGCGACGACGAATCCCCAGATTGATGCGCGCGCGCCGATCCGAGGCGTAAAAATTCCACAGATAATCCCGTTCCCGGTCAGTCACCATTTCAAGCGTCAGTTCGTCATGGTTGCGCAAAAAGATCGACCATTGACAGTTCGCTGGAATTTCAGGGGTCTGACGCAGGATATCGCTGATAGGAAAGCGGTCTTCCTGGGCGATAGCCATATACATGCGAGGCATCAGCGGAAAGTGGAACGCCATGTGGCACTCGTCACCCTCGCCAAAGTACTGCTGCGTATCTTCCGGCCACTGATTGGCTTCCGCCAGTAACATCCGGTCCGGGTAATTCGCATCGATCTCGGCACGAATCTGTTTGAGTACCGCATGGGTTTCGGGCAGGTTTTCGTTATTGGTGCCGTCACGCTCCACCAGATAGGGAATGGCATCCAGACGCAAGCCATCGACGCCCATGTCTAGCCAGTAGCGCATGATCGAGATCACCGCTTTCATGACCTGAGGGTTATCAAAGTTCAAGTCAGGCTGGTGCGAGTAGAATCGGTGCCAGTAATACTGCTCAGCGACAGGATCCCACGTCCAGTTGGACTTTTCGGTATCCAGAAAGATGATCCGCGTACCATCGTACTTCTTGTCATCATCTGACCAGACATAAAAGTTACGCGCCGAAGACCCTTTCTTCGCCTTGCGTGCACGCTGAAACCAAGGGTGATCGCTAGAGGTATGGTTGATTACCAGCTCAGTGATGACCCGCAATCCCCTTTTGTGCGCCTCGGCAATAAAGCGCTTGGCATCCGCCATGGTGCCGTAATCCGGATGCACTCCACGGTATTCGGAGATATCGTACCCGTCATCGCGGCGCGGCGACGGGTAGAACGGCAGTATCCAAATGGTGTTGACGCCCAGGCCAGCAATGTAGTCGAGCTTATCGATCAGGCCAGGGAAGTCACCGATTCCGTCGTTGTTGGAATCGTAAAACGACTTCACGTGAACCTGATAGATGACCGCATCCTTGTACCACAACGGGTCATTGATAAAGGCCGCCGGTTTGCGCGAGCGCGTTTTCTTTGGTTTCGCCATTTATAGTCTTCCTTTGGCCTAGATGGCCGGGCGGATACGCCATATGCCAAATGGCATGGAAGGATCGAGACGCGTCCATTGTGTTTTCCCGTGCCATGTCCAGCGGTGGCCGGTCATGAGGTCTTCGCCATGCATGGATGCACTGTCATCGAGTCCGAATTCCCACAAGGGGAGTTCAAAGTGGCCTTCCTGGGCGTTATGGGGATCAAGATTGATTGCCACGAGTACGAAATTGCTGAGATCAGGCGTGTACTTGCCGAACAGGATGATGTTGTCATTGAACACGTTGTAGAACTTGATCCCCAGATGTGTCTGGAGAGCAGGGTTCTGCTTGCGGATCCGGTTGAGCTGTGCAACTTCCGCCATGATGTTGCCCGGCGCATACCAGTTGCGGGGGCGCAACTCGTACTTCTCGGAATCCAGATACTCTTCCTTGCCGGGCGTTAGCGGCGCGCCTTCACACAACTCAAAACCTGAATACATGCCCCACAGGCCCGACCCCATGGTGGCCAGCGCTGCGCGAATCAAAAACCCTGGACGCCCACTGGTCTGTAGGAAAACCGGATTGATGTCCGGCGTGTTGACGAAGAAGTTGGGGCGATAGCATTCACGCCAGGGTGAACTGTTGAGCTGGGTGAAATATTCCGTCAGCTCAGCCTTCGTATTGCGCCAGGTAAAATAGGTATAGCTCTGCGAATATCCGACTTTGCCCAAACGCGCCATCATCGCTGGCTTGGTAAAGGCCTCGGCCAGGAACATGACTTCTGGGTCACGGCCACGGATATCCGCAATCAGCCACTCCCAGAACGGCAATGGCTTGGTATGGGGGTTATCGACCCGGAAAATCTTGACGCCCTGCTCCACCCAATGCCAGACCACGTCACGCAGCGCGAGCCAGAGGTCCGGGACGGAATCCTTGGCATAAAAATCGACGTTGACGATGTCTTGGTACTTTTTGGGCGGGTTTTCCGCGTAGCGCATGGAGCCATCAGGACGCCAGGAGAACCAGCCCGGATGCTCCTTGAGCCAGGGATGATCAGGTGAGCACTGGATGGCAAAGTCGAGTGCGATTTCAAGACCATGGTCAGCCGCTGCGGCAACCAGCTCACGGAAATCTTCAAGCGTTCCGAGTTGCGGATGTACGGCATCATGGCCGCCATCGGGGCTACCAATGGCATAAGGGCTGCCAGGCTGATCAGGGCCCGCACCCAGGGTATTGTTCTTGCCCTTGCGGTGGGCAAGCCCGATCGGATGGATCGGTGGGAAGTACAGGACGTCGAAGCCCATGTCACGTACACGCGGCAGCTCACCGATCACATCGCAAAAGGTGCCATGACGCTGCGGGTCATTAGTGATCGAGCGGGGAAAGAGTTCATACCAGCTGGCGAATTGTGCCTTGAGGCGCTCAATATCCAACGGGTACTCGACACTGTGAGTCAGATGCGGATAGGCATCGGCGTCGCGCATGTTGCGCTCAGTTTCCGAGCTAAGCAACAAAGCCACCTTGTCACCTTCGGTAGCGCACTGATCGAACCGTGCCAGCAAGGATTCCAGACCGGGCCGCACCTCGTCATCCGCACGAGTCAGGGCCTGTTCCAGATGGATGCGTCCTTCCTGCAACTCAAGTCCGATCGGCACACCAGCGCCATATTTCTTTTCAAGCTCGTAGCGGTAACTGCTGTATACATCCCACCACGCTTGAACGACAAATTCATGTCGAGCCACCTGTACCGGCGTGAACTCGCACAGCCAGAGGTCATTGGTTTGAAGCTCCAGCGGTACTCGCTGCCAGTCTTCAGCACCCTCCACGCGCCACAGTACGCAGGCGGCCAGCTTGTCGTGCCCGTCTGCGAAAATGGTGGCCTTTACGGTAATGGGCTGGCCGGCGATGCCCTTGGCAGCGAATTGTCCGTTATCCACTGTCGGGCTGACCGACTCGATGGCAATTCTCGGTGTTTGCGACGCCGTTTCCGGGTCATAAGGTAGATACGCGAGTGAACCGGGGAGATCGGTATTCGACATCGAGCCTGACTCCTTAAAGTGCTGTTGGCTGGCTCATGCCCAGCTTCCGGCGATCGGAACATCCTTCGATGCCTTGTGGCGGGTGCGGCGGAGGGTCATAACCTCTACCGCGCTGAGCCCAATAGGTATGAAATACTGAGCCGACGCCTAAGGGAAAAGTTCAGGCTATTGATGGAGATAAGTTGCAAGCAGCCGAACGGTTGACTCGGCTGCAGCACAGGCGGGGGGGGGGGGGAAGAAATCAGGCGTGTCGGGCAATGCACTGCAGGCGCACTGCCCGTCTACTTACTCAACGGTCAAGACGACCCGCCCCTTGAGGCATTCGTTTTCCACGAGCCGATGGGCTTCCACAAACTGATCAAACGGCAGCGTATGCGCAACGACGGGCTTGAGCAGACCATCCCGGGTCATTTGATTAATCACCGTCAGCGCGCGCTGTACCGCCTCGGCATGGGGCTCCAGACCAAGCTCTGGATGACCTGTAAAATCCAGGACGCTATGCCGGAAAATCTGCAGGTGTTTCTTGAACGCAGCGCAGGCCGGAAAGGACGCCTCGTTACCACCACCCATGCCGTAAATGATCAGCTTGCCCCGTGTCGCGGCAATATCACCCAGGCGGGACAGCTGCGGACCACATAGTGCATCCAGCACAACCTCAACGCCGCGGCTCTCGGTAAAACGCTCTACTTCCAGCACCAAGTCCTGTTCGTCGGTCGATACGACCTTCACAGCACCCAATCCTTTAAGCATTGCGCGGTTTTCCGACTCGCTGGTAGCCGCGATCACCTGTGCGCCCAACGCGGCCGCCAGCTGAACCACCGCCGGGCCGACGCAGTTGCTGGCTTCGGTGACTAACACCTGCTGTCCGGCCTTGAGTTGAGCCAGATCCACCAGAGCAAAATAGGCTAGGAGCAGACCGGCATAATGCACCGCCGCTTCAGCCGGCGTCAGCGTGTCAGGGTATTCGGTCAATGCCTGCTGGGGCATCAGCACCATGTCACCACTGGCCGGATACTGGTTGATCGAGTGGGCAGGAAAGCTGGCCACTCGCATGCCTGGTTGGAAATGGCGGACGCCCTCGCCCACGGACACAACCTCACCCGCCAGCTCAGAACCAAACCCAGCCGGCAATGTGGCAGGCTCATCGGCCAGGTTCTGCCGCCAGAGCACGTCGCCCCAACACACACCCAGCGCCTGTACACGCACCAGTACTTCCCCTGCACCAGGCTCAGGAGTGGGTTGGTTTTCGCAGCACAGGACATCAGCACTGCCGAACTGGTGAAAGCGAATCACACGGGACATCGCAAACCTCTTTGGTGGATTCCGTATGGCTACGGACTGTATCCAAGCTGGCGCCTCAACGCTACCCGCCCGTATCGATAGTTGTCATGAATGCCAGTGATGCAAGGCTTGACGCCGCCCTCGACTCACTACAGTCTCATGCGCTCGAACAAATGCATGGCCACGGTTAAGGGCATACCATGAATCGCAACGATCTTCGCCGAGTAGACCTCAACCTGTTGATTGTGTTCGAGACATTGATGCGGGAGCGGAGCGTAACCCGCGCTGCTGAAAAGCTCTTCCTGGGCCAGCCTGCCATCAGCGCCGCCCTTGCCCGTCTGCGCAGCCTGTTTGACGATCCATTGCTGGTCCGCACCGGCCGTACGATGGAACCTACACCCCGTGCCATGGAGATCTTCGGCCTGCTTTCACCAGCCCTGGACTCAATCTCCTCGGCCATGAGCCGCGCACAGAATTTCGAACCGGCAAGCGCCGATCGCGTATTCAGAATAGGACTGTCGGACGACGTCGAGTTTGCCCTGCTGCCGCCCCTGCTCAGGCGCCTTCGCGCAGAGGCACCCGGAGTAGCCTTGGTCATACGCCGAACCAACTACCTGAACATTTCCAGCCAACTGGCCTCAGGCGAGATAACTGTAGGCGTTGCCTACACCTCCGAGCTGCCCGCCAATGCCAAACGCAAGACCTTGCGGCGCTCGCGCTCAAAAGTGCTTCGGGCCGATTCCATTCCCGGCACGCTGACCTTGGACGACTTTTGTGCTCGCCCTCATGCTCTGGTATCGCCTGCTGGAGACCTGAGTGGCTTTATCGATGATGCGCTGGCCACGCTGGGCAAGCAGAGGCGCGTCGTGCTGGCAGTCCCCCAGTTCAACGGCCTGGGAACACTGCTGACCAATACGGATCTGCTCGCCACCGTCCCGGACTACACTGCCCAGGTACTGGCTTCCAACGGCGGCTTGCGCATCGAAGATCCACCTCTGGAGGTGCAATCCTTTGAACTCTCCATGGCCTGGAGCGGTGTGCACGATAACGACCCTGCCGAACGCTGGTTACGCTCTCGTATACAAATGTTTGTGGGAGATCCAGACAGTTTATAATAATGGGCTGGTATTACAAAGCTAAAGATAGTCTGCTATCGATATATTTGAAGGCTTTTATCATTTTGATCGATAGTTAAATTCAGAGTGTTCGATTCGATCGTGCCAGACCCTTGAGCCAGACTCCGCCGTACTTAAATTTTCCTCACTTTGTCCGGCGGAAACGAACATGGAACAGTCTTCCACTCTCTGGCGATCTTCTCTGGCATTAGCCAGCGTTCTATTGCTCAGTGCCTGCGACAACAAGCCTGATGCGTCGGCCACAGCACCAGCCAAGCCCAAGGTCAGCGCCGCTCAGGTCATCCAACAACCGATCACGGAATGGGATGAGGTTACCGGCCGCCTCGAAGCGCCCGAGTCTGTCATCATTCGTCCGCGCGTTTCGGGCTATATCGATCGGGTTGTCTTTCAGGAAGGCACCCTGGTCAAGAAAGGCGACCTGCTTTTCCAGATCGACCCCCGCCCCTTCCAGGCCGAAGTGAAGCGTCTGGAAGCGCAGCTGCAACAGGCCAAGGCTCATCTGGATCGGGCTCAGAATGAAGCGCAACGTGGCGAGCGCTTGCGCTCAAGCAATGCGATCTCTGCCGAAGTAGCGGATGCCCGCACCAGCGAAGCACTGGAAGCCAAAGCGACGCTTGCCGCTACGCAAGCCGAACTGGACGCAGCTCGTCTGAACCTGAGCTTTACTCAAGTTACCGCCCCCATTACAGGTCGCGTTGGCCGGGCCGAGGTCACCGCGGGTAACCTGGTAAATGCTGGGGAAAACCAGCTCACCACGCTGGTATCCACCGACAAGGTGTATGCCTATTTCGATGCTGATGAACGTGTTTTCCTCAAGTATTCCGACTTGAAACGCCAAGGTGTGCGGGGCGAAACCAGTCCGGTCTTTATGGGGCTTTCCAGCGAAACCGGCCACCCTCACCTGGGCAAGATGAACTTTCTTGATAACCAGGTTGATCCCCGTACAGGCACCATTCGTGGACGGGCCGTATTCGAAAACACCGATGGCCAGTTTACTCCCGGGCTCTATGCAAGGCTGAAGCTGGTTGGCAGCGGTACCTATAACGCGATGCTCATCAAGGATGAGGCTGTAGGTACTGATCTGGGCAAAAAATACGTGCTGGTAGTCAAAGACGACGGCACCGTGGATTACCGCTCGGTTGAACTGGGTCCGAAAATCGAAGGGCTGCGGATCGTCCGTACAGGTCTGGCCAGCAATGACAAGGTCATCATCAATGGCCTGCAACGCATCCGTCCAGGCTCCCAGGCAGACGCTCAGATCGTACCCATGGCTGACGAGGCCACCCTGGCTGCACTCAAGCATCAGCGCGAGCTGGTAGCGAAAAGCCTGCCTCTGCCGAACAAGCCGATTCAGCTTACTGCCAACGATACGCGTCGTTAACACCGTCTAACCCTGCCGCCAAGCCCATGCGCCTCGCTCTTCTACCAGAAGAGCGACGGTGCCCTGTTGCTCGCGTTTACAAAGGAATGGTCCGATGAACTTCTCACAGTTCTTCATCAAGCGTCCCATTTTCGCGGCCGTTCTCTCGCTGATTATCCTGATCGGCGGAGCCGTCTCGCTCTTTCAACTTCCCATCAGTGAATACCCGGAAGTCGTGCCGCCCACAGTAGTGGTTAACGCTACCTTCCCGGGCGCCAACCCCAAGGTTATCGGCGAGACCGTGGCAGCCCCGCTGGAGCAAGCCATGAACGGCGTCGAGCACATGCTCTATATGTCGTCCCAGGCCACTGCCGACGGCAAGATGAAGCTGACCATTACGTTTGCCTTGGGCACAGATCTGGATACAGCGCAGGTACAGGTGCAGAACCGTGTCACCCGCACCCTGCCCAAGCTGCCTGAAGAAGTGCAGCGTCTGGGTGTAACCGCTGACAAGGCCTCACCGGATCTGGCCATGGTGGTGCACCTTACCTCGCCCGATGAGCGCTACGACATGCTGTACCTGTCCAACTATGCGCTGATCAACATCAAGGACGAGCTGTCCCGCCTGGACGGCGTGGGTGATGTCCAGCTGTTCGGCATGGGCGAGTATTCCCTGCGTGTGTGGCTTGACCCGAACAAGGTGGCCTCCCGTGGCCTGACGGCAACAGATGTCATCAACGCCATTCGCGAACAAAACCGTCAGGTTGCGGCAGGCTCTCTGGGCGCCCCGCCCGCGCCCAACGCGAACAGCTTCCAGCTGGCCATTAACACCCAAGGCCGCCTGGTCAATGAGGAAGAGTTCGAAAACATCATCGTTCGAGCCGGCGCAAATGGTGAAATCACCCGCGTGAGGGACATTGCGCGCGTTGAATTGGGCTCGAACCAGTACGCCCTGCGTTCACTGTTGAACAACAAACCAGCCGTCGCCATACCGATCTTCCAGCGTCCAGGCTCCAACGCAATCGACCTGTCCAATCAGGTGCGGGCGAGAATGGCTGACCTGAAGAAGAGCTTCCCTCAGGGTATGGACTACTCCATCGTTTATGACCCTACGATCTTCGTCCGTGGCTCCATCGAAGCGGTTGTGCATACCCTTTTTGAAGCCATCGTGCTGGTTGTGCTGGTTGTGGTGCTGTTCCTGCAAACCTGGCGCGCCTCTATCATCCCGCTGGCAGCCGTTCCGGTTTCGCTGATCGGCACGTTCGCCTTGATGCACTTGTTCGGGTTTTCACTGAACGCACTGTCCCTTTTCGGGCTGGTATTAGCTATTGGGATTGTGGTGGACGATGCCATCGTGGTCGTGGAAAACGTCGAACGGAACATTGGGCTGGGCCTCTCTCCGGTTGCCGCAACCCAGCGAGCGATGCGGGAAGTAACCGGTCCTATCATCGCTACCGCGCTAGTGCTGTGCGCTGTGTTTGTACCCACCGCCTTTATTTCCGGATTGACGGGACAGTTCTATCGACAGTTCGCCCTGACCATTGCTATTTCAACGGTCATCTCAGCCTTCAACTCGCTTACGCTCTCCCCTGCACTGGCAGCCGTCCTGCTCAAGGGACACGATGCTCCCAAGGACCGTTTTTCGCGCTTGCTGGATCGCCTGCTGGGCAGCTGGCTGTTCGCGCCATTCAACCGTATATTCGAACGCGCCAGTCACGGCTATGTAGGCGTGGTTGCACGTGTGCTTCGCCGCGGCTCGATTGCGCTGGTGGTCTATGCCGGTCTGATGGCGCTGACGGTGTTTGGGCTGACGAACACGCCTACAGGTTTCGTGCCGCAGCAGGACAAGCAGTATCTGGTCGCCTTTGCGCAGCTGCCTGACGCTTCTACGCTGGATCGTACCGAAGACGTCATCAAGCGGATGTCCGATATCGCGCTCAAGTATCCGGGCGTGGAAAGCACCGTGGCGTTCCCGGGACTCTCCATTAATGGGTTTACCAACAGCCCCAACAGCGGCATTGTTTTCGTGACACTCAAGCCCTTCGAAGAGCGTAAGGACCCCAGTCTGTCAGCCAACGCGATTGCAGGTGCACTCAACGGCAAGTTCAGTTCTATTCAGGATTCGATCATCGCGATCTTCCCGCCTCCGCCGGTTCAGGGCCTGGGTAGCATCGGCGGTTTCCGTGTGCAAATCGAGGATCGAGGCAACCTGGGCTACAACGAGCTGTTCGCCCAAACGCAGAACATCATTGCGAAAAGCCAGAGCGTGCCGGAACTGGCAGGCCTGTTCTCCAGTTACCAGGTCAACGTTCCGCAAATCGATGCCGATATTGATCGTGAGAAAGCCAAAACTCATGGCGTTGCGATCAGCGATATCTTCGATACGCTACAGGTTTATCTGGGCTCGCTGTATGCCAACGACTTTAACCGCTTTGGCCGTACCTTCCAGGTCAACGTACAAGCCGATCAGCAGTTCCGCCTTGAAGCCGACCAGATCGGCCAGCTGAAGGTACGTAACAATCTGGGCGAGATGGTGCCGCTGTCTACCTTCGTGAAAGTAAGTGATAGCGCAGGCCCCGACCGCGTGATGCACTACAACGGATTTATCACGGCCGAAATCAACGGCGCCCCGGCACCTGGTTACAGCTCGGGCCAGGCACAGGCCGCGCTGGAAAAACTCATGAAGGAAGAGTTGCCCAATGGCATGACCTACGAGTGGACCGAGCTGACCTACCAGCAAATCCTGTCGGGCAACACGGCCTTCCTGGTCTTCCCGCTGTGCGTGCTGCTGGCCTTCCTAGTGCTTGCTGCCCAGTACGAAAGCTGGAGCCTGCCGCTTGCCGTTATTCTCATCGTACCAATGACGCTTCTGTGCGCTATCACAGGTGTCATTCTGTCCGGGAGTGATAACAACATCTTTACCCAGATCGGCTTGATCGTCTTGGTTGGCCTGGCCTGCAAAAACGCAATTCTGATCGTGGAATTCGCCAAGGATAAACAGGAAGAAGGCATGGACCGTGTGGCCGCCGTACTGGAAGCATGCCGGTTGCGTCTACGTCCGATCCTGATGACCAGCTTTGCCTTCATCATGGGCGTGGTGCCGCTGGTGACATCTACCGGTGCAGGCGCCGAGATGCGTCATGCCATGGGCGTTGCGGTCTTCTCCGGCATGCTGGGCGTGACCTTCTTCGGCCTGTTGCTGACCCCCTTGTTCTATGTACTGATCCGCGCGTTCGTCGAGCGTCGCGCTGAGCGCCGTGTCGCCGCACAGGAGGTGCTGTCATGAAAATCTTTGTTCCAAGCCTATTGGCCCTTGCCTTGAGTGCCTGTGCGGTCGGTCCGACCTATCAGGTACCGCAAACCGAACCGGCTCATCTGCAGAGCGCGGCGGGCAGCCAATATGATCACTCCCGTTTCCAGGCACAGTGGTGGCAACAATTCGAGGATCCCACCCTTAATCAGCTGGTGGCGCGCTCGATTTCCGGCAACCGGGAGCTTCGCGTGGCCTACGCCCGGCTGCGCTCGGCTCGTGCCCTGCGTGATGACACGGCCAATGACCGCTTTCCTGTTGTGACCAGTCGCGCCAGTAGCGAGATCGGCAAGGCGCAGCAGCCGGGCTTCACCGATAAGCGTACAAACAACGAGCGTTACGACCTTGGACTGGATATGGCCTGGGAGATTGATCTCTTCGGCCGGATCCAGCACCAACTGGAAGCCAGCGATGCTCAGGCAGACGCCGCGCAGGCAGAACTCAATCAACTGCAGGTCAGCCTGATTGCAGAACTGGTAGACGCCTATGGCACGCTCCGCGGTGCCCAGCTGCGCGAGCATATTGCGCAGGAAAACCTGAAGAATCAGCGAGCCTCCCGGCAATTGACCCAAACCCTGGATGAAGCAGGCGTAGGCAGCCAGCTGGATGTCTTGCGGGCTGATGCACGCCTTGCGGCTACCGAGGCGACCCTGCCGCAACTCCAGGCAGAAGCGGCGCGGGCAAAGAATCGGATAGCGACCCTGATAGGCGAACGGCCTGATGCGATGAGCATTGACCTTTCACCCAAGCCATTGCCTGCAATTGCCAAGGCGCTTCCCATTGGTGACCCGGCCGAGCTGTTGCGCCGCCGCCCGGATATCCAGGCAGCCGAACGTCAGCTGGCAGCCGCAACCGCGAATGTCGGTGTAGCTACTGCAGATCTCTTCCCGCGAGTTAGCCTGAGCGGCTTTCTAGGGTTCACTGCGGGGCGCGGTTCCGAGATCGGCTCTTCGGCCGCCCGCGCATGGGGCCTGGGTCCTACCCTGAGCTGGCCAGCCTTTGACTTGGGTAGCGTTCGCGCACGTCTGCGTGGGGCCAAGGCAGATGCCGAAGGCGCCCTGGCCAACTATGAGCAGCAAGTGCTGCTTGCCCTTGAAGAAAGTGCCAATGCCTTTAGCGACTATGGTAAACGCCAGGAGCGCCTGGTTGCGCTGATTCGCCAGTCCGAAGCCAGCCGCGCAGCAGCCGAGCAGGCAGCGATCCGCTACCGCGAAGGCGGATCGGACTTCCTGGTATTGCTGGATGCAGAGCGCGAGCGACTGGCGGCAGAAGATGCCCAGGCCCAAGCGGAAGTCGAACTCTACCAAGGCATTGTGGCGATCTATAAATCACTAGGCGGCGGTTGGGAGATCCCCAACGCCTGATCCTTCGGTTAGGGGCGACGATGTCGCCCTGGCCCGCGGCTTTCCCTGCTCCTTGGGCCACGGGCTTTTTCTTGTTACGGCTCACTCCTGGCGAGCGGATCCTGCTGAAGCTCAACGGCATCCCAGCCACCACCCATTGCAGCAATCAACTGAACGCTGGTAACCAGACGACTACCCAACAACGTCAGGTTGGTGCGTTCGTTGTTTAATGCCGTGGTTTGCAGCGTTACTACGTTTAGATAATCGATCAGACCTGCACGGTACTGATTTTCTGCCAGACGCAACGACTCCCGCGCCGAATCCAGTGCCTCCTGCCTTACACCGGACTCCTGATTAAGAACGTCCAACTCAACCAAGTAATCTTCGACTTCCTTGAAACCGTTGAGTACCGCCTGACGATATTGGGCAACAGTCTGATCATAAGATGCTTCAGCCTGCTCGACCTGTGCACGGCGTGCACCGAAGTCAAACAATGTCAGATCGAATGCCGGCCCGATGGACCAATAACGGTTAGGGGTGCTGACCAGATTACCCCACTGGCTGTTTCGATAACCGCCCGAGGCTGTCAGGGAAAGCGTCGGGTAATATGCCGCCTTGGCAACACCGATCTGGGCATTGGCAGACATTACCTGCCGCTCAGCCTGAGCAATATCCGGACGACGCTGCAACAGCTCGGACGGCACGCTGGCAGGGATGCCGGGCACGGTCGGTACTGTCTCCACTGCCGCCAGACTGAACTCAGATGGCGGGACACCAATCAACACAGCAATCGCATTTTCCAGCTGCGCACGCTGGTACTTGAGATCAATGGCATCAGCCTGGGTACTTTTGAGCTGGGTCGTAGCTTGGGCAACGTCCGAACGCGTAGTCATACCGGCGCGATACTGGTTTTCGGTGACCCGTAGTGACCGCTCATAGGCCTGCACCGTAGCATCCAGGAGCCGTTGCTGGGCATCCAGAACCCTCAATTGCAAATAGTTCTGTGCCAGCTCCGATTGCAGACTCAACTTGGTAGACGCCAACTCGGCCACGCTGGCTTGCGCCGATCCTGTTTGGGATTCCACGCTGCGGCGAATGCTTCCCCACAGGTCAAGCTCCCAGCTGACACCAAGACTGGTGGTGTAGCTGTTGGCAGTAGTGGCGCTGCTGGTGCCTTGTGGCAATGTGACGGTCGTTCCTGTTGACGTCTGATACTGATAACTCGAACTGCTTCCACCCCCCTGCCCCGAGCGTGTTGCGCCAGCGCTTCCGGTTACCGCGGGAAGGAAGGAGGCGCGTGCTTGGCGTACCAGAGCGCGTGCCTGGCGATACTGGGCTTCATACTGGGCCAGTGTCTGGTTGGAGTTCTCCAGGCGCTGCATCAGACCATCAAGGGTGCTGTCTCCATACACCTCCCACCATTGCCCCCGCTTGATGGCATCGCTGGGCTTGGCCATCTGCCAACCTTCAGCATGCTTAAATGCGATGGGCGTAGTGACCTGGGGTCGCTGGTAATCTGGTCCCACTGTGCAGCCACCCACGGCTAAGGCAAGGGCAAGTCCCAGGTAATGGGGACGAGCTGAAAACGACATCATGATGATTTCTCCATGGGCGCATGCGTGCGCGAGCCTGCTCGGCGTCCCGCCCAACGGCGGTTAAACCAGTGTCGCAGACGGTCCAGATACAGGTAGATAACGGGAGTGGTATATAACGTCAGCAACTGACTGCCAATCAAGCCACCAATGATGGTGATCCCCAGCGGCCGACGCAGCGGCGCATCACCGCCCATGCCCAGAAGCAAGGGCAAGGCGCCAAGAACTGCAGCCAGCGTGGTCATCATGATTGGTCGGAAACGTCTGACGCAGCCATCCAAAATCGCCTCGCGAGGCGCCAGCCCCAGACGCCGCTCGGCATCCAGCGCAGAGTCCACAATCATGATGGCATTCTTCTTGACGATCCCGATGAGGAGGATTACGCCAATAAGTGCGATCAAGGTGAACGGCGTATTGAAGAGCTGCAGCGCCAGCAAAGCTCCAACGCCCGCCGAAGGCAGCGTCGACAGAATCGTCAGTGGATGGATGTAGCTTTCATACAACATACCCAGCACGATATACACCGCAACCAGGGCAGCCACAATAATCAGGGGCATAGCGCTCTGGGACTGCTGCGCCATGCTGGCATTTCCCGCAAACGCCGTCTGTAATCCAATCGGCAGCTTCAACGGCTTGATCGCGTCACGGATCGCATCCCTGGCCTGACTGATACTTACATCAGGCGCGAGATCGAAGGAAAACGTCGACGCGGCAAACTGACCGTCATGGGCAACCCGCAGCGGAGCGTTACTGAACCGATAACGAGTGAAGCTGGAAAGCGGGACACGATTACCCTCGCTGGTGACTACATACACTTGGCTCAGGACGTCCACACTCTGCCTGTACTGATCACCCACACCCAGCACAACGTGGTACTGGTTGCGGTCTTCATACATGGTCGAGATTTGCCGCTGCGAGAACGAGTTGTTCAAGACGGCATTAATCATCTGAATGTCGACGCCGTACCGGCTGGCCGTGTCGCGATCGATGTCCAGCGACAACTCAACCCCTTTATCTTGTGAATCACTGTTCACGGAAATGATCTGCGAGACCTTTCGAAGAGCAGCCTCTATCCGTGGATTCCAGGTACGCAAAAGCTCCAGGTCGTCACTTTTGACCGTGAACTGATAGGCACCATTTCCTTCCCGCCCTCCGGCGCGAAAGTCTTGTGACGCCACCAGGAAGAGGTTGGCACCAGGCACCTGAGCTGCCGCGGCTTTGCGCAGCCGCATGGCGACGGTCTCGACTGGATCGCGCTGGGAGATATCCTTGAGCGTAATGAAAAACGACCCGCTATTGGTGGATGAACCGCCAGGCCCTCGACCTCCGGTAAAGCCCAGCACATTGTCGACCGCCGGATCGGCCATGAGCACTTTCCGATAAGCCTCCATCTTGCTCTGCATCCCACTGAAGGAGATTCCCTGATCCGCCACGGCATAGCCACGCAGGCGGCCGGTATCCTGATCCGGCAGAAAACCCTTGGGTACTACGGCATACAGATAAAAGTTGAGCGCAATCGTGGCGATTAGAATCAACAGCATGAGAAACGAGTGATCCAGCGCCCAGGCAAGGCTTGCCCGATAATACCGGGACATTGCCGCAACCAAACGACTTGTCTTTTGCTCTACAGGCGTTTCCTTGCGGGGCCGGTGCGCCCTGAGAAGCCTGGCGCACAGCATCGGCGTAAGCGTCAGCGATACGACCATCGACACAAGGACAGCAACCGATAGCGTCACTGCAAATTCGCGGAACAGGCGACCGATAATGCCCGTCAGCAACAGAATCGGCAGAAAGACCGCCACCAGCGACAGGCTCATGGAAAGAACCGTGAACCCTACCTCGCGCGCGCCCAACAACGCGGCCTGATAAGGCTTCTCGCCCTCTTCGATCCGGCGAGCAATATACTCCACCACCACAATGGCATCGTCGACCACAAACCCGGTACAGACGATCAACGCCATGAGCGACAGGTTATTGAGCGAAAACCCGCACAGATACATCACCGCAAAGGTGCCCACCAGAGAGATTGGTACGGCAATGCTGGGGATCAATGTCGCACGAATGTCCCGCAGAAACAGGTATACCACCAGAATGACCAGGGCGATGGAAATGATCAGCGTAAACTCGGCTTCATGCAGCGAATCGCGAATGCCGGGGCTACGGTCATCCATGATGCTCAGCGTGACGTCCTTGCCCAATGTCTCCTGTAGCGTTGGCAACTGCTCCCGGATACCGTCGATGGTTTCGATGATATTGGCGCCGGCCTGCCGTGAAATCAGAATGAGCACCGCCGGAGAATTATTGGAGAAACCAAGGTTGCGGGTGTCTTCGACTGAATCGGTAATGGTGGCTACATCGTCCAGGCGCGCCACTTGACCATTACGGGTGCGAATGATGAGCGGTCGATAGTCACTCGCCTTGTTCAACCGGGAATTGGCGTCGATTTGCCAATGCAGATCGCCGTACTCAAATGCGCCTTTAGGCGAATTGGAATTGGCCGCATTGATCGCGGTACGAACATCGTCTAGAGACAAGCCGTAATGGTTGAGCGCGTCCGGGTTCAGATCGATCCGCACGGCAGGCGACGAACTGCCGCCTACGCTGACCTGACCGACCCCTTTGGCCGAGGCCAGTTTGAGGGCGACCGTATTGGATGCCAGATCATAAAGCTTACCCTTGTCCAGCTTATCCGACGTGAGCGCCAATACCATGATGGGCATATCGGCCGGATTGATCTTACGGTAGGTCGGATTGCTGGGCATTCCCGTGGGCAACGACGGCACCGCCGCATTGATGGCAGCCTGAACCTCACGCGCGGCACCATCGATGTTCTTGTCCAGATCGAACTGGATGATGATGGTGGTACTGCCTTGAGAGCTGGTGGACGTCATTTCAGTAATGCCTGAAATACGTCCCAGTGAGCGTTCCAGAGGTGTAGCCACTGAAGAGGCCATGGTCTCGGGACTGGCTCCTGCCAGAGTGCCGCTGACCACAATGGTAGGAAAATCCACCTGTGGCAGCGGTGCAACCGGCAGCAAACCGAAAGACAGCCAACCGGATAGCACGATAGCCAGCGTCAACAACAAAGTCGCAACCGGTCGCCGAATGAACAGTGCCGAAAAATTCATCGGATTTCCCCGGAGAAATCCAGGTTATGCCGATAGCGCCAGCCGTTGAATCGTGTGGCTAACCGGCCAAACGCCAGGTAAATGACCGGAGTGGTAAACAAGGTCAGCAGCTGGCTAACCAGAAGACCGCCTACCATCGCAATACCCAGCGGCTGGCGCAGCTCGGCGCCTGCACCACTGGCCAACATCAATGGCAAGGCGCCCAGCAAGGCAGCCATGGTAGTCATCAGGATCGGCCGGAAGCGCAGCAGACAGGCCTGGTAGATAGCCTCCTCCGGTGCTTTACCCTCTTCCCGCTCGGCTTCAAGGGCAAAGTCGATCATCATGATGGCGTTCTTCTTAACGATACCGATCAGGAGAATGATGCCGATGATGGCCACCATGCCGATGTCCTGCCCAGCAATCCAGAGTGCCAGCAACGCTCCTACCCCGGCCGAAGGCAGCGTCGATAGAATCGTGACGGGATGGATAAAGCTCTCATAAAGAATTCCCAGCACAATGTACATGGTGACCACTGCGGCCAGAATCAGCAGTAGCGTGCTCGATAGGGAAGACTCGAACGCCAGCGCTGCACCCTGGAAATGGGTATCAACAGTTGCCGGCATCTTGAGATCCTGCTCCGCCTGACGGATCGCTTCCACAGCCTCACCCAGCGATACACCTTTGGCCAAGTTGAAGGAAACTGTCGCGGCGGGTAGCTGCCCGGCATGGTTGATCGCTAGAAGGGTATTGCGTTCCTCTACATGGGCGATGGCCGATAGCGGCACCTGCCCACTGGTTGTAGTGGTCGTGCCGTTGGTAGTGGTCGTCGTGGAGCTTGGCACGTAGATCTGCGTCAGCGCCTGCGGTCCCAGCTGGAACTGCGGCCCCACTTCCAGTACGACCCGGTACTGGTTGGACTGAGTAAAGATGGTTGAAACCAGGCGCTGACCAAACGCATTGTACAATGCGCTGTCAACATCGCTCAGGCTCACGCCCAGCCGAGACGCGTTATCCCGATCAACGCTGATATAGGCCTGCAGGCCGCGCGGTTGCAAGTCACTGGCAACTTCCGTCAGCTGCGGTAGCGTCTGCAAATGCTCGACCAGCTTTGGAACCCAAGTCTTGAGCGTTTCCAGACTCGAGTCGACCAGACGGAACTGGTATTGCGTACGACTAACCTGATCTTCCACCGTCAGATCCTGTACCGGCTGCAGATAAAGCTTCATGTCAGGCAAATCGGCCATCTGGTCCTGAAGGCGTGTAATGATCTCCGAGGCAGATACATCTCGGGCATCATGAGGCTTTAAGTTGATCAACATGCGCCCGGTATTGAGGGTCGGATTATCACCATCAACTCCGATAAACGATGACAGACTGTCGACCGCAGGGTCCTGCATGATGATCGAAGCCAGCGCCTGTTGCCGCTTGGCCATCCCTTCAAAGGACATGCTTTGCGGGCCTTCGGAAATTCCCTGAATCAGGCCTGTGTCCTGAAGCGGGAAAAACCCCTTCGGCATGAAGAGATAAAGCACCGCGGTCAGCACCAGCGTACCGATGGCAACCATCAGTGTTAGCGGTTGATGCCGAAGAACCCACCGCAAACCTGTAGCGTATCGATGGATCATCCCGTCGATAACGGCTCCGGCCTTGCGCGAGAATGCGCTCTGCTTGTCTTCCGGCACATGGCGCAACAGTTTCGCACTGAGCATCGGTGTGAGGGTCAACGAAACCACGCAGGAAATCAGAATGGAAACAGCCAGCGTAATGGCAAACTCACGGAACAGCCGCCCGGCAATGTCACTCATGAACAGAAGCGGGATCAGTACGGCGATCAGCGAGAAGGTCAGCGAGATGATCGTGAAACCTACCTGCTTTGAGCCTTTGAGTGCAGCCTCAAGTGGCGATTCTCCCTCCTCCAGATAGCGGGCAATGTTTTCGACCATGACAATGGCATCGTCAATGACGAAGCCGGTAGCGATCGTCAGTGCCATCAACGACAGGTTGTTGATGGAAAAGCCAGCCAGGTACATGACTCCAAACGTACCAACCAACGACAACGGTACAGCGACGCTGGGAATCAGCGTCGCCGAGACGTTGCGCAGGAACAGGAAAGTCACCATGACCACCAGTCCTATGGCCAGCACCAGTTCGAACTGAACATCACGGACCGATGCTCGGATAGTGGTTGTGCGATCCGTCAGCACCATCACATCCAGGTTTTCCGGCAAGGTCTCCTGCAGGGTTGGCAGTAGCCGCTTGATCTGATCCACAACCTGAATGACATTGGCGCCGGGCTGCCGCTGAACGTTCAGAATGACTGCAGGAGTGTCGTTGGCCCAGGCAGCCAGCTTGTTGTTCTCAGCCCCATCGATTGCCAACGCAACGTCTTTCAGCCGTACAGGCGCACCGTTCTGATAGGCAATGACGAGGTTTTTGTACTCATCGGCTGATTGCAACTGATCATTCGCGTCCAGTGTCGATGAGCGTGTCGGTCCGTCAAAGCTTCCCTTCGGCCCGTTCTGGTTGTTGTTAGCGATGGCGGTCCGCAGATTTTCCAGACTCAAACCATAGGCCGCTAATGCAGTAGGATTGGCCTGAATCCGAACAGCAGGACGCTGCCCGCCGGATAGGCTAACCATACCGACGCCACTGACCTGAGCAATCTTCTGCGCCAGGCGGGTTTCCACCAAGTCCTGAATCTTGGGCAAGGGCAGGCTGCTGCTGGTGACTGCCAATGTCAGAATCGGGGTGTCGGCCGGATTGACTTTGCTAAAGATCGGCGGCTGCGGCAGGTCGTTGGGCAGCAGGTTATTGGCGGAGTTGATCGCCGCCTGTACTTCCTGCTCCGCCACATCCAGATTACTGTCCAGACTGAACCGCAGCGTTATGACAGAGGCGCCTCCAGAGCTGGTGGAAGACATCTCCTCCAGCCCAGGAATCTCCCCTAACTCTGACTCCAACGGCGCGGTCACGCCTGAGTTCATGATTTCAGGGCTGGCTCCCGGATAAAGGGTCTTGACCTGAATGGTGGGATAATCAACTTCTGGCAGCGAGGCTACAGGCAACAACCGGTAAGCAATAATACCGGCCAGCAGAACAGCGACCATCAATAAGGTGGTCGCTACCGGCCGAAGGATAAAAAGACGAGACGGGTTCATTCACCGGCTCCGCCGCCTAACGTGGCCTCATTGGCGTCCGGATCTGACTTGGGCGCAGTTTCCGTAATAGGCTGAGTAACCTTGACTGTCTGGCCGTCACGCAGGCGATCGAGTCCTTCTGTCACAACAGTTTCACCGGCATTCAGGCCTGAGCGGACCTCTACCTGCTCGCCCTGTATCTCGCCCAGGCTGACTTTACGCGTCGCAACCTTATTGCCTTCGCCAACGACAAAAACGTAAGGCCCTTCGTCGTTACGTTGAATGGCCGAGATCGGAATGACAATGACACCGCTCAGCTCCAGCGCATGCAAGCGGACATTAACGAACTGATTGGGAAACAGCGACTCATCCTGATTATCGAAGCGAGCCTTGAACTTGACCGTGCCCGTGCTGGTATCGATCTGGTTGTCCACCGTTACCAGCGTACCCGTTGCCAGAACCCTGTTTCGCCCGCGGTCCCATGCCTCTACGGCCAGCGGCTTTCCGGTCGCCATCTGGCGACGCACCGTGCTGAGCTGATCCTCAGGCAGGCTGAATGTCAGGGCAATAGGCTTGGTTTGGGTAATGGTTACGATCGGCGTAGTGTCACCGCTAGCCACCAGATTACCCACGTCCACCTGACGAAGACCCAACCGGCCGCTGATGGGAGCCCGTACTTCGGTAAAGGTCAGGTTCAGTCTGGCATCGGCCACCTGCGCTTCGCTGTTCTTGATGGTTCCCTGATACTGAGCAACCAGCGCCTGCTGTGTATCCAGTGTCTGCTTGGCTACTGAGTCTTCCTTGAAGAGCTGGCGATAACGCTCCAGATCGATCTGTGCATTCTTCAGCTGAGCCTGATTCTCCTGCAAGGTGCCCTGGGCTTGTGCCAGCGCCGCCTGATAAGGCCGCTGATCGATGACAGCCAGTACGTCCCCGGCCTTCACCTCCTGCCCTTCAGTAAACAGTACCTTGGCCAACTGACCGTCGACACGGGCATGAACTTCAACCGTGTTGTAGGCCGTTACCGTGCCCAATGCATTGAGGTAAACCGAAAGCGTCGTTTTTTCGGCCTTTCCAGTGCTCACGATCATGTCTGTTGGAGCCATGGAACCACGGCGTCCGGCTCCAGCCGGCCCTTTCTGCTCAGTTTGAGCAGCGTTACGACCGGTAGGCCCTGCCTGTTCAGGCGATTTACCTAGAAAATGCCATGCAGCTACAGCGCCAACCGCCACTACCACAACAGCAATCAATAAAGAAAATTTGGAGCGAGAAGGTTTGGAATTGAGGGAATCGCTCATGAACGCCACAGCAATAAGTTTCGGAAAGATAACGGTAAGCCGCAGCCTTCATCAGGCCAAGCGGATTTACGCGTTGTTTACATACAGGATTGAATGGTGCGGAGCAGCAAGCAATACACTGCCGCCAGAATGTCATAAGAGTATGACGGAACGTTGGATTCTGCCTTGCCTTGTTACATCTCGAAGCGCATCGACTTCATGCATCAGCACCCGGGCCTTGATCGAGGCCCGAGTGCTTTTCTTCTACCTTATTTCAGCGCTGCGATAGCCGCTTCGTAGTTGGGCTCCTGCCCAATTTCAGGCACCAGTTCGCTATAAAGCACCTTATTATTTTCATCCAGAATCACTACCGCACGTGCGGCAAGACCCGCCAAGGGGCCGGACGCGATAGCAACACCGTAGTCTTTCAGAAACTCGCGACCACGCAGCGTGGATAGGTTGATTACATTTTCGATGCCTTCCGCACCGCAGAAACGCTTCTGGGCAAACGGCAAGTCAGCTGACACGCACAGGATCACGGTGTTTTCCAGCTTGGCGGCTTCGGTATTGAACTTGCGAACCGACATGGCACAGGTCGGGGTATCCACACTTGGGAAAATGTTCAGCACCTTGCGCTTGCCGGCAAAGCTTTCCAGCGTGGTATCGGCCAGATCGCCATTGACCAGGCTGAATGCCGGTGCGGACTGACCCGCCTGAGGCAGAGTACCTTCAATCTGAACCGGATTACCGCGAAGAGTGACTTCTGTCATGACCTGTTTCCTACAATTGAATGGAACATCAAGTAAACACGCTTCACCTCAGGCTTTAAAGTCTGAAGACCTGTTTATTGCAAATCACCCCTACCGTGCACTAACGGGTCACTACCCAAGCGTTACCCTGTTGCCCGCCAATACGATCGGGCAACCCTGGCGGGTTAGAAGTCTCGCTTGTAGAAGAAATCCAATGAGCTGGCAATACCACTGGCTGCTTCAAGATACAGCTGCTTGGTAAGCTGATAACGCAAGGCGACCGTATTGGCCGGCTCGAAGACGCCTACACCGTATCGAAGCGCCAAGCGGTCGGTAATATTGCCTGACGCAACGACACTGGTCTTGTCGCCTGTCCCTTCGGTATCCAGCTGAAAGTTCTGTACGCCCAAACGCTGCGCCAGCTCACCCGCCGTGGATGACCCTCCGGCAAGGCCCAGCGCAAGCGCGGCCTGCCCCAACATGTTGTTCTCGCCTTCGTCGTTGTTGGTCAGCGGGCGCCCTAGAACAATATAGGCCAAGGCTTGCTCCTGGCCCATAGTAGGGTCAGAAAACACCTCGACGCGTGGCTGATCGGCCAGACCTGACAAACGTAACCCTGCGGTTACGTCATCCACGACACGTACTGCTTCCACATCCAGGAACGGTTGAGCGATCGGACCCTGGAAGAATATACGCGCCCGCCGAATAGTCAGTCGCTGACCGTAAGCACGGTAGCGACCATCCATTAAACGAACTTCACCGCGCGTATCCAGGTTGTCACCAATATGCACGTTCCCTTCAAGGTTGGCAGTCAGACCGAACCCTGAAAACGTGAGCTTGTCCTGGCCCACCAGTACATTTACATCCATGGACAGCTGGGTCTCCTGCTTGGGCGCAGGCGCTTCCTGTCCAACGATTACCGCATCATTGGAAACCTTGACGGTAGACGGTGGCAACTCCCGAACCGTAATGGCACCGCGCGGCACGCGAACCGTACCCTTGAGCGCCAGACTACCGTTCTGCATGACAATATTCAGGTCAGGCGCCACGATAAGGTTAGCATAGGGCTCAACCACAACAGGAAGACGATCGCCACGTACGGCGACATTCATATCCAATCCATCAGCCCAGGATATCGCTCCACTCACATTACCCTGGCCGCGCTCGCCGCTGCGCCATCCACCACTCACGTTCGCTTGGTTCCCGGCAATCAGAGCAGTCAGCCGAAGATCCTGAAGACGGGTTGGAACAATGCCACCCCCGACCTGACCATTGCTCAAATCGATCCGGCCATTGATCGAAGGTTGAAGCAGCGTACCGCTTACCTGACCGCTACCATCGATCCTGCCGTCCAGCTGCTCAATACCTGAAACAAAACCTTTGGCAATGGCTACATTCAACCCGCGCAGATCGAAGCGCCCTGAAACAGGCTTGTCATCAGGTCGTGGATCAATCTGTGCATTCAGGGTGAGGTTGCCAAGCTGCGGGCCATTAAAATCCAATGAGACACGCACATCATCGGGGCGCAACGTACTATTGAGCTTGAGCGTGTCATAGGCAAAGTCTGCCCACTGGCCGTCGGCGTTACGTGCTCTTAGCGTCCCTGTGCCTGCGTCGACTGTAACCGTGCCGTCTGGCCCGCTCTCAGGAAGATCAAGACGGATATCAGCATTAAGCGCACCTTGCCAGCCAAAATCCTCGGGCAGGAAAGGTGCCAGTCCGGCAAGGTCAAAGTTGCGCAGATGGTAGCGTAGCCGTGGTTCCGGCATCAGGCGCTGGTCTTCCCCACAGAGCGAGGCTTTACCTGATAGCCAGCAGTGCTGGCCAAGCGTCAGTTGCCCGTTTGCCAGACGCTCAAGGCTTGCAGGGTTTTGCAGGCGCCAGTCCTGGGGACCACTCTGGACAGCACCTCGAGTAAGCCGCCCTCGCCAGTTCATCGCATCATCGAGCGTACCCTCCAGGGCAAGCGCCAGATTTGCCAGCGGCCCTTTTACATCAAGCGTGACTGCCTGCTGATAACGGTTACCCTGTCCATCGAGCGTCACACGTCCAATGTCGCTAGTGCCTGCACGCACACCGGAGGTTAATAGCTGGATTCGTCCCTGCTGACGCGCATCAAGCGTACCTTTAAGGCTCAAGGCCGTCAGCCGGTTGGTTTGATAGGCAACCTCTCGCCCATTCAACACCAGCTCCCCTTGCGGCGCCTGCTGAGTTCCGCGCAAATCCACTTTTCCATTAATGGCGCCAGCCAGACCAGGCCATAACTGGCCGAGACGAGGCAAGTCGATATCCAGGTGCCCTTTCCATTGCTCGGCCAGCTGACCGCTTCCCTGAATGCGATTACTGCCCAGACGGACAGTCAGGTTATCAAGATCCCATTGCTTATCCTGACCACGCGCCTGTGCTGCCAGCTGAGCAGGTTGACCTCTCAGCTGTCCCTGCAGTCCCAGATCAGCCGTTACACGCAGCTGCTCACCCTTGATTTCTCCTTCACTGCGTAGCGGTCCGCCCAGATTGCCAGGCAGCTGGGCGACCCAAAATGCAGGATTAAACTGGCTGAGGTTCAGGTTCGCCTTCCAACCAATGCCATCAGCAAACCGGACATTCACCTGCCCCTCGGCACGTCCTTGCCCGGCATGCAGATCCAGCGACGGCAAATTGATCTCTGTGAGATCACCTGTAAACGGCGTCACTAGCGTGAAATCACCGGCAGGCCCCGTTAGTGCAGCGTCCACATTTCCGATATAGCGCTCATCGGTGTACTGAACTTCACCTTTCAGTCGACGCAGCGCTACGGGCGGTTCCTCGATCTCAGGATACAAACGACGCCATGGGAACTCATTCCAGTTGATAGTGGCATTCGCATTGAGTCCTTCCGACCAGCCTGCTTTGCCGCTCAAGACGACTTTACGCTGCTGCCCCGCATCAAGCGTCAGTCCTTTAAGGTCTGCACCTTCTGCCGTAACGGTACCATCAAGCTTCAGGGCGACCTCACCTCCTTCACCCGGCAGTACAGACGTGCCCACCAACTTATATCCATCTTGAAGAGTGCCGTTTGCAGTCAGGTCGAGCGCGTTGAACGTCAGGGTCTTTGGCAGATCCTGTGTTGGCTTGAAACCGTTGGCCGTCAGATGCAGCGAAGCCGGCACACCCTCTGCCAAAGGCTGCACGTCGCCTGTCAACCGGCCCGGCAGGTAGCCGCTGCTGTCGGCCTGAAGAGTCAAGCTTCCCTGCAGATCACCTTCCACATGTAAGGTCAGTGGCCACTCCTGCTGGTCAGGCGCAGGCAGACGGGCATTGGCGTCCGCCGTCAAAGGCCATTGCCCGGAAGGCTGCAACGTCCCGGTAAGGCTGAGCATCATGTCGTCGCGGTGTGCATCCAGCTGCTCAATGACCAGGCTGCCACCTTCAGAATGAGCGCGTAGCGTGACGTTTGCGAACTGCTCATTGCCATCGAGCGTAAACCGTCCTATGCGTACATCACCCAGCTGAACGTCTATCGGTAGCTTGAGGTCAGGTAACGTAACCGGCCCCTCATCGGGCGTCTGTTCCTCAGTGGGCGCCATATCGAGATTGATCTCGCTGGCTACGAGCGTATCGATACACAGTGTTCGCTTGAACAGGCAACCAGGCGACCAAGCGAACTCAGGAGACACCAGCCTAACCTGCGTACCGGCCTGAGCCCAGGTCAGCGTGTCGGCCTTCCAGTGCCCTCCCAGTCGACCCGTATAGCCTTCCACTGCAAGCCCGGGAATCCGGCCCAACACCCAACGGCTTCCAGACTCGGTTCCCAATAAAATGGTCACGCCCAATACAAGAACAACGACAACCGTCAGCAGCGTGGCGCCAACAATCTTGAGCGCACGCATCATAATTCCGGCCCCATCGAGAAATGCAAACGAAAGCCACCTTCTTCATCAAGGCCATGAGCCAGATCGACACGTATGGGCCCCACTGGCGAAACCCAACGGATACCAAGGCCGATACTGGTCTTGATATCCGGATTATCGAGCGCATTGAACGCTCCCCCCTGGTCGACAAAGGTCGCCAGTCGCCATTTATCCTTGAGCGGATACTGGTACTCAACGCTGCCCGCGACCATATATCGTCCACCGATTCTGTCTCCGTCGGAGTTCGTGGGCGATAGCGTCTGGTAGTCATAACCCCTGACGCTCTGATCACCACCGGCAAAGAAGCGCAGCGATGGCGGAATCTGCTTGTACCCATTGGTGGCGTTGCCGCCGACCTGAACCCGCCCTAGCAGCCGGTGCCCACCGGCAAAAGTAGTCAGGCCACGCGCCAGCGCCGTCACATGCACCATGTTGGCGTCGGACACGATGCCCTCTTTGGCAGCCGAGACACCAAACTGCAGTCGGTAACCATGGCTGGGATCGATCCGGTTATCGCTGCGCAGGTAGGAATAATCGACACCCGGCATGAGCAGTGTCGATAGACCCGAATCGTCTCCCAGACGGTATTCCTCTCGCTGGAGTTTCAGGGAGAGCACCCGTGTCCAGCCGCTGGGCAATTTGCGATGCCATTCGGGCCCGACGGTGAGCAGGCGACTCAGCGAATCGTCATCGGCGATTTCTTCATACTGATATCCCCCCGCCAAACGGAATTTATCGTTGATGGGGTCGCGCCCGGGAATGTCATACCAGGCGCCGATGTTCTGACGTGGCGCGGAAAGCTCCATCTCCGCGCCCAAGCTATGCCCCTGCGCATTGAGCCAATGTCGATCCCAGGTTGCGCGAACACGCGGGCCGACGTCGGTAGAGTAGCCAAGCCCCAACCCCAGCGTACGTGGCTTGCGAGTAGTCAGGTTCACCATGACCGGAATCGTCTGGTCTTTGGCATCTGCCGGAATAGCGTTGACGCGCACGCTGTCGAAATAACCGCTTCGGAGCAGCGTCTGCTGAAGCTCAGCAAGGGTTTCCGAATCATAGGGCTCGTCTGGCTTGAACGGCACCATGCGATTGAGCAGGTCTTGATCGAATGGAAAATCCCCTTCGTATTCCACGTTACCCAACCGGTAGCGAGGTCCGCTTTCGTAAACCAGTGCAATGTCTGCGTAGCCAGCCTGCGGATCGATGATCAATTTCTGCTGGGTGAAGTACCCACTGAAGAAGCCATAACGTGCAGCCTGATTCTGGATCAGTGTCTTGGCATCTTCATAGAAGCCATGATTGAGCTGAGCGCCAGACTTCAGATTGGCACCATCGGGCGACTTGAATGACTTGAGTTGCCGCGCCGGACCTTCCACGCGGATATCTACCTGGCGCAGTCGAACGGGCTCTCCAGTCTGGATATCCAGTATCAGCCGAGGCGTCTGCCCTGTCTCGACCCGGCTATCAATCTGCGCATGGTAGTAGCCCAGTGCCTGGGCAGCCTGCTCCGCCTGGCCTTCAGCCGTACGCCGCAGCCGTTGCAAGGCAACCGCGTCCCGATCGGCAAGGCTGCCTATATACGCAGAAATGTTATCCCGCAGCGCACGATTATCAGGCGTAACGTGCACGGTGAGTTCGGCCGCTTGGGCCATGGCGACGCCGCTCATTAAAAGCAGGCCGGCAATACTGAGTCGGAGTCGTAGATGAAAAGTCATGACGCGATGCTACCGGGCGAGTGGTCGTGAGACAAACGCAGCGTCGTGGCGTTCATCGGCTATACCAGCGAAGCAGGCTCGTCATGAAGCCGTTCTATACGCTAGGATGGCCATTTTACCGAGAGTCTTCTTCGCCCATGAAGATTGTTTGCTTTAATATCAATGGTTTGCGAGCACGTCCTCATCAGCTGGCTGCCTTGATCGAACGTCACGCACCCGATGTTATCGGGCTTCAGGAAACCAAGGTCTCGGATGACCAGTTCCCGCTGGCTGATATCGAGGCGTTGGGCTATCACGTTCACTATCACGGGCAGAAAGGTCACTATGGCGTAGCACTGCTTTCGCGCCAGGCACCGCTGGAGATCCACAAGGGCTTCCCCAACGACGGCGAAGAGTCCCAGAAACGTTTCATCTATGGCGTTTATGCCGACCATAACAACCAGCCGGTCGTCATTATGAACGGCTATTTTCCGCAGGGCGAAAGCCGGGACCATCCTGTCAAATTTCCCGCCAAGACCAAGTTCTATGCAGACCTGCAGCAGCTTCTCGAACAGCGCTACTCCACCAACACACCGCTGCTGCTAATGGGCGATTTCAATATCTCACCTGAAGACTGCGATATCGGCATTGGTACCGATAATGCCAAGCGCTGGCTGCGTACCGGCAAATGCAGCTTTCTACCCGAGGAGCGCGAGTGGCTGGCCAAGCTCAAGAACTGGGGGCTGGTTGATAGCTTCCGCCACCTCAACCCTATTGTTGCGGATCGTTTCAGCTGGTTTGATTACCGTAGCAAAGGATTTGAAGCGGAGCCCAAGCGAGGTCTTCGCATCGATCTGATCCTGGCCTCGCAAGGTGCCCAGCCTCGCCTCAAAGACGCCGGTATTGACTATGACATCCGTGCCATGGAAAAGCCCTCTGACCATGCCCCTATCTGGGTTGAGCTGACCTGACGCGATACAGTGGTCTGCTCAAGCAGGCCACTTCACAACACAATAGTGGCAAAAAGCTGCCGTTGTAACGTTTTCGTCATTTTTCCCTTTTATGCTGCCCGCGTCTCATTTCCAGGGTAGCTGTAGGAATATGAATTCCGCCCGTCAGGATTCCATCCGTTGGAGCCGTCTTCTTGTCAGCGCGCTTCTCGGCATCGTTTGCACCGTCTCATCATGGTCGACCGCGGCGCAGCCATTACCGCTTCGCACAGATGGCAAACCGGTATTGAGTATCCATGGCTCCAACACCATCGGTGCTCAGCTTTCCCCGCTCATGGTCGAAGGCTTTCTCAAGACACAAGGGTTCGAGACCATAAACAGCCGGACTGGCAGTCATGAAAACGAACGCATCATTATTGGCAGACGCGCCAACGGTGATCAGGTTCGCATCGATATGGCGGCGCATGGATCGAGTACCGGCTTTGCCGATCTTATTCATGGCGATACCGATATCGCTGCTGCCTCACGTCCTATCAAGGACAGCGAGGCACTCGAACTCAAGCGCTTGGGTAATGCACGAGATGCCGGATCCGAGCATGTCATTGGTATTGATGGCATCGCTATCATCCTGAACGCGGCGAACCCATTGACCACGCTTTCAACCGATGAGTTGGCCCGACTCTTTTCAGGCGATGTGAAGAATTGGAAAGACATTGGGGGTTCACTAGGTCCTGTTCACTTGTATGCGAGAGATGACCAATCAGGCACCTTTGATACCTTCAAGGAACTGGTCATGTCCTCTCATGGCAAAAGCCTTTCGCCTACAGCTACGCGTTTCGAATCCAATGACGAGCTATCCGACGCTATCAGCCAGGATCCATATGGAATCGGCTTTGTCGGACTGGCTGCTGTAGGCAAGGCAAAAGCCGTATCGATCTCTGACGGATCGGCGCTAGCCCTCCCCCCAACGGTTACCACCGTTGCTACGGAAGACTATCCCCTCTCACGTCGTCTGTTCCTCTATAACAAACCCGACGAGAAAAATCCGTGGGTAAATGCCTTCATCCGCTACGCTCAAAGTTCGGAGGGGCAAAGATGGGTCAGCAAGAGCGGATTCGTGGCTCAAGAAGTACTGGCGGTCCAGCCCGTCGTGCCGGCAGATGCGCCAGCGTTTTATCGTCAGCTTGCCGACCATGCGCAGCGCCTTTCGGTCAATTTTCGCTTCGCTGAGGGTAGCGCCACGCTGGACAACAAGGCCAACCTCGATATCGAACGTCTGATGACCTACCTCAGAGAAAATGACAAGCTCGACAAGAAGGTAGCACTGATTGGCTTTAGCGATACAAAGGAAGACTTGAAGCGAGCCGAGCTGCTCTCCAAGCTACGCGCCATGGCCGTACGGCGGGAGCTAAACAAGGGTGGCGTGATGTTCCATGACATCGTAGGGCTGGGCGATGCCTTGCCTGTAGCAGCCAATAGTGATGAAGGCCGGATGAAGAACCGGCGCGTAGAAGTGTGGGTCTATTGAGATGACGAAGCCAACCGCTTTGTTAGATTCAACCCTACCTCTATGGAGGTGTGACGCCGGGCCCCTCTGACGATCACCCGATCGCCATGTCGGAGTCACCTAACGACATCGACAGGATCGATCATGCCCGACGCATTTGATTTCCTGACTACGCCCTTCATGGGCGCCGCCGCTTGGCTGTGGCTGAGCTTTCTTATCATCGTACTCTTGCTTCTGATCTTCGATCTGGGTGTCCTGCAGCGCAATCATCACGAAATAGGCATCAAGGAGAGCCTGGTGATGTCGGCAGGCTACATCTCGTTCGGGATCGCCTTTGGTGGATGGATCTGGTACGAATTTGGTGCCACTCGCGCCCTTGAATATTACACAGGCTATCTGGTCGAACAGTCGCTTTCGATGGATAACGTCTTTGTCATGGCGCTGATCTTCAGCTTTTTTCAAATTCCGCGTAAATACCAGCATGAAGTCCTGTTCTGGGGTGTACTCGGCGCCATTGTCATGCGTGCCATCATGATTGGCGTTGGCGCTGCGCTGGTACAACGCTTCGATTGGATCCTTTATGTATTTGGCGCGTTCCTGTTGATCTCAGGAATCAAAATGCTCTTCAGCCGCCACGACGACCAGCCCGACCTGGCCCAAAATCCCATGCTGCGCTTCTTGCGCAAGCATATCCGCGTGACGGATCAGCTCCATGGTGATCGCTTTCTGATACGCAAGGAAAAGGAAGGATCCAGCAAGCCCCTGGTCTACGCCACCCCGCTTCTCTTGGCGTTGATACTCATCGAAATGGCGGACCTGGTTTTTGCGGTGGATAGCGTTCCGGCCATCTTCTCGATCACCCAGGAGCCTTTTATCGTTTACACATCAAACATTTGTGCCATTTTGGGCCTTCGAGCGCTTTACTTTGCCTTGGCTGCCATGATCAGCCGATTCGCCTATTTAAAATATGCGCTGGCGTTGGTGCTCATTTTCATCGGGGCCAAGATCTTTGCACACTCCTTCATTGGCCCAATCCCGGCACCGCTATCATTGGGTGTGACCTTTGGTCTGCTGGCTGGTGGTATCGTGTTGTCGTTGTTCAAGACACGGCAACCCTCACAGCCTACAGGCTTTCCAAGAGATCATTAACTTTCGGAAGCCTTATAAATAACGCGTCCAGACCATCTCTACCGTAGGGCCGGGTCGTCCGTCATACATTGAGCCGTTTGTCATTCCTCCTGTCCCTGCAGGTGTATTTCCAGGAGCTTGCTCGGGAGAATAAGTTGCAGGCCAGCCAGAGGTATCAATCGTCGTAGTGCCTCCCATCTGTTGGGTGGCCCCTCCCTGGGAGGCAGAGGTCAGCGTACCGTGAACCCGGGTAGTGCTATTGGTTACGACATTGTTGCCCGCCACGACACTGCCATATACATCATTAACAAACAGATCAAGGTTCGAACCCAGCGTAATAGTACCGCCTACAAACGAACCTCCTTCATAGCTGCCTGCTAGAAAGGCCAGATTACCTTCGGCTGAAAGCTTATACGTACCGGCAGCGGTATCACACAGGTTTCGTGGAAACAGTCCTTTCAGATCATTACTGATAGCGAGCCCGTCTTCTTGCCGAGCTACTGCGGTGCAGACAGGACCGTATCCGGCATAATTCACGGCAACCGTCTTGTTTCTGCCGGAAGTCCTTATGTTTCCCGTTGCAATCATGGAGTTGTAATAGACACCGCTGCCTGCATCGAGATTACCCTTGAACCACAGTACGCCCGGCGCCAGCGTTCGCCCACCCAGATACCATGTGCCCTGCTGGTAGGTAATACATCCATTGAAAGATGTCTCGCCCTGGCACAGCGTACGATTGGGCTGAGCGGGCACCGTACAAAAGCCGTCACTGCCAACTGCGGTACAGAGATAATCCCTGTAGCCACGCAGCAAGGTGGAAGGGTAGTTCCCTAGGTAATAAGTGCCGTCAGCGATACCTTGTACATTTCTGACGGTAACCTTGCGCTGAGTACCTACCATCTCGAATTCATAGTTGGCACTACTGCGCAAGGCATAGGCATCTACCTTGCTAACTTGAGCGGACGTAGGCGCAGTAACGGCAGTGACGGTTACTGCTGGTACGGCCACTGAATAGCCAGCAGTGCTGATTACGTTTATCCGTGATTTCGAATTCGGGTCCGCGGTAATGCTTCCGCCTACTATTCCGGCCGAGACCGCACTTCTGTTTCGGGCGTCTAGACTGCCTCGACCATCCAGTCGATTGGCGATTGTACTAGTGTCTAACGTTGTAGAGCCCTGAGTCTTGACAGCTTGCACCGTAGCACTGGTCAGCTGCACATCACCCTGATTGTTAATGACCGTGCCATTATTGCTACCTGAATAGATGACTCTACCGTTGGCATTGAGCGCCCTTGACGCCTCGCTGCTGGTCCAGACAATATCCGCCTGTGTATTTATCGTACTGACAGCACCACTTTTTACTGTCACGGTCCCAAGCGCATTTGCAACACTCACAGCAGTCGTTTTAACCAAACCGGCAGCAGTTGCCAGCGAGGCCTGCCGGAAACCATTAAGGGTAATGGTTCCGTTGGCCGTAACGTTAGCGCTACTGGCTGAGTCGTTTAACGTCACGTTTTTCATCGCCCTAACGGTCAGTGCTGAAGCAGCGTCATTCAGCGTGATATTGCCACTGGTTGTTAACGCGCTCATCGATGTTGTGCCACCTATTACGATGTCGTCCGTTGCGCTGATGGCATCCAGTCCCTGTACGTTGCCGCTAAGATTGACCTTGCCGTTAACACTGACGTTAGCCTCTTGGGGGCCGGTGAAAATAAGAGTGCCACTCCCAAGGTTCAAGTCGGTACTGGTGCGAATGAGCGGCGGCACGGTAGCCGGCGTGTTTACAGGTGCCGGACTGGTCGAGCCCGTCGATGTGCCTGGGGCGGTTGTAATGTAATCCAGCGGCTTGACATTATAGACTGCCTGCACGATAGCCGTGGAGTCAGCCGCTCTACCTGTAACATTCGCTACGATTCGATATTGACCGCTTTGCGGCTTTGTCTTGGAAAGCAGCTCGACCTTGATCCCTGTCGTACCACCCACAGCAATTTCTCCCGCCGCAAGCGCCTCCAGATCGTTTGTAGATCGGTTTGTCAAAAATTGCCTCAGCAGCTCCACGCCTGTCCAGGCCTTCAACTGGGCTGGCGTTGTTGCATGAACCGCCAGCTGCCGCTCCTGCGTGCCTTGCACCATGTACATCATGCCTAGCGCTGCAATGGTCAGCGTCATTCCAGTCAGCAGAATGACCATCAGTGAGGCGATACCTCTTTGGCGAGCCGGAAAGCTAATCATGGCGCGAAATTCGACAGGCACGTGGTAAAACTAATCGTCAGCGGCTCAGGCTGCGGCTCCAGATCCAATACAGGAAAACGCACCTGTACCGCATGAACCCCTTCATTTGTACTAAAAGGCCAACACGTCGCTTCGACCACTTGCATATAGGCGCCCTGTGTATCGCTGCCCATCTCGTTGATCAGGTCAGCCGTGATCCAATCCAGCGATGCCCACACCTTCGCACTTGTGCACTTCATGGGTTTGAGCAGTACAAGCCCTGAGGAAGTCGAGACCAGACCGCTGCATTGATAGGCATCCGCGATCGGAGCAGCCGTAATGGTGCTGGCATTGAAGCCCCAGATAATCGCGTTTCCCAACGACCCTTTAATCGGGTCCGCTTTGGTAAAATCGATTACCGTTCCACCCGATAATTTGCGCACATTGTTTTCGTCTGCCTTGGACAGCACTGCATCACGGATGAAGACCAGATCCGTACCTAGTTGAGGTCGCTTGGTACCAGTTACCGGCAAACCAAACCCTGCCTGTTGCAAAGCGATCTGTGCAGTCAAAAGTCCCGAGGCTTTCTGCCCCTCCACCTTAGCCAGGCTTGCCGACTCTACACTTACACCTACCAGGGTCCGGTATAGCGACAACATCGCCAGTATGGTAATCAGCGAAATGACCATGCCTATCATGAGGCTGATCAGGTTGAATCCCCTCTGACGACTGCCTGTCACAGATCGCCCACCTGAATGGGCAGACCAAATACCTCCTGATCCATGGCACGGGTCTGTAGCATAACGTGTTGAGGAGACGCATCTACCGTGCGTCCACCCAGCGAAATAGCACCCGACGTCGTCGTGCATTCCACATCCAGTGGAAATGGGGAACCATCAATGGGTGAATAGACAATGGCTTTGCTATTGGCGCTATTACCTGGACAGAGCGTTGTTCCATAGACATGCAGCAGGTTGCGCATTTGCACCACGATATAGTTCTGGATATGCAGGTCTGTTTGCGTCTGCTGAATACGCGTGGCGATATGAATCATGCCGATGCCTATGATTGACATCAGCAAGACACCCACCAGGGCCTCGATCAGCGTATCGCCGCGCTGGCAAGACCTGCCATTAAATGATGGTGATCGGAAGCGCATCTTCTCGACCCGCCTTCACTGCCAGATCCACCGTGGCGCAATCAAGTCCCGACGGGCTACTTTGGAAAGGTAGCGCTCGGTTATCCAATGCGACGCACTGGAAGGACTTGTTGTCGGACTCGATGGTAACTTGTTTGGGTAGCGCACTGCTCCATACAACCTGGGCATTACCCACCTGCCCGCAGTTAAAGGCGCTTTGCCCGGCAACTGGCTGGGCCAGCACCAAGGAAGTGTCGTTCAAACAGAGCAAGGCAGCAGGTTTATCCGCTCCGACGACGCCCGCCGGGTTCCTCAATGCCATCGCCTTGGCCCGCGCAATTCCCTGTTGAAGAACACTGGCAGCATCACGCTGATGAGCACTGTTCAACCATCCCTGAGTCAAGGGAACGCCTGCCATCAAAAGAATACTCATCACAGCCAACGTGACCATTAGTTCGATCAGGGTGAAACCCTTGGCCTGTTTTACCATGATGTCACTCCTGGGCACCCGGTCGCGGTACGTTCGTTCTTGCTTGTCAATGTAAGTGTACAGGTGCTCAACTTGGCACTCTTGCCACGGGCAGATACCGTATAGGCCGTATCGGTGACTTGAGTGATCATGTATTCGAAGTCCGCACCCTGAGCAGGCTGCCATTTGCCATTGAACAGCGCCTGTGTGGCAGCTGTGGTCGTCGTAACCGGCGCAGAGGAATATTTCAAGGTACGCTGCCGCACGTTCTCCATATTAAGTCCAAGCGCCACAAGGTCGCCCTGCGCTGTCTTGATCTGGCTGCGGGTGACATACGAGCTGTAGGACGGAACCGCGATAGCCGCCAGGATGCCGACTATGGCGACCACAATCAGAATTTCGATAAGTGTAAAACCGCCGCTGCGGCGAGTATCGATATGCTTATGCATGTGTTTGAACCTACGTCTCTTTAACGTCCATGCACGATAATTCCGAACAGTGTTCGGACTTTCCCTGAACCATTGATCGTTATACAGCCAACTACCAATACCTATTCAAATGCTGTGCCAGCTAAGCAAACTATTGTTCTGCTTCAGGCTGGACACAGCATCGATAAAGGGCTAGAGCACCTTCAAACTTTATGCATATACGATAAGAGAAGCTGGTAAAGCGCCATGATGCAAGTCGTTGATGACAATATTCTGGCGCAAAGCTAGCGAAGCGGAAGACGCTGCCAGAAAACAGTCTAGCCAGAAGGACCCTTTCCTCAATCACATACTTACTGTTAGCTTTAACTTTATTCATTAAGTAGCTGATTAATCTATATAAATTAGATAATCCTAGAAATTACTTTAACTTTTTAATCTGTGTTCTGAAATGAGGTATAGCTTTCTAGGCCTCTCATCTTATAACGCTTTAATACGGCAAATACCTCATGCAGTGGCTTACGTAACGAAACCCTGCTCAGCAGCGTCTACACGGTAATATCGCTTTATTGGATGCTTAGCTAATGATCCAATAAACAGTTCAAACATTCAGGAACGCTTTTGTTGTCCATGTCGAACACCGAGTCCCAATCACAACGACCTTTTGCAATTACGCTTGTAGTCGTTTCAACTGTCCTCTTTACTTTCCTTGCTTATCTGACCATCGGGATTCCACTTGCGGTCCTGCCCAAATATGTGCACGACCAGTTGGGGTTCAACTCGGTCGTCGCCGGACTCGTCATTAGCAGTCAATACCTCGCTACGCTTCTCTCACGATCCCATGCTGGTAAAGTCATCGATACCATAGGCGCCAAGCAAGCTGTCATTTATGGCATGGCTGGATGTGGCGTAAGTGGAATACTCATGCTGGCATCTACGCTTTTACAGAACGCACCCTCAATCAGCTTAGGGTGTTTGCTGGCAGGACGCCTTATCCTGGGCTGTTCGGAAAGTCTTGTAGGCACGGGAGCCATCAGTTGGGCGATTGGTCGTACCGGTGCAGCGCATACGGCCAAGGTCATTTCCTGGAATGGCATCGCCAGCTATGGGGCCTTGGCCGTTGGCGCACCCTTGGGCGTCATGCTGGTCAATGGTCTGGGCCTATGGAGCATGGGTGTCAGCATTCTTTTGCTTGCCCTGCTAGGCTTCTACCTGGCCAGACCTAAACCTGCCATTGCAATTGTGCCTGGTAAACGCATGCCCTTTCTCAATGTGCTGGGGCGGGTTGCTCCGTATGGCATGGGCCTTGCCCTAGGCGGAATCGGGTTTGGAACCATCGCAACCTTCATCACACTCTTCTACAGCAGCCGTCATTGGGACAACGCAGCCTTTTGCCTAAGCGTATTCGGCTTTTTCTTCATCTGTGCACGCCTCTTGTTTGCCAATGCCATCAATCGACTAGGCGGATTTCGGGTAGCGATTGTCTGCCTGACCGTTGAGACGTTCGGATTACTGATGCTCTGGCAGGCCTCGACACCCTTCCTTGCGCTTGCAGGCGCAGCCCTGACCGGATTTGGCTTTTCCCTGGTATTTCCTGCACTGGGTGTCGAGGCCGTCCGGCTGGTGCCAGCCGCGAACCGAGGCTCGGCGCTGGGCGCCTACTCAGTTTTCATTGATCTCTCATTAGGTATCACGGGTCCATTGATTGGGGCCATTGCAGCGAACTTTGGCTATTCCATCATGTTCCTAAGCGCAGCCCTGGCGTCGTTAATGGGCTTGGCATTGAGTATCACGCTGCTAAAACGGAATCCTAACGTCTGAGCCGGGAGGCCTTACCTACTGATGAACGCTTCAGAATCCGTTGCCATTACCTTGCGTATCGCCTCAATCGTCGTTTTCAGCTTTTTGACGTTTCTGGCCATTGGTCTACCGCTTGCCATCCTGCCCGGATATGTCCATGACACCCTGGGCTTTGGGTCGGTCATGGCAGGCCTGACCATTAGCATCCAATACATCGCCACCCTGTTTACGCGCCCGATTGCAGGCAAGATTGCTGATAGCATCGGCCCCAAGAAAGGCGTAATCGCAGGGCTGTTTGGCTGCGGCATCTGTGGCATCCTGACTTTCATCTCAACTCTGCTACAGGACTTTCAGGTTGCAAGCCTGGTGCTGCTTATCATAGGGCGAGTCTTTCTAGGATGCGCCCAGGCACTGATTGGTACAGGCTCGCTGAGCTGGGGCATGGGCAGTGTTGGGATGCAGCACGTCAGCAAGGTGATTTCCTGGAACGGGATCGCAGCCTACGGCGCCTTGGCCATTGGTGCTCCGCTAGGCGTTGCCATGGTAAGCAGCCTGGGACTCTGGAGCCTGGGTGTAAGCATTGTTTTACTGGCCGCCATCGGCTTGGTCCTGGCCTGGAATAAAGAGCCTGCTCCTATCATTCCTGGCGAGCGCCTCCCCTTTCTTCGTGTCTTCTGGCGCATCAGTCCTTATGGACTAGGTCTACTGTTAAGCTCGATTGGCTTTGGCACCATCGCGACGTTCATTACGCTGTACTACGGCAGCCATGGCTGGCCTAACGCTGCCTATAGCCTGACCGCATTTGGTGCTGCGTTCATTTGCGCCCGTCTTTTATTTGCAGGAACAGTCAACCGCTTCGGCGGCTACCCCGTCGCCATTGCCTGCTTTATCGTGGAAACACTAGGTCTGCTGCTTCTGTGGCTAGCCGTTTCACCCGGCATGGCCATGGCAGGAGCCGCGTTAGCAGGCTTTGGCCTCTCGCTTGTTTATCCCGCCCTGGGTGTAGAGGCCATTGTAAAGGTCCCCGCCACTAACAGAAGCGCTGCGCTAGGTGCCTACTCACTGTGCCTAGACATGTCGCTCGGAATTACCGGCCCCGTAGCCGGCAGCATTGCCAATGCGTTTGGCTTCAACTCCATCTATCTCTTTGCTGCAATAATGTCTCTAGCCGGCCTTCTGCTGTGTCTTTATCTTTTCAAACAGGCGCAGCGTGCTATGGAAACACCTAACGCCAGGCAGGATCGGCCAAGCTAGGCTTACAGATGAAATTAACCAGCTGATACGCATGTCAGCTGGATACTTTCGTTCAGCACACACTAACAACCTATGGCGTAAAAGCTTCGGGCCAAGTTAGCAAGATATTATCAATAATGCCTCGCATTACACATCAAGCACTTACTGTAGAACCCATGCTCATCATCGTGATGGCTTAACAAGCCCTCACAATGGATACACCCTCCATGCAGCCTTCCTTTTTTCCAGCGCAGCAGTTTTTGGAGGCGTGTTAATAGCCACGACAGACCTATCGACAAACTTACCAACCACATCATCAAGCTGATCAGCTTGGCAGTAATCGCTAGATCCAAAAGCACTAGCGCTTCAACTTTACCCGCCCAAACGAAAAGAACGATCGAAATAGCCTGACCTACCAACAGCACCAATACAGGCATGGCAAAAAGTCTAAAACCCATAGAGCCCAACACGAATAAAAGACAATTAATGACTCCTTTGAAGACGCCTGGCCATACAAACAACCGGGACAATCTTATCGGGTAAGCCGAAACGTTGACTCAATGTCAATTTAACGGCCTCCTATCCCAAAGCTGAAATGAATATCAGACTCAGAGCATTCAACGCTACGTCGATCCAGAAGAGCCCATTATACAATCACCAGACGATATCAAATGGCCACTAATCTAAAAGCTTTGCCGCTGGTGCCATAAGGAGCCAACAGAGCATGGCTCCCCTATCCAAGCGATTACTACCCCTTCCGCACCTAAGTCATCAATAAAGCTTACGCCTAGGCTGCTTGTTTTGAAAAAGCCCCTACATCAGGCACCCGCTTAATGCCTCATGTTTTTTAGAAATGGAATTTTCTATATAAATTCATATCAGGGCTCCGTAATTTCATTAATGACCTGCAAAACGCCAGCTTATATTTCTTACTCTACGATCCAAACACTTGAAAAAGTGACAAGCGGTCCATACAACCCAAACAATTGATATTGTTTTTAACCCTCTCGCCCCCATAACTGTAAAGCACGACCTAGAACTTCGAAAATTTGGAACTAGCGCGTAAGTTAATTATAAAGCACGCTTCTGACCGTTTAGATGTCAGCTTACCGAGCAACTCCCAAATTCAGTTTTCAGGAACTGATGGGCAAACTAAAATAGTCGGCTTGTAAGTATGGACATCAGTAATGTATACAAAAAACCGCAGCCCTAGTGCTGACTGTGAGGTTTCGAATGGCTAGAGGTATCAACAAGGTTATTCTCATTGGTAATGTAGGTGCCGATCCCGAAATCCGCTATACGCCCAATGGTAACCCCATCACCAATATCACCCTTGCAACCAGTGAAAGTTGGAAGGACAAGCAGAGTGGTCAGTTGCAAGAACGAACCGAGTGGCATCGGGTCGTTTTTTTTGGCCGGCTGGCCGAGATAGCCGCCGAATACCTTCGCAAAGGGTCACAGGTTTACGTAGAGGGTACGTTACGCACACGAAAGTGGCAGGGCCAAGACGGGCAAGACCGCTACACGACTGAAGTTATCGTCGACATAAGCGGTACCATGCAACTGCTTGGCGGCCGAGGGGATAACGAACCATCGAGTAACCAACAATCCGGCAAACAACCCTCTGGGCAAGCCCGTAGGCCTACACAGCCGCAGCCCTCAACCCAGCCGGCTCCAGACTACGACAGCTTCGATGATGATATTCCCTTCTAAAGGCGCTTAGGCGCCTTTTCTTCTGCCATGTGATGGCTGGCTCTCAGTTCTTCAGGGCATACGCACATCGCTTCTCAGGCGGTGAATGATGTGTCATTCACCTTTTGAGCTAATTTTTTTCGCCCACTGTGCAGCGCTTTTAAATTTTTATGGTCATAGCTGGCAGATCAGCTTCATCACTTCGTTTTGTCGCCCAGCTGACTCACGCTTCCGCTCTATCTCTACTCAGCAAGGAATGCTTTATGACCCGCATACAACTTCGCCGTCGACTCATCTGGACAAGTTTTGCTTACGCACTGCTTTTTTATGCAGGGGTTATTTCTGTATTAGGCTTGGCTGATTTTGTATCCAGTTAGTGATAGTTAAGAGTTAACATTAGTCCCACCTAGAGCCCCTTCCTCTTTCGTGCAATCTATTAGGCAAAGCACTTATGAGAAGCTAGCTACACAACTAACTCAAGCTGTTCCACATATTTTTTAAAAGACGCTGTTAATTGTTAAACAAGCACTAGCCAACTTCAAACGTTAAGAGTAAAAAGAGAGCAGCACCAAAATGCCATCATCCTTAGCGTATTCATGGAGCGAAACGTTATGAACGAGTCGTCAAAAGTAGAGACCGGTAATTTGCTGAGCTGGCTATTTCTTGCCGCTTTCAGTATGACAGTATGGTGGGCGTATGATGGAGACTCCTGCCTTGAGCAGTGTAGGCCATCGGCTGACATGTCATTAGCGGCCAATGTCAACGACCAGCGCAGTGTTGACATGAGCCTGACGGCGAAAACAGATTTCGATGTTTCTCATCGTCGTTATCGCTGACCGTAAAACAAAGCTCCACTGCATGTGGAGCTTTGTTTTTAAAAGGCTTAATGATCGCTATTTACAAGCAGCCTGATACGGTGCTTCTGATTCCAGCAAAAGGAAAGGGATTATTCGCCTTGCCGTCTCGCAGAACGACTTTAGTCCCATGCGAAGTCTTGTCAGCAATAACCAGTGCCGGAGCTGGCGAGGCCAACCCTTGAGGAACCAGGGCCTTGATACTACTTCCCTTCCTCTCAATAATAACTTTTGACTGATTGACAGACAGGTCTGTCATCAGGCACCCCATAAAGGCATCTGGATCTTTATTTGATCTTCCCGCTAGAGAAGGCTGTACCTTTTCAATATCGCCAACCCCAGCGCAACCTGTTAAAGCAAGGCTGATAACTACTACTAAACGCTTCATGCCTACCCCGGCTAAACCGCTCCATTGATTAAATACGAATCCAGAACCTCTGGAGCCGTCTCGATCAATTAACGTCAAGAAAGATGTTCGAATGAAAGCTGCATCAACAGTATTGGTGCGGCCGCGTCAGATTGGCTAAATTTTACGGTAGTTCTTCAGGATCTTTGTCAGGCATCAGTCGATGCCAATCAACACCCAACCCTAGACACAACGGGACCAGCATCCACAGCCAGTAACTGTGCCTGAATCCAAAGAAAATACAGCCAAACGCCAATAGAAACGCCCACCCCTCTATCTGGAGATTGCGCTTCAGGTTGATCCATTTTCCCATATACACTCAGCCGCTCCAGACTATTCCGTACAGAGCGAACTACAACGTTAAACGTGTAAGGATACTCAAGATTTGAGTGATCGAAAACACAACCCGACACTCAGTACCGATTTCAAGATCGCTGGTTATCGATCAGGATAGCGCGCGTTTCTTTCGATACTCTCTATTTTACACCAAATAAAGTACTGCTTAACCGACTATTGCGGCAGAGTTGTCGATGTGCAGGAAAGGCTTTGTATATCCCACCATCAAAGTTACGCATCGGCGCTTCATAAATACAAATAATTCTTATTTATAATACAGACTAAATGCATAATTACGTCTGAAAGTAATTTAAGAGTATTTTAACGCGCTACCAATTAGCGTATTCAATAGCTCGAACTACCCTGAAATACCAGCAGTCCTAGCGCTTGCCTCTGAGTATTCATCGGTCAGTATAAGAGCCACGTCATCATCAGTCGAAGACATTTTTTGTATGGATCTGGGTCGCCCTTCTAGGTGCTTCATTAACTTCCTTGGAAGCCCAGAAGTCCAGCAATGTAAAACTGGTCAGCCAAAAGAAGCATTCAGTACCGAAATGGCTGAGCGCTTATAGCCTGTTTTCTCTAAACAAGCTCCATTTGAGTACTGCTTGCAGGTCATCAGTGAGCAGAACACACGTTTGGCTAGTCGCACTAGCCAAGCAGGCAACACCAGACGGCACAACTATTCTCCAAGCCGTTTCAGCCTCAATGAGCCTACTTCCCAATGTTTATGACTCGATCGAATATGACCCGATCAACGACTTTACGCCCCTCGCCTTGTTAGGGACTACACTTATGCTCTTGCTGTAGGGCCAGCAGTTCCGCAGTCTATCCAGAGCGTGGGTGCCTATGTCGACTGGGTTAGCAAAAAACCACACTTCCGAGATGTAGGTATAGCTCTGTATGGGTCTCAAAGTCATCTGGCAGGCTTGATGTTGGGCTGCGAAGAAGAAATTGCTCTGCGCATGCAAACATACAGTCACACCACAGCTATTATCGGCGACCTACTCGACGGAGGATTGGCCGCCACGATATTTGTATGCGGACAGGTTAACAGCCGTAGAGCAGAAGGAAAGGTACACGCTCTTACTGTAACCAGCAAAGATCGCATTCCTAACTGGCCGGCCGTCAAAACCTTTACTGAGCAAGATATGCCGATGGATATAAATGGCTGGATTGGATGGTTCGTGTCAGCTAATACACCAGACCCAACGATTTCCGACCTATTTAATAAAGTAGCCCGTATGCAGCAGACCCAGGACTATCAGGAATTGCAAAAGCGTTATCTGCTTACTCAGGCTTCTCTTTCACCCGAGCAAACTCAAACAACGCATCACTGATGAAAATGGTTATTCCGGTAAGCTCATAACAGAATTAGGTATAAGCAAGCTAAGCAATAGCGCCTAAGCGCCACAACGGATAGATTCTGAACTTAACCAGCAACGCTTCGGCAGCCTGTTTAAGGGCCTATCTGCACAATCAGCAGGCACATAAGCTTAGACAACGTGAAGACCAGCTTGATACGAAAGCGAAACCCGACTCATCGGTCGGGTTTCAACAAGCTGAGTTAGCACTTATGAATACTCTCTTCGAAGCAGGCCATATCACTGCGTGCTTCGTACCAGTGTATAAGGCGCTGCTTCCAAACATTATTTCTCTTGTGAAGGAATAAACTCAGCGACTGCCTGATCCTCCGCCCGAGCCGGATGAAGATCCGCCCGCCCCGCCAGTGCCGCCCATACCGCTGCCCGCACCTCCAGGTCCACCTGCCGCACCACCTTGCTCCTGCGGACTAACATCTCCGCCCCCTTGATCTTTGCCCCACGGTACACAGCCAGTCGCCAACAATGCCCCGAATAAAATACTCGTCACCCATGCTGCTCGTTTCATTTTGGATCCTCTTGTCTGGACTAAGTGGGACCCTCAACATGGCCAATAAGTGCAAGACGAGAGGCTCTACGGCGTTTCTTTCCTAGGGTTTGTCTGAAAAGTCGCGTTTGTTAGCCTAATGCCGTTGTGGCAAGCGGAGGCAGACATGACAGGTCGCTA